>JASJAY010000002.1 GCA_030066775.1 Planctomycetota bacterium
CGCGCACGTCGCGCAGGTTGAGGAGGCGCGACGAGACGATCACGGCGTCCGCGCTCTCGGCGCGCGTGAGCGTGGCCTTTCGGACGCGTGCCCGCTTGGGCCACGGGCCGAGCTGGAGCTGGATCCCCGCCGCCGCCAGCGCGGCCTCGTAGGCCTTGTAGCGATGGCGTACGACCGGCCCATCCGGGTCCGACGAGACGACGAGCAGGGTGCGTTCCCGAGCCACGGCCCAAGTAGACGCGAAGGACCGGGTTCCGCGAAGCCCGTATGGACGCTCAATCGAGCGTGTTGCGACAGATGTCCAACACGCGATCGAGGCGGGTTGTTTCGCGGTTCTTCATGGCGAGGTAGCGGGCGTCGTCGGCGCTGAAGGCGCGCATCTCGGGATCGGCGAGCACGCGGATCGCCACGGCCAGCGCCTCGGGGTTGCCGGGCTCCTCGATCACGATGCCGCCGCGCTGGCCCATTACGTCGCGCACGCCGTTTCGCGGCGTGGTGATGACGGGCAGCTCCATGGCGAGCGCCTCGAGGCAGACGAGAGAGCAGGGGTCGTACCAGGTCGGGTGCACCAAGACATCCGCCGCCGCGTACGCCACGCGCGGATCGTCGAGCTGACCGAGCGCGTGCACCTGCGACGCGACACCCAGCGAGCGCGCCCGGCTCCAGGCCTTGCGCGGTACCGGGCCGCCCACGACGAACAGATGCACGGGCCGGTCGATGTCGTCGGCGACCTCGGTGCGCCCCAGCGCCTCGATCACGGTGTCGACGCCCTTGAGCACGGGATGGTGCGCCATCAGGAGCAGCACCAGCGCGTCGCCCTGGACGTGCCGACTGCGGAGGTCCTGGCCGGCGCGCGCCGAGGCGCTGCGCTCGAAGTGCTCGCCATCGACGCCGTTGATGACCGTCCGGATGCGCTCCTTCGACGCGGGGTAGCGCGACGCAATCCGGGCGGCGAGGAGGTGCGAGACGGCGATCACCGTCGGTCCGTCGGGCCGGCCGAGCAGCGCGCGTTCGGCCTCCTGGAAGAACGCATGCTTGCGGCTGAAGGCGCGCGCAACGCGCGTCCAGAACGAGACGCCGCCCGCGGCGCGGTCCTTCGCCGCACGCGCGTCGTCGACCAGGCCGCCGTGCGGGAAGTAGACGTCGCAGTCGAGCGCATGGCGAATCGCGAGCACGACGTCGGCGCCCGCCTCGCGCAAGCGCTTCGCCCCTTCGCGAGCGAATGCCTCGTCGCGCTCGGGCCGGCTGCGCGGCGCGTCGATCGTGAGCAGCGTGACGCCCGGCGGAACGAGCTCCGAATCGCAGTCGAGCGAGGCGAGCAGCGCCGCCCCCTCCTCGCGCGCCGCCTGCGCGAGCAGCGCGAGCGTGTGCCGCTCGGCGCCACCGACGGGCGCCTTCACCCGGTCGAGGAGCACGCCGAGCTTCACGCGGCCCCGCCTTCGGGTGCGTCACGGCCCGCAACGATGTCGCCCACAGGCGTCCGCGGGATGTGCCGCGCCATGCGGCGCGCCTTGGTGCGTACGCGCCGCGCGAGCCCCGCCAGCACGCCGCGGCGCGGCAGGTCGCGCGCGCGCAGGTAGCGCGCGAGGAAGCGGGTCATCTCGCCTTCCGTGATCGTGCCCTCCGGCACGGCGTGGCGCAGCGCAGCGAGGTCCTTCACGACCCAGCGACCGAGGGCGCGGCGATGGCGCGCCACGCGCTCGACGTCGATGAGGCGCACCGTCAGGTCCGGATCGGCCGGGTCGAGGTAGAGGTGGTTGAGGTAGAGGTCCTTGTGGTGCAGGGCCGCCGCGTGCAGCCGCGCGACGGTGCGCGCCAGGACCTTCAGCACCCTCCTGCGGGTCGCGGCGTCGAGTACGCCGTCCTCGAGCAGCTCGTCGAGCGGGCGCGCGGGATCGAGCGAGGCCGTCCCGGTCACGGCGCCGTGCGTGGCGTCCATGGCCCAGAAGGCGAGCGCCGCGGTCGGCACCTCGAGCTGCGCCAGCCGCTCGAGGGTCGCCGCCTCGCGCGGCCGGGCGTCGCGCCGTCGGGGCCGCTTGGTGCGCTTCACGAACCACGTGCGGTCGTCCACCTCGAGCACGTGGTTCGAGCGGTCGTCGAGATCGCGCACGCAACGGCTTCGTTCGAGGACGTCGGCGGCCGTGCGGATGCCCGCGGCGTCGAGCAACGCCAGCGTCTCGGCAACGCCTGCGAGCGCGCCGTCCTTGGGAGGCCGCTCCCCCACTAGCCGCCGACCTCGCGGAACGTGCCGCGGTCGCGAATGCGCTCCATGCGCTTCTCGATCGCCGCCATCCACGGCCGGGCCGCACGCAGGCTGCCGCCCAGGTAGGTGCGCATCGCCGCCGCCTCGAACCGCGCGTCGACGTACGGGCGAAGAGAGAGTGTCAAGGCCGCGAGCCCGACGGCGGCCTGGCCCTTGCGAATGCGCCCGCCGGCGCGCGTCACGCGCTGCAGGTCGATGAAGGTGATCGCGTCGAGGCCGTCCGCGGGCGAGCCCTCGACGAGCAGGTGCCAGGCCTGCAGGTCGGGATGCAGGAAGCGCGCCGTGTGGAGCGCGCGCACAGCGGCCCCAACGCCCCGCGCCATGGCGAGGCGCTCGGCCGGCGAGGCCGACGCATAGCCGTCCCGCAGCAGGTGGTCGAGGCGCACGCCGGGTGCCTCGCGGGTCACGAGCACGCCGGTCTGGGTCCCGTCGACGGGACCCTCGGCGGCCAGCCACGGCTCGGGCGCGCGGATGCCCACGGCGCGCAGGGCCAGGTGGTTCTGCAGCTCGACGATCGGGCTGCGCCCGCGCTCGGCGGGACGCGTCACCTTCACGTAGAGCGGGATGCCGCCGACCAGCAGGCGGTTCACCCACCGCTTGGTCGTGCCCTCGACGCGCTCGGCCTCGTCGGTGGTCGCGAGCTTCGCGACGTCGAGCCAGCCGTGGCGCGCGAGGTGGCGGCGCGCCCCGCGCAGCACGTATCCCGTGCGGTTCACGTCGTCCAGACGCATAACGGCGTCCGGGCGCGGGCGCGCGACGCGGCGCGCGAGGCCGGTTGCCGCGCGCTCCTTCTCGTCGCCGACGAAGGCCATCTCGATGCCCAAGCGCTCGTTCGTCTCGCGCTCGGGCAGCGTGGGCACGTCGTAGTCGCGCCCCTTGGCGTGCACGTGCGGGCGCAGCGTCTCGAGCAGCCGGTCCACCGTGTCGTCGGCGAACACCAGCACGTGGTCGACGGGGGCCAGCGCCGCGACGACCTCGGCGCGCTCGGCGGCGGGCACCACGGGCCGGCCCGGGCCCTTGGCGCGCGCGACGCTCGCGTCGTCGTTGATCGCCACGACGAGCACATCGCCGAGTGCAGCGGCTGCCGTGAGCGCGCGCACGTGGCCGACGTGCAGCAGGTCGAATCCGCCGTTGGTGAACACGATCCGTCGACCCGCGGCGCGATCGGCCTCGAGCGCTTCGGCCAGCGCGGCCTCGGTGGTGACCTTGCCCACGCCGCTCATGCCAGCAGCGTCCCGCCCGGCGCGTCGGGCAGCTTCGCGTGCTCCTCCTTCAGGATCCAGAGCACGGCTTCACGGAAGTCGCGCGCGACAAAGTCGGGATCGAACGGGCCCTTCACGGGCAGCGGCCACTTGTCGCGTCCGCCGGCGAGCAGCACCGCGCGCGTCCCCGCGCGCTTGCCGGCCACCACGTCGCGCTCGCCGTCGCCGATGCTGTACGAGCGGGCGAGGTCCAGCGGATGCTCGGTCGCCGCGCGGCGCCACATGCCGTCGTTCGGCTTGCGGTCCTCGTGCTCGACGTCGTAGGGGGCGACCACCCCGTCGGGGTGATAGGGGCAGAAGTACGACGCGCGGATCGAGACGCCCTCGGCCTCGAGCTGCTCGAGGACGCGCGCGGCCACCTCCTCGTATTGCGCGACTGTGTACTTGCCGCGGGCGATCCCGCTCTGGTTCGTGACGATCACGAGCTCGAAGCCGAGCCCCTGGAGCGCACGCAGGCCGTCGGCCACGCCGTCCAGCAGGCGCACGCCCTCGGGATTCGAGAGGTAGCCCGGATCGTGGATCAGCGTGCCGTCGCGGTCGAGGAAGACGGCGCGGTGGCGGGGCTCCGAATCGGCCATGGTGGCGGATTGTATTGGCACGGCCCCGCCGCCTGCCGCGCCGGCCGGAGCGCGGCTCGCGTATTCTCTGGCCATGCGCGTGCGCCGCCTGCCGATGCTGCTCCTCCTCCTGTGCCTCGCGCCCGGGGCCTGGGCCAAGGATCCGCCGAAGCCGAAGCCCAAGGAGGAGATCAACGACCCGTACCCGCCGGCGTTCCGCAAGGCGGTGAACGCCGCCGTCGACCGGGGCGTGGAGTACCTGCTCGGCAAGCAGCGCTCGGACGGGAGCTGGCCCGCGGCGGACGACGCCCTGCGCCCCCACCGGATGGGCGTGACCGCCCTCTGCACGCTGGCTTGCCTCAAGGGCGGCGTGAAGCCGAACGACGCGCAGATCCGGAACGCATTCACCCACTTGCGCGCGCAGCCGCTGATCAAGACGTACGACGTGGCCGTGCTGCTGATGGCGATCCACGCCCGCTACGCACCGCTGGAGGAGCTCGAGGCGCTCAAGACCGACAAGTACGGCAACCGGATCATCAAGGACCCGTGCCAGTCGCGCATGTCG
This sequence comes from Planctomycetota bacterium, assembly GCA_030066775.1. GTDB lineage: Bacteria > Planctomycetota > PLA2 > PLA2 > JAEUHO01 > JASJAY01. Next base: position 4,648 of record JASJAY010000002.1, read on the forward strand.
AAGGAAGACCGCCGGTGGATGCAGAAGGCGGTGAAGTTCCTGATCGACAACCAGGTGGACGGGCACTGGCGCTACCCGGAGGGCGGCGTCGACCTCTCGAACACGCAGTACGCGTTGCTGGGTCTGTGGGCCGCCAGCCGATGCGGGCTGAAGATCCCCCCCAAGGTGTGGATGGACTCCCTCAACTGGCTGCTCGGCGTGCAGGAGCGAACCGGGCGTCCCGTCAAGCTGCTCGTCAACGAGGTGCGCGGCGACTACCGCATCGCTTGGACCGAGAACGCGCGAGCGCGCGGCTTCCGCTACCGGCCCGAGAACCCCGTCACCGCAGCCATGACGACCGCCGGCATGGCGAGCATCGCGATCTGCCAGGACGAGCTGTGGAGCTCACGTCGCTTCAAGCCGAAGGACCGCATGCGCACGCGCCGCGCGATCCGCGACGCCATGGCGTGGATGCAGGACAACTTCGACGTGACGAAGAACCCCGGTGAGCCGACCGGCGGCTGGCACTATTACTACCTCTACGGCCTGGAGCGCGCCGGGATCCTGGCGCGCGCCCGCTTCATGGGGAAGTACGACTGGTACAAGGAAGGCGCGGACTACCTGCTCGCCAAGCAGGGCGCGGAGGGGAACTGGATGAGCAGCCACCCCCACCTCGACACCGCGTTCGCGATCCTCTTCCTGAAGCGCTCGAGCCAGCGCACCCGCAACCCCGTCATCACTCCCAGCGGCGGCTGAGCCGGGCGCGCGCGCGCCAAGCGGACGGCGCGGCGTTGCGGCGTCATTCGCCGTCGTCGCTGCCCCCACTCCCCGGCGCGAACAGCGCGGGCGTGTTGGTGTTCGTGATCGAGCCGTTCGGGAAGAACATCACGATCAACCGCTCCTTGTTGTGGAAGAAGTCGGCGTCCGCATTGCCGTTCATGTCGAGCGTCTGCGCGACCGTGTGCGGCCCAGCCGTCACCGGAGAGACCACGGTGTACTGCAGATACAGGGGATCGGCCGGCTCCCCGACGGCACCCGCCTCGAGATAGGGCACCCAGCCGCCCGGCATGACATCGACGCCGTCGAGCGTGGGAATGAGCCGGAAGATCTGCTGCCCCGCCTCCTGGTTGTTGATGAAGACGCCGCCCGAGATGACAAGGACGCCGTTGCTCGGCGCGTTGATGGACAGGGAGTTGATCTCCTTGCTGGCCGCGTCGATGACGTTCACGCCGCCGGAGTTCGCATCCTGCTCTGCCCAGACCCGGGGGCCGTTCACGAGAGCCTGGGTGTTCGCGCTGATCCGGGTGTCGTTGTCGTTGACCGCCGCCTCGACCGCGGCGAAGTTGGCATTCACCTGATTGGCGTCGGCGACGTCGCCGGGTACGAAGGTGTTGGGGACGTTTACCGGACCCGCCACCGACACGCTGAACACGGCCAGGACCAGGACGAGCGCGGGGGCGAACGACCAGCGCATTCTCTGCTTGTGATTCATCGGGTTTCTCCTGTGGCGGCCGCTACGGGCCCCACGTGCCTTCGTTCCATCGCATCTCGTTCCATTCCTTCGAGCCGGCGCCGGCATCCGCATCGCCTCCGCCGCCCCCGCCGCACGCGGCGAGGCCGAGCAGGAAGACGGCGGCGATCAGCAGCGCCCCTACGCATCGCGTCATGAGCTGCTCCCTTCATCGCGGGGAGGGCGGAAACCGGGCGGAAGCCCGGCGCCGCGCCCCCTCGAGATCCAGAGCGCGAACGGGGGCGGTCGCCGACGCACATTTCGTAGGATGGGCGCATGACTCGACCGCTGCTGCCCCTCCTCGCTCTCTGCCTCCTGCTCCTCCTCGCGCCCCAGCCCGCTTCGGCGGAGAAGGCGTGGATGAAGGAGGAGGGCTACAAGCGCCTGCTGCGCGCGGAGGCCAAGACGCTCAAGCCCCTGCTCGAGGCCGCGCTCAAGGCCGACTACCGGCGCCAGGCCTGGTACCTCGCGGACCGCATCGTGTCGGCGGACCCGGACGACGAGCTCGCGACCCAGACGCTCGAGAAGTGGGGCATCGAGGAGCTGCAGCTGGGCGCCCCGCTCAAGAAGGCGTGGGACAAGAAGCTGACCGGCGTGCTCAAGCGCATGGGCGACGACTACTTCCACTTCGGCGAGACGCTCGAAGCGGCCGGCATCGATCCGCTCGACTACTACCCGATCAACGTGCGCGCGCAGGCCTACGGCAGCGTGGCCGGCCCGCTCGTCTCCTCGATGCAGCAGAGCGGCTACATGTGGATGGGCACCTACGGCCACGAGGAAGAGAAGGTCGTGCGCGAGATCCTCGGCCCCGAGCTCTCCGAACAGGTCACGTTCCCGCCCGAGTGGGACGACGAGTACCTGCGCTTCCGCTCGGTCTGGTCCGAGTGCCGCGTGGTGGAGGCGGGGAACTGGCGGATCGTCACGGACCTCAAGTACGACGAGGCCCTGCGGGCGCTCAAGCGCTGCGCGGACGTCGAGCGCTGGGTCGTCAAGCGGCTCGGCAAGGGCAAGCCGCTCGACGTGGTGAACACGATCGTGCTGTTCCGGGACCGCGAGACGTACGTGAAGGTCGGCAAGGACCTCGTCCGAAAGCGCTACCGCGATCCCTTCGTGCTCTCGTCCGGCTTCTGGATCGACAAATACAACCGCGCCTTCGTGGCGAGCACCGACTCGCGCAACGAGTGGCTCGGCGAGATGGTCACGATGCAGGGCATGGTCGTGCGCGCGATGGCGCGCACGCGGTACGCGCGAGCCGCCGGGCCGCGCATCACCGGCCCCGGCGAGTGGTACCTGCAGGGCCTACGCGGCCTGGGCGAGGCCTTGCGCTACGAAGACCGGGCGAAGGGGACGATGACGCTCGACATCGGCTCGAGCTGGCGGCTGGCCGCCGCGCGCGCCTTGCAGGATCAGGAGGCGCTCATCCCCTGGGGCGAGATGTTCGACTACACCGAGAAGCGCCGGCTCGCCGCCGAGCGCCCGGAGACGACGACGATCGCCATGCGTGGCGCCACGTACGAGCTGAAGGGCGTCGACACGGTTTCCGCCCAGGCCACGACCTTCGTGATGGCCGTCTTCCGCTCCGACAAGAAGAAGGGCCCCAAGGCGCTCGCGAAGCTGCTCGGCGAGCTCTACAAGAAGGGCACCCTCGACGATCCGTGGAAGCCGCTGAAGTGGAAGCCGGTCGAGCTGATCGTGGCGATGAACGGCGTCCTCAAGGCGGTCGAGGCGCCGAAGAAGTAGCGGCGCGTCAGCTGCCCTTGATGCGATCCACGACGGAGGTCGTGCTGCGCCCCTCGAGCAGGTCGACGAGCACGACCTCGCCGCCGTTCGCCTCGACCACATCTCGTCCCACGACGCCCTTGTCCTTCCAGTCGACGCCCTTGACCAACGCATGCGGCAGCAGCGACTCGATGAGCGTGATCGGCGTGTCGTCCTCGAACACGACGACGTAGTCGACGGCGGCCAGCGCGGCGAGCACGCGCACGCGGTCGTCGGCGGTCTGGATCGGACGCTCGGGTCCCTTCAGGCGCTTCACGCTCGCATCGGAGTTGAGGCCGACGACGAGCACGTCGCCTTTGGCCTTGGCCGCCTGCAGGAAGCCGACGTGGCCGGCGTGCAGGATGTCGAAGCAGCCGTTCGTGAAGGCGATGCGCTTGCCCTTCGCGCGCAGGCGATCCCCCAGGGCGCGCGCCTCCAGCAGCTCGATCTGCTTGGTCTGCGCGCCCTCCGCGGACAGCGCGAGGCGCGCCGCGAGCTCGCCGCGCGTGACCGTCGCGACGCCGATCCGCTCGACCGCGATCCCGGCGGCGGCGTTGGCGAGGCCGGCGGCCTCCTCGGGGGTGGCGCGGCTCGCCAGGGCGGTCGCCAGGGCGGCGAGCACCATGTCGCCGGCGCCGGTCACGTCGAAGACCTCGCGCGGCGTGGTGGGCAGATGCGTGCCCGGGGCGTCGCGGGTGCGCACGTAGATGCCCTCGCGGTCGAGCGTGACGAGGGTGAAGTCCAGGTCCAGCGAGGTCACCAGCTCGGTTGCGGCACGCTCGGCGTCGTCGAGCGTGCGTACCTCGATGCCCGTGGCGCCGAGCGTCTCGGGGCGGTTGGGCGTGATCGCCGTCGCGCCGCGGTAGCGCGAGAAGTCGGTGCCCTTGGGATCGACGATCACGGGCAGGCCGCGGGCGCGGGCGGCCGCGATCAGGTGCGCGATCACCTCGGGCGTGAGGCAGCCCTTGCCGTAATCGCTGAGCAGGACCGCATCCACCTCGTGGATCGCGTCGTCGGCGATCGCGAGGAGGGCCTCGCGGGTCTCCGGGGCGAGCGGCTGGGCGGACTCCTGGTCCACGCGCAGCACCTGCTGATGGGTCGTGTGGCTGTGCGCGAGGAAGCGCGTCTTCACGCTGGTCCGACGGCCGGCTTCGCTGACCGTCCGCAGCACGATGCCGGCCTCGTCGGTGAGGCGCCGAAGCGTCTCGCCCTCTGCGTCCTCGCCCGCGAGCCCGACGAGCGTCACCTCGGCGTTGAGCACGGCGGCGATCAAGGCGACGGAGCCGGCGCAGCCGAGCCCTTCGTGCTCGTGCTCGACGCGCAGGATCGGAATCGGCGCTTCGGGGCTGATGCGCTCGACCGCACCGCTCTTGTAGCGGTCGACCGCGATGTCCCCCACCACCAGGACGCGCGGGTTGCCGAGCGACGCCAGGACCTCGGGCAGCGCGCGCGTCATGACGTGCCCTCCGCCGCGGCCAGGATGGCCATGCGCAGGAGCGGGACCGTCATCTCGTGCTGGCCGGCGATGTCGTAGCCGCTCACCGCGGGACGCTCGAGCACGTTCACACGCGGCCGGTAGTGGCGCAGCATGTCGAGGTTGCCCGTCGTGATGCGGATGCGGGCGGGCTCGGCATCGGGCTCCGCGTTCGCGTTGTGCGCGATCGCCACGGCCTTCATGAAGACCTCGGGCAGCAAGACGGCGCTGCCGACGTTCACGTACACGCCGCCGTCGAGGCCCTGGACGAGCGTGGCCAGGCGCAGGAAGTCACGGTGGGTCGCGGCGCCCACATGGCCGCCGTCGCACTCGGGATGCATGTGCACCGTGTCGGTCCCCACGGCGACGTGCACCGTCACCGGCAGGCCCGTCTCGGCCGCGCAGCAGAGGATCGAGAGCTCGGGGTTCTTCGGCCCGGCGGCGGCGACCGCGCGGGCCAGGGCGGTGCCGAAGCCGATGCCGTCGTCTACGGCGGCGCGGGCGGCGGCGGCGAACAGCGTCCCCGTCTCCTCGGCGGAGCCGTAGGTGCCGTCGAAGAGGCCCCCGCCCACGTCCTCGGACGTGCTGCCGACGAGCGCGACCTCGGCATCGTGGATGGCCGCGGCGCCGTTCATCACGATGCCCTGCACATAGCCGCGCCGATGGAGGTCGACGAAGAGCGGGCCCAACCCGACCTTCACGACGTGACCGCCCATGCCCCAGAGGACGGGCGCGCCCTGACTGCGGGCGTCCACGATCGCCTGCGCCAGCGCGCGCAGGTTCTTCGCCCCGAGGAAGTCGGGCAGCGATGCGATCAGCGCCCGGGCGCTGTCGTCGGGCTCGAGGACCTTCGCGAAGCGCTCGGTCTCGACGAGGTGCGAGCGACCGGCCAAGGGCTTCGTGCGAAACCGCGACAGGTCGAACGGCGGGACCGGGTCGTCCCCCGCGGGGGCCCCCGATGCGGGCGGCACAGTGTCCATGCGCCGCAGATGGTACGAGAGCGCGCTGGAAAAGCGCGAACCGGGGCGTCAGGCGGGCCTAGTCGCCGAAGAGGGCGTCGAGGTTGCGCGTGATCTTGGTGGCGTCCATGTCCCCGTCCTCTTCCGCGTCGGCGGCGGGTTCGGGGGCGGGCGGCGGGGGCGCGGCGGGGGTCGCCCCCGGGCTCCCGCTGTCGTGCCACGACGAGTGCTGGGGCACGAGCTCCTGGTTGTAGTCCGTCTGCGGACGCGCCGGCACGTCGTCTTCCTCGGGGAAGGCGAAGGCGGGATCGTTCTCCGGATCCCAGTCCTCGCCGACGCTCGGCACCGGGAGCGGATCGAGCTTCGCGCTGTCCTCGCTCGCGAACGGATCGATGTCGAGCGGGTTCGTGAGCTCCTTCGGCCGGAGGAAGGACGGCGTTTCGGCCGCCTGCTCCGTGCTGTGCTGCTGGAAGGTGCCGATCCCGTCGACGCTGCGGATCTGGGTGTCGGCCTTGCCGACCCGACCCGGGTGGAGCTCGCCGTGGCGCGGGCGCAGCACGAGCCACCAGCCCGCCAGGAGCAGGACGAGGCAGCCGGCCACGATCCCGCCGTACTTCATGTAGAGGCCCCAGTCGCGGCCGGGGGCCACCAGGCGCAAGCCGCCGAGGACGCCTTCCCAGGCGTCGGCGTGCTCGATCTCGGTGCCGCTGGGCGCGTCGTAGGCCAGCACGTAGATGTAGCCGTGCGCCGCGGTGACGGCGAGTCGCACGGAGGTGGTGACACCGCCTCCCTGAGACTCGACCAGGGTCGCCTTCACGCCGGTGTGGAGCGCGTTCAGCTTCTCCTTGCGCACGTCGCGCACGGCCTCACGGCCGGAGCCGCCCACCGCGACGTCCCAGGCCCGCTGGAGCTGGTCGGGGTTGAAGCTGTCGCCGTCCAGCGTCCCCGAGCCCTCCGGCACGCGGAACTGGAGCACGACCAGCGTGGCCGGCATGTCCGTGCCGATGCGGCTGAAGACGCGCGCCTTGGGCGCGCCCGTGAGCGGCAGGCCGGATCCCGACATGAGCGCCTGGATGCGGCCTTGGAGCTCGCTGCCGCGGCTGGAGGGGGCGCGCTGGAAGCCGCGCGGGAGCCGCAGTCGATAGCCCTCGCCCTTGTACGCGATGCCCGCCGCTTCGACGGGGGCGGCGAGAAGGGCCACGAGGGCCGCAGCGAGGAACAGGAGGTTGAGCCTGTGATTCACGGTGTCAGCGCCTGCAGGACCGGAGCCGGGGAAACGGGGTACCTCCCCATCGGCCCCGCCCGGCCGGCAGGATTAGCGCTTTCCCCCGACTGACTCAGAGCGCGACGCCGCCGGCGGCGGAATTTGCCGCTTCGCGCCGGGCGGCCCGCTCCCGGGGCCGGAGGGCCGGGCGCTTGGCACCGTAGGCCGGTGTTCGGGGTCCGGGCTCCTCGTCGACCGGCCGCGTCTTCCAGCGCCGATGCGACCAGTTGTAGCGCTCGGGGCTCTGCCGGACCCAGCGCTCGATGACGGCGTTGACCCGCCGCATCACGTGCTGGATGTGCTCGTCCTCGGAGAGGCCCTCGGGGGCCGGCTCGAGCTGCTCGAAGTGCATGTCGTAGTGGAAGCGCGTGCCGGGCCGCTCGAAGCAGTACGCCATGACGAGCGGCATGCCGATCCGGCGGTTGAGCACGGCGGGCACGGGCACGGTCGAGGCCGGCACGCCGAAGAAGGGCACGAAGACCCCGTGCCGCCCGGCGTTCTGGTCCGCGAGGAACGCGATCCAGCGCCCACTGCGGACGGCCCGCATGATGCCGCGCACCGCGCCCTGCTTGCGGATCACGCGCTCCTCGCCGCCGCGGCGGCGCGTGATGAACGCGTCCAGCTGGGGATCGTCCAGGGTGCGCGCCACGACCTGCAGCGGGATCCCCAGGCTCTGGATGGCGTACGAGCCGACCTCCCAGTGCCCGAAGTGCGCGCTCACCATCATCCCGCCCTCGCCGCGGCGGGCCATGTCGCGGACCACGTCCACGTCCCCGTGGTAGTGGATCCGCCGCGCCGGCGCCCCCCGGGTGGCGTGCAGGCGGTCGACGGAGATCAGCGTCCCCATGGAGCGGCCGAAGTGCCGGAAGGACTCCCGCGCGATCCGGCGGCGCTCCGCTTCGGGCAGCTCGTCGCCGAACGCGATGCGCAGGTTCTCGTAGGCGATCCGACGCCGGTCGCGGCTCAGGTGGAACCACAGCATGGCGAGCCAGCCCGCCACCTCCATCGAGAGGCGCGGCGGAATCGAGCAGAGCAGGAGCTCGAGCAGCCCGACGGCGGTGCGGTGGAGGATTCCGGGGAGCGGCTTCACACGCGCAGGATACGGGGCCCCTCCGGCCGACGCGCCGTCTGCGCCGCCACGACCCTCGTGCCCGGCTCGGGAGCGCGGCGCCAGCGGACTACCCTGGTCGGGCTGCTTCCGGAGCCGCCGTGTCCGAGGACTTCAAGCCGTACAAGCGCCCCACGCTCCCCCACGAGCGCGAGGCGGATCCCGCGTTCCGCGCGGGCGGCCTGGCCGCGGCCGGCATCGAGTTCGCGATCATCGTCGGGGCCTTCGTGTGGGGCGGCCGCTGGCTCGACAACAAGCTCGACGCGGAGCCGTGGTTCACCATCGTCCTGGCCATGCTGGGCGTGGCGGCGGCCATGACGCTCTTGATCCGCCAGGCCATGCGACTCGGCACGAAGCGCGGACCGGACGGACAGGAGGGACCGGGCGCATGAAGTACGGCTTCGGCTGGTTTGCCGTCAGGGCGCTGCTCGTCGTGGTCGGCTGCTTCGCCGTGGTGGCCTGGCCCGCGTGGGCCTGGGACGGCACGGACGGCCTGATCGGGCTCGGCCTGGCGGCCGCGCTCTGCTTCGTCGGCGCGCTCGCCGGGCAGGGCGTCGTGCGCGTCGTCTACCGCGCAGTCGAGGGGCCGACGCGGGGCATCACCGCGCTGAACGCGGGGATCGGCTCGCGCCTTCTCGTGACCCTGGCGCTATCCCTGGTAGTGCTGATCATGGAGCCGTTTCGGCTCCTGCCTTTCGCGGTGTGGTTGGCGCTCTACTACGTCTCCCTTTTGTGTTTGGAAGTCTTCGTCGCCGTGAAGGAGTTCGGCCAAAATCCCGGGTCCACCGAGTCATCCGGGGTGGATTCCGAGGGAGCGGCCGAGGCGGCTCCCCAGGACGCCGACGCCCGCGACTAGGTGCTTCTCGCACGTTCGAGACCGGTCGTGCACCGGTTCGAGCGACGCACGAACGCAACGAACCGCACGCGACCACCACGTCGAGGGAGCCGCCGAACGATGACGCCGCTCTGGGCCTCTGCCAACGGCATCACGAGCTCGATTCTAGTTGCCGGCGCCGGTGACCCGTTGAGTCACGTCCTGCCGCACGAGCTCGTCGACAAGGACGTATTCGGGTTCGCGTTCACGAACCACATGTTCATGCTGCTGGTCTCGATGGTCCTGCTGATGATCATCATTCCCATCGCAGCGAGCAAGAAGGGCATCGTCCCCAAGGGCTTCCGCAACTTCCTCGAAGCCCTGATGCAGTTCATCCGCGAGCAGGTCGTGCGTCCCGCGCTCGGCTCGGCCACGGATCAGTTCATCCCCTACCTCTGGACGTTCTTCTTCACCATCCTGATGGCGAACCTGCTGGGCATGATCCCGCTGGGCGCGATCGTGATGGGCGCCGGCGGGTTGGACGCCACGCTTGCTCACTGGGGCGGCACGGCCACGGGCAACCTCGGCGTCACGGCGGGGCTCGCGATCTGCGGGTTCTTCCTGATCCACTTCGGCGGCATGGCCAAGCAGGGCGCCGGCGGCTACTGGAAGAACTACTTCTTCGGTCACGCCCCCATCGCGCTCGCACCCCTGATGATCCCGCTCGAGATCGTCGCCGGCCTCGTGAAGCCCTTCGCACTCGCCGTGCGTCTGTTCGCGAACATGACCGCCGGGCACATCGTGCTCGCGGTGCTGCTCGGCTTCGCCATCACGGCCGCCACGAACGGCGGCCTCCAGTACGGCATCACGGTCGCCGCCGTGCTGGGATCCGTCGCCTTCAGCCTGCTGGAGCTCTTCGTGGCGTTCCTGCAGGCCTACATCTTCACGTTCCTGCTCACCCTGTTCATCGGCGCGGCGATTCACCACCACTAAGGCGGTCGAACCACCGGGCCGAGGAGTCCCACCGAAAACGACGCGGCGCAGCACGCGCCCTTTTGAAGGAGAACCCAAGCATGGGCCTCATGGATCTCGTTCTGGGCACGCCCCTGGCAGAGATGATCTTCAACCTCGACATCATCGGCAAGGCGCTCGGCGCCGCCCTGGTGACGATGGGTGCCGCAAAGGGCATCTCGGCCATCGGTGCGAAGGCCGTTGAGTCGATCGCCCGTCAGCCGGAAGCCGGCGGTGCGGTGCAGACGGCCATGATCATCTCGGCCGCGCTCATCGAGGGCTTCACGTTCTTCGCCCTCATCATCTGCATGATCGCGAGCTAGCTGCTCGCACGGCCCTTGGTGGGACGGGTGGCGGCTCGATGCGGGCCGCCACCCGAGCACCGGCGCCTCGGGCCACGTCTCTGAACCGGTGACGACGGGTATCCGTCGCCATGGCGACGGACTGGATGCGGAGTCAGATCATGCGACTCGTGACGAGCCTCTCGCTCGCGCTCTTCATGCTGGCAGCCACCGCTGCACCGGCGTTCGCCGGCGAAGGCGAGGGCGGTGCCGGCGCGCTGATGAACGTCGACTTCTGGACGGTGATCCTCACGATCGCTGTCTTCGCCATCCTGCTGATCTTCCTCTCGAAGACGGCCTGGAAGCCGATCCTGAACGCGCTCAAGCAGCGCGAGGAGACGATCGCCAAGGCGCTCGACGACGCCAAGGCGGCCAACGAGAGGGCGCAGGAGACGATCGCGGCGTACGAGGAGAAGATCCAGCACGCCAAGGAAGAGGCGCAGGAGATCGCCGAGGAAGCACGTCGCGACGCCGACGAGATCCGTCAGCGCATGCAGGCCGACGCCCAGAAGGAGTCGGACGCGATCGTCGAGCGCGCGAAGCGTGAGATCGACCAGCTCACGGCAAAGGCCTGGGACACGATCGTTCGCGACGCCGCAGGCGTCGCAACCGAAGCGGCTCGCCGGATCATCTCCAAGGAGCTGAGTGACGAAGGCCACGCGGCCATCGTCGCCGACGTCGTGTCGCAGTTCTCCCGCGAGGGCGGGGGCAGCGCCTGATGTCGATGGCCCACGCCAGCCCCGGCGCCATGGTCTACGCCAAGGCGCTCTTCGAGGCGGTCGACGCGGCCGGCACGGACGAGGACCTGCGCGGCGTCGACGAACGGCTCGCGCGGATGCGCCGCGCCTGGCTCGAGATCCCCTCGCTACGCGGCTATTTCCTCTCGGCCACGATCCCCGTGAGCCAGCGCGAAGCGGCGCTCGAGAAGCTCACGAGTACCGTGCCGACGCTGCTCCGGAACTTCCTGCGCCTGTTGCTGCGCCGCGGCCGCATGGCGCTCGTGCCCGAGATCGCCCTGGCGTTCGACGAGCTGCTCGACGAGCGGCTTGGCCGCATCCAGGTGACCCTGACGACGGCCGTGCCCGTGGCCGAGTCCGAATTCCGCGACTGGACCGCCCAGATCCGGACCGCCATCGGCGGCGAGCCGGTGGTCCAGCACGTGGTGAACCCCGACATCGTCGCCGGCGCGATCATCCGCGTCGGCGATCGCGTGATTGACGGCAGCGCGCGCCGGAAGCTCGTCGCGCTCCGCGAGAACATCGTCCAGAGAGGGAAGCAGACCCATGCGCTTCAATCCTGAAGAGATCACCTCGGTCATCCGCAAGGAGCTCGAGGAGTTCGAGTCGAAGATCGACATCGCCGAGGTCGGCACGATCCTCGAGGTGGGTGACGGCATTGCCCGCATCTACGGCCTCGAGAAGGCGGCCGCCGGCGAGATGCTCGAGTTCGAGAACGGCGTTCGCGCCCAGGTCTTCAACCTGGAAGAGGGCTCCATCGGCGCCGTCGTCCTGGGTGACGACAAGGAGCTGCGCGAGGGCATGAACGTGCGCCGCACCGGCGCGCTGCTCGAGGTGCCCGTCGGCGACGCCGTCATCGGCCGCGTGGTCGACCCGCTCGGCAACCCGCTCGACGGCAAGGGCCCGATCCAGTCGAGCGCGACGCGCGCGCTCGAGATGATCGCGCCCGGCATCGCCGGCCGCCAGCCCGTGAACGAGCCGCTCCAGACCGGCATCAAGGCGATCGACGCCATGACGCCGATCGGCCGCGGCCAGCGCGAGCTCATCATCGGCGACCGCAAGACCGGCAAGACGGCGATCGCGGTCGACACGATCATCAACCAGAAGGGCACGGGCGTGCTCTGCTTCTACGTCGCCGTCGGTCAGAAGGACTCGACGATCGCCGGCGTGGTCGCGGACCTCGAGCGTGCGGGCGCGATGGACTACACGACGGTGATCGTGGCGTCCGCCGCCGACCCGGCGCCGCTCCAGTACATCGCGCCGTACTCCGGCTGCACGATGGCCGAGCACTTCATGTACGAGGACCACAAGCACACGCTCGTGGTCTACGACGATCTGTCGAAGCAGGCCGCCGCCTACCGCCAGCTGTCGCTGCTCCTGCGGCGCCCGCCCGGTCGCGAGGCGTACCCCGGTGACGTCTTCTACCTGCACAGCCGCCTGCTGGAGCGCGCCGTCAAGCTCTCCGACGAGCTCGGCGCCGGCTCGCTCACCGCGCTGCCGATCATCGAGACGCAGGAGGGTGAGGTCTCGGCGTACATCCCGACGAACGTGATCTCGATCACGGACGGCCAGATCTACCTGCAGCCCGACCTGTTCCGCGCGGACGTGCGTCCCGCGGTGGACGTCGGCATCTCGGTCAGCCGTGTAGGCGGTGCCGCGCAGGTGAAGGCGATGAAGCACAAGACCGTGGCCGGCGGCCTGCGCCTGAACCTCGCGGCCTACCGCGAGCTCGAGGCGTTCGCGCAGCTCGGCACGGACCTCGACGCCGCCACCCAGGCGCAGCTCGACCGCGGTGAGCGCATGGTGGAGATCCTCAAGCAGCCGCAGTTCAAGCCGCTGCACGTGGTCGACCAGGTGCTCATCATCTACGCCGGCGCGAACGGCTTCCTCGACAAGGTCGCGATCGCCGACGTGCGCCGGTACGAGGAAGAGCTCTTCCAGTACGTGAACGCGAACCACGCGTCGTTCCGCGACAGCATGGTCGAGAACCCGGTCATGTCCGACGAGGTCGAGGCCGAGCTCAAGCGCATCCTCGGCGAGTTCTCCGAGGCGTTCATTGCCGGTAAGGCCGCGGACCCCCGCTAGCCAGGACCCCAGGAGCCGAGACCCCGACCCATGGCCAAGCCCCGCGCCATCCTCAAGCGTCGCTCGTCGATCCAGAACATCGCCAAGATCACGAAGACGATGCAGATGATCGCCACGGCGAAGTTCAAGCGCGCCAACGATCGCGCCGTCGGGGCCCGGCCGTACACGGACCAGCTCACGGCGTTGATCAACGAGCTCTCGTCAGCGGCGGGCGAGTTCCAGCACCCGCTGCTGGAGGCCCGCGAGCCCAAGCGCGTCGCCGTGCTGGCCATCGCCAGCAACCGCGGGCTGTGCGGCGGCTACAACACGAACATCGTCAAGAAGACGGCCCAGGTACGCCAGGGCATCCTGGATCGCGGCCTCGACCTCACGCTCGAGGTCTCCGGCAAGAAGCCCGCCGCCGTGCTGCGCTTCCAGAAGGTCCCGATCGACAAGACCTACCTGCACTTCGAAGACAAGCCGACCTTCGAGGAGGTCAACGAGGTCGCCACCGACTTCATGAACCGCTACGAGGCCGGTGAGATCGACGAGCTCCACGTCGTCTACACCAAGTTCCTCACCGCGGCGCGTCAGGAGGCGGTCGTCGAGAAGGTGCTCCCGCTCGAGCCCCCCGAGGGCAAGGAGGGGCGCGACTACCTCTACCACCCCGACGCGGCCTCGATCCTGCGCGACCTGCTTCCGCGCAGCGTGCGCCTGCACGTGTTCCAGGCGTTCCTCGACGCCGCCGTCAGCGAGCAGACGGCGCGCATGGTGGCCATGAAGGCCGCAACCGACAACGCCGTGGAGATGATCAAGGATCTGACGATGCTCTACAACCGCAGCCGTCAGACGCTCATCACCACGGAGCTCAGCGAGATCATCGGCGGGGCCGCCGCGCTCGAGTAGCGCCGCGCGTCATCGCCGGAACGGATACCCCAGGAGTCATCCAATGTCTTCCCTCGGCAAGATCACCCAGGTCATCGGCTCGACCTTCGACTGCGAGTTCGCGGAGGAGAGCCTCCCGAAGATCTACAACGCCGTCGAGGTCATGATCCAGCGCCGTGACGGCGAGGAGCGGCTGGTCGGCGAGGTGCAGCAGCACCTGGGCGGCGGGCGCGTCCGCTGCGTGGCGCTCGGCTCGACCGACGGCCTCGTGCGCGGGCAGGAGGCGACCGACACCGGCGCGCCGGTCAGCGTGCCCTGTGGCGACGAGACCCTGGGTCGCGTGTTCAACCTGCTCGGCGACCCGATCGACAACCGCGGCCCCGTCGCGGCGACCGAGAAGCGGCCGATCCACCAGCCGCCCCCGGACTTCGTCGACCTCGAGCCCAAGACCGAGATCTTCGAGACGGGCATCAAGGTCATCGACCTGCTCACCCCGTACGTGCGCGGCGGCAAGACGGGCCTCTTCGGCGGCGCCGGCGTGGGCAAGACGGTCATCATCCAGGAGCTGATCGCGCGTATCGCGCGCTTCCACTCCGGCTACTCGGTGTTCGCCGGCGTCGGCGAGCGCACGCGTGAGGGCAACGACCTCTGGCTCGAGATGCAGGAGGCGATGATCGGCGACACCGGCAAGTCGGTGCTCGACCAGACCGTCATGGTCTTCGGCCAGATGAACGAGCCCCCCGGCGCGCGTCTGCGCGTGGGCCTGTCGGCGCTGACCATCGCCGAGGCGTTCCGCGACACCAAGGGCACGGACGTGCTGCTCTTCGTGGACAACGTCTTCCGCTTCACCCAGGCGGGCTCCGAGGTGTCGGCGCTGCTCGGCCGCATGCCGTCGGCCGTGGGGTACCAGCCCACGCTCGCCACCGAGATGGGCGAGATGCAGGAGCGCATCACCTCGACCAAGAACGGCGCGATCACGTCGATCCAGGCGGTCTATGTGCCGGCTGACGACCTGACGGACCCGGCGCCCGCCACGGCGTTCTCCCACCTCGACGCCTTCACGGTGCTCGAGCGAAAGATCGCCGAGAAGGGCATCTATCCGGCTGTCGACCCGCTCGAGTCGCGCTCGCGCATCATGGACCCGAACTACGTGGGCGAGGAGCACTACGCCGTCGCCCAGGAGGTCGTGCGGATCCTGCAGCGCTACAAGGAGCTGCAGGACATCATCGCCATCCTCGGCGTCGAGGAGCTGAGCGAGGCCGACAAGCAGATCGTGGGGCGCGCCCGTCGCATCGAGCGCTTCCTCTCGCAGCCGTTCTTCGTGGCCGAGGTGTTCACCGGCAAGGCCGGCTCGAACGTCCCGCTGGCCGAGACGGTGCGCTCCTTCAAGGAGATCTGCGAGGGCAAGTGGGATCACCTCCCGGAGAACGCCTTCATGTACGTGGGCGCGATCGAGGAGGCGGCCGCGGCCGCCGAGGCCATGGCGGCCGGCGCCTAGCGGGCACGAACGAGAGGAACGCGAGGATCCGATGAGCGACAACCTGCTCAAGGTCGCGGTGATCACCCCGGAGGGGGCGGCGTTCGAAGGCGAGGCGACGACGGTGGTCGTGCCCGCCTTCGACGGCGAGGTCGCGTTCCTCCACAACCACGCCCCCTTCGTCGGCGCGCTCGGCGCCGGCGAGCTGCGCGTGATCCCCGAGAGCGGGGACGGGCAGCACTTCTTCCTGCAGGGTGGGGTCGTGCGCGTGGCCGACAACGAGATCGCGATCCTCGCCGAGCAGGTGGAGTCGCTGGATGCACTCGACGTCGAAGCCGAACAGCGCCGCCTCGCGGAGGTGCTGGGCACGCCGGTGATCGGGAGCCTCGAGGCCCTCGACGCGAAGCAGCTGGCCGTCGACGCCGCCCGCGCCCGCCGTCGTCTCGCCGATCGCCGCGCCGGCAACAGCAACAGCTGACGCCGAGAACGGTTACCAGGTGACGGGCAGGTCGCGTACGGCGCGAACGCGTTCGAGGTAGGCGTCGCGCGGCATCTCGAGCGTGCCGAACTGCTTCAGGTGCTCCGTCGTGAACTGCACGTCGAGCAGCTCGAAGCCGCGCCCACGCAGGTGCTCCACGAGCTTCACGAGCGCCAGCTTCGACATGTCGCGCTCGCGGTGGAACATCGACTCGGCGGCAAAGCCGCCGCCGAAGGCCACCCCGTAGATCCCGCCGACGAGCCGGTCCTCGCGCCAGACCTCCAGGCTGTGGGCGTGGCCGGCGCGGTGCATCGCCACGTAGCAGGCGACCATCTGCTCGTGGATCCAGCACCCGTCGGGCCGGCCTTCCGTGCAGCCGCGCATGACGGCTTCGAACGCGCTGTCCAGGCGGATCTCGACGTCGCTCGTGCGGAGGGTGCGTGCGAGTCGCCGCGGGACGTGGAACCGCTCATCTAGGGGTAGCACCGTGCGCGGCTCGGGGGACCACCAGAGCACGGGCATGCCCGCGTCGAACCAGGGGAAGATGCCGTGGCGGTAGGCCTCGAAGGCGGCCTCGGGATCGAGCTCCAGGGTGACCGCCACGAGGTCCTGTCCGGGCGGAAGCACGACCTGTGACCAGCGCACCATGGGATCGCTCACGGAAACGGCCCTTCCGGCCTCGTGCCCGGGGGCCGTGCGTTAGGGGACTTTACGCCGAGAAGCCAGTCTAACGCCTTGTTCGCCCGTGGCTTGCGTCCGATCCGACCGCAGCGCCGTCCTTGCTCATCGCGGTTCGCCTCCCTACGCTCTTGCCATACGGACGAGTGTTGTCGGGTGGGACCGGCTTCACGGTGGAGATGGACATGCAGGTTCTTGTGACGCGAGCCATGGCTCGCGCGAGGGTGGCACTGCCCCTCGTTGCCTCGCTTGCACTGATCGTGGCCGTCGGCGGTTGCAGCGCACCCGTCGCCGCGCGGACGACAGCAGCACCTGTCTACGTGCCGGAGTCGATCGCCGACGCCGGACGCGGCGACTGGGAGACCGGACCCAGCGCACGCGAGCAGGCGTACCAGGGCGGCACCATTCGTGCGGCCTCGGCGCCCACCGTGGTGCCCGTGCGCTACGACACGACGCGCGCGCCGACCTACACCACGACGGTGCCGGCGACCTTCAACGACGACATCCCGCCGCCGCCGCCGCCGCCGCCGGCGTCCGACCTGAGCGTCAGCGACCTGCAGGCGCCGCCGCCCGCGGGCGCCACCGCCCCCGCGCCGGTCTTCGTCGGTCCGTCGACGAGCATCGCCGATCCCTGCGCACCGTGTCCGCCCGCCGCGGCTCCGGCGCCGATCAGCTCCTGCAACCTGCCGTGCACCGAAGGCACGAGCATGTGGCACATCCGCGGTCTCGGCGGCTTCGTCGTCTACGAGGGCGATGACCCCGGTGACAACTGCGGCTACTGGGGCGTCGACTTCGGTCGCACCTTCTGCGGCTGCTGGGGTCTCGACGTCTTCTACCGCTGGAACAGCGGCACGTTCGATCGCGCCACCGCGCTCGGCCCCGCCGAGGACGGCGGCGACTGGCACCACTTCGGCGTGAAGATCACCTACGAGGGGCAGTTCGCCACGAACTCGCGTCTCTTCTGGTGGGTCGGGCTCGGCCCCGAGTACTTCACCACCGACGGCTACGACGATGACGACTCGGGCTTCGGCGTCTACGCCGAGGCCGGCATCGGCTACTTCGTGAACCGCAACTTCCGCATCCGGGCCGGCGTCGGCATCCACGGCGTGGACACGGACGTGGGTCGCGAGAACCCGGCCGACGACGGCGAGAAGCGCTGGCTCTGGATCATCGGCCCGCACATCGGCGTCGAGGTCAACTTCTAGCCGGGAAGCCCATGGCACGACGCCTCCCCCATCCCCGAGACCGGTCCCGCTGCCGCCCCCGCGGCGATGTTCACCGTTCTCGACATCTGATGCGCCGGGTGAACGGGGCATGACGCCCTGATCGCACCCGGCCATCTGTGCACGCCCTACGCAACTACCTGGAAATCAACGATTAACGCTGTCTTCGCTGCTTCCGCGACCCCCTCGGCATGGCATGGCCTGGGATGTGCCATAGGAGGGGTGCCCGGCCGCCCGGACGTCAGGTCCGGTACCGCGAAGGGCTTCGAAGGATCGGGATCATGAGAATCAAGCACCTTGTCATCGGACTCGCGTTCCTGACGATCGCAGGCTGCGGTTGCGGCGACTCCGGACCGTCCAGCCCCTCGGCAACCACGCCGGCGTACTCGATCTCCATCGAGGTGCCGCCGTGCGAGTTCCCGTGCACGCCGGAAACGCAGCAGGAATGCCTGATCGACGTCGTCTTCGCGATCGACGACTCGGAGTTCATGAACCGCCCGTTCGGCATGACGGCCGGCCTGCCGCAGGTGCCGCAGGGCGACAGCCGCAGCCGCAGCGTCGTCGCGCAGCGCATCTTCGCGGACACGCAGGCGCGCCTGCTCGCGAAGATCAACGAGGCGAAGCAGAACGGCCTGATCCCCCAGGACGTGATCATCGATCTCGCCTTCGCCGTGGTGCGCTACGAGGACTTCGGCGGCACGACGGTCCCCTACCAGGGCGAGCCGGGCACGATCGACGCCGGCGCGCGTCCCTACTTCCTCCAGATGCCGCTCTTGCGTGAGCTCCACCCGAGCTTCGGTGTGAACTTCGCCCAGGCGCTGGTCGAGTCGACCCCGCTCAACAACGGCAATCCCGTCGTGACGGCGGGCACGCCGCCGCGCCAGGACCCCCAGTCGGCGATCGAGATGCTGCACCAGGTGGCGACCGGTGCCGGTATCGACGGCAACCTCGCAAACGGTACCGTCGACAACGGCCCGCCCTGCAGCCCCACGGCAAAGGGCACGGTGGCAGGCAGCTTCACGGACGTCCCGGCGGTGACCTACGCCGCCAACGGCCAGGACCCGCAGGATGCAAACCGGCCGCTCTTCCTCGTCCAGGACGAGAACGGCGCCGGCGTGCAGACCTGCATCTCGAGCGGCAACGAGGGCGGCGTCGGCTTCCGCCCGAACTCGCTGCGCTGGGTCATCTTCGCGAGCGACATCGCGACGGTCGCGCCCTTCCGCGACTCGAACGGCCAGCCGGCCGACCCGGCCTCGAACGCCGATGCCGCAACGGTGAGCACCCCCGAGGGCTCCGTGCCGGCCACCGCGTTCGACGGCGTGACGGGCCGCTACGGCGCCGCAGGCATGATGCCCGTGCCGCCGGTCGGGACCGCGACGTTCTCGCCGGCCTACGCCGCGGGCGTCGAGCAGACCGTGAACGAGCTCGTCGGCGCCGGCATCGAGGTCATGGCCCTCGGCGCCGGTGGCGCGCAGCCGGGCCAGACCAAGCCCAACGTGCCCCCCGCCAACGACCCCGATCCGAACCGCGAGCCGGCGATCATCGCGCCCAGCGCCCCGGACTTCACGCCCTTCACGATGGAGAGCGCGATCTCGATCCTCACGGGCTCCGAGGTGACCGACGAGACGACCCCGGCCAACCCGGGTCCCTTCCCCGCCGTGTTCAACCTCGGCACCGTCGGTGCGGTGGACCTACTCAACCAGGATCCGATCGTGCCCACGATGTCGGCAACGATCGTCAACGACGACCTGATCGACGCGCTCATCGAGCGCATCGTCGCGCGCATCGCCGAGAAGGAGCCGACGCAGATGCCGGGCGACTGCCCGCAGCTGCCCGAGCTCACGGCGAGCATCACGATCACGCTGAACGAGTCGCAGGGCGACGGTACGGACAACTACTTCCGTGCGACGGCGCCCGTGACGCCCGTCTCGCTGACGATCCCCTCGTACTACCGGGACACGGTGACGAACGAGATCTTCACGGTCGACGCCGGTGGGAACCGCGTACCGCTGGCGGCCGTGCCCGCCCCGGTTCGCGTCCAGCTGGCAGACAACATCGCGTACCTCTTGCGCGATCCGAACCTGCTGCTCGGCAACAACCCGCTGCCGCTCGACATGCTCTCGTTCAACGTGAACGCGGTGGAGCAGAGCATCTCGAACGACACGACCGAGAACGCACAGCGCGTTGCGACGCTCCGCACGAAGCTGCCCGCGTTCCTCTCGAGCGGCCAGGTGACGATCCAGGCCCAGCGCATCCCGGCGAACCCGAATCTGCGTAATGCAGTCCTGCTCCCGGGGGCGTCTTCTGGTTACTGCCTCATCTACCAGGAGGTGACGGGCGGTATCGGCCCGTTCCCGGAGGAGCGCGTCGGCGCGACCTGCCCCGCTCAGCCGTAGCCCCGAGGGCTACAGCCGACGGGGAGATCGATCCCCTTCCTTGCAGGATCTGGCCGCCGGGCGCGTTGCCCGGCGGCCGCTTCAATTCAGGGCCGACGGTGCGCCCGGCGTGAGCGAAACCACACGCGGCGGCCCGGGAGCCCGGATCCGCGCGGGCTTCACAGGTCTTAAGGGCCGACGCGGCAGGCGGTTGCAGCGCTCGCATGCGGGGGGATCATGGGGCACGACCCGTGCAGGGGGGTAACGCACGGGCCTCCGGTAACCCCTGTACTTCGAAGGCACTCCCCATGACACGCAACCTGCATCGATTCTCCCGCCGGGCTCCCGTTCTGCTCGCCCTGCTCGCGCTCAGCCTGGGCGCCTGTGGCGGCGGCGGCGGTGGCGGCGGCGGTGGTGGCGGCGGCGGCTCGGCCGTCCCGACCGCGGCCTGGGTCGCGCCGGCCGGCAGCCTGGCAATCCTCGCCGGCACCTCGAGCCCGGTCACGATCGTCACGAACGACGACGGCGCGGCGACGGTCACGATCCACAGCGACGTGGACGGCAACCTCGCCACCCAGGGCGACCAGGTCCAGCTGGCCGGGCCGACGGGGCAGTCCGGTGGCGCCAACGCCGTCATCAACGTGAGCACCGCGGGCCTCGTGGCGGGCACGTACACGGTGTTCATCCGCATCGTGGACAGCGACAACCCCGCCGTCGAGGTCCCGCTCGGCGGCACGCTCGTGGTCTACAACGGGTTTGCAGCCGCGCGGAACGTGGTCGGCGGCTTCCTGCCGCGCAACCGCGTCGCTCTCTCCGGCGGCTTCGTGTTCGTCACGATCGGCGAGGCCGAGAACGGCAACGTCAACTACGGCGGCAACGGCACCGCGACCGAGGCCGTCATGGGCGTGATCGACCTCGCCAACCCGGCGGCGTTCGCCCCCAGCACCGTCACCGCGGATGTGACCGGCACGAACGCGACGTCGGGTGTGCCGCACGCCGGCAACGCGTTCGGCGGCGTCTTCGCGTGGCCCGTCCGTGAGCAGGACCAGGGCAACGTGAACGCCGATGCCGACTCGATGGACCAGGTGCTCGCGTTCGTGGACGCCAACGTCTCGGTCACGCCCGTGCTGAACACCCTGGGCGGCGTCGGCCCGATCTTCTACGCGGATCCGCTCAGGATCGTCGTCTCCATCGACGAGACCCAGGACGGTGTGGCCATGCCGGACCCCAACGGCGACGGCATCGGCGACGTGTTCTACGCCGCGCTCGACACGACCTCCCCGGGTGCTGCGCTGGCGCAGTACAGCCCCTGGTTCGCGCCGAGCCCTCCCGGCAACGCGGCCCTCGTGGCTGACGGGCCCGGTGCGGTGGCGTTCCTCGTCGACGAGGCGCAGCAGCTCGTGGGCTTCGACTTCAACGGCGACGGCGACGCGGCGCCCGCGGACATCCTGATCGGCGTCTCGAACCTGGCCACGCCCGCACCAGGCTTGAACCCCTTCCTTGCGTTCGCGGGCGCCCCGGCACTCGGGGGCGGCGGCGCCGCCATCGACGCCACGGCGGCGTTCACCGTGCAGGACGCCAATCCGTTCATCGATGCGCTGTACTACGTGAACGAGCCGACCACGGGCGCGGCACCCACCGACGTGAACCTCGATACGGACGCGCTGGACGTGGTTCCGGCGATCTGGCGCTGGGACACCGGCATGAACACCGGCGTGCAGACGGTGATGGCCGTCGGCGCGGCGCCGGCCGGCGCGCTCACGGCCAACCCGGGGGCGACGACCGCGATCATCGACGGGTCGCGCTTCTTCTTCGAGGCCCAGGAGGGCGGTCGCAGCGGACAGGTGCAGGGCAGCAACGGCGACGGTGACGGCACCGACACGCGCATCCTGTTCTGGTACGACCTGAACGTGCCCGGGGTCGCCAGCAGCAACCTCACGTTCAACAACATGCCGGGCGTGACGCTCTTCGGCCTGACCCTGGACGGCGGCTCGATCGTCAAGGCGACGCCGGGCCGGCTCGTGGTCGTCGCCAACGAGGCCACCAACCAGGACCTCAACAACGACGGCGACACGCTCGACAGCGTCTTGCTCATCATCGACACCACGACCGCGACGCCCACCGTGCACATGCCCGGCAACGGACTCGTCACGGGCCTCGTGCCCTTCGACAACACGGGCCTCGCCACGCGCGGCAACATCCCGGCGACGGGCGTGAGCGACAACATGGGTGTCGTCGTCCAGGTCAAGGAAGGCGGGAACAACGGGATCCTGAACGGCGACGGCGACAACACGGACACGCTGCTCGGCTACGTCTCGTTCGCGGCGCCCGGCGCGATGCAGGTGCTCGATGCCGGCGGCGACCAGGTGACCCTGGACGGCGGCCGCATCGCGGCCACCGTGGCCGAGACCTACACGGCCGATGACGCCCTCGATGGGTTGGCCAACGGCGCGGCCGGCTTCGCGCTGCGCGTGTGGGACACCTCGGGCAACGTGCTCGCGTCCGGGATCCCGTCGGCGCAGCAGTCGATCCCCGTCACCGACGGCGGCGGCTTCTGGGTCTACTACCGCGACGAGGTGATCGAGGGCGCCGACCTGAACGGCGACACGGACCAGCTGGACCTCGTCTACGCGCTCCTCGCCCTGTAACGCGCTCTAGCGCACGCCGCTCGATCGCGATCCCACGTACCCCGGGATCGCGATCAGCAGGAACCCGGCCATCCCGATCCAGAACCCGGGTGCGAACGCATCCCCGACGCGCTCGGCGAGCTGGGCGAAGGTCAGGTGGTCCACGTAGTCGCGCACGTGCGTGCACGGCAGCGTCAACCCGTGGACGAACGCCAAGAGCGCCTGGGCTGCGACGGTGCTCTCGACCGCGCCCAGCTGCCGATCGGCCGGGCGTCGGAACACGAGCATGGCGCAGACGACGCACCAGGCGATGCCCGTCTCGAGGCTGCCGAGGAGCTTCGGGAAGAAGGGCCGGTAGTCGCTCTGGAGGTACAGCGCCTCGAGCACGACGACCCCGAGCGTGAGCAACCAGAGCAGGGCGCCGGCCGCGCGCCGATGCCGGCGCGCCATGAGGAGCCCCAGGATCCAGAACGGCACGAGCGCGTAGGCGTAGATCGGACGCCGGCGCCAGAGCGCTTCGGCGCCGCCGCCCGCACCCGCACCGAGCGATTCCATGACCCCGCGCCCGACCTCGACGGCGGGCGTGCGCTGCCGGCTCCCCTCGCCCACCAGGATGACCTGGCCGGCGGTGGGGACCCACGTACCGGGCAGGAACGGACGCCCCGTCTTCCACGCGAACGCCGGCAGCGCGGCGCTGACGACGACGAGCAGGATCCCGATCCACTGCAGGCGGCGGAGGGCGGTGGGCATCCGAGAAAGGGTGCGTCAGAACTCGAGGAACGCGAAGAAGGCGTGCACCGCAAGCACGAGGAGCAGGGCGCGAAGCAGCGTCTTGTGGATCCCCTTCACGACCTGGCCCGGCTCGTACTTCGGTGAGGTGCCCGTCCGGAACGCGACGAGCGCCACCCCCAGGGCGGACACCCCCACCTTGGCGACCAGCCAGCCGGCGTGCGCCCACTCGACCTCGCGAACGAAGGACTCATGGAAGTACCGCGCGGACCACCCGGGATGCATCGCGAGGAACACGACCATCGAGGTGACGTAGGCCAGCGCCACCGCGAGCACGGTGGCCAGGCACGCCGCGATGAGCTGGCCGCTCGCGGTCGGCCACAGGAGATGGCGACGTGGGGAGATGCAGAGCAGCCGCAGCGCGTCCACCTGCCGCGTGAAGCTCATGTGGCCGAGCTGAGCCGCGGCCGCGGCACCCAGCTTGGCAGCCAGCAGCACCGAGACCATCAGGGGAATGCCGATGCGGGTGTAGATCAGCCCCATGCCGGCCAGCAGATCGTCCTGGATGAGCGGCTCCGCGTACTCGCGCTCCGGCAGCTGCTCGAACAGGAAGTACGTGCCGGTGAAGCTGACCAACATGGCCGAGATGGCGATGAAGAGCGCCACCCCGGGGCCGAGGTCGCGTTTGAGCGCCTTGCGAACGCGCGGGCCGTCGATGGCGTGCGCGGCGCGCAGCCACGCCAGCGGGACCAGCACGAGCGACAGGGCGTCGACCAGGGTGTCGACGGTGCCGACCGCGAGGCGCTGCCAGCCGACGCCGAGGCGCTGCCACCAGGAGAGCCGCGGACGTCGCGTGCCGGCTCCCGTCGTCGGGGCGGTCTCGAGCGCGGCGCGCAGCCGCTCGAACGAGGCGGGCGACGGATCGAGGCGCACGGCACGGCGCACTTCCGGATCGAGGAAGAGCACGACGTCGGCCTCGCCCTCGAAGGCGGCATAGTCGTGCGTCACGACCAACGTGAGCCGTCGATGCGAGTCCGCGATCGCGGACACCACCTGCTTCTTCGCGGCCGGGTCGAGTCCCGTGGTGGGCTCGTCGTAGATCAGGACCCCGGCGCCGCGTAGGAGCGTGCGCGCGATGGCGATTCGCATCTGCTCGCCGCCGGAGCACTGCGGGATGGGTCGGCGGGGATCGACGTGGTCGAGGCGCAGGGTGCGAGTGACCTCTGCGCGCGCCGCCGGGTCCGCCGAGCCGAAGCGCAGGTTCTGTGCGACGGTCAGGTCGTCGAAGAGGCCGAGGGCGTTCAGCTGGAACACGGCGCCCAGGCGTGCGTCGCGCGCCTCGGGCTCGAGGTCGAGCAGCTCGGTGCCTTGGAGGCGAGCGGATCCCCCGATCTCGACGCCGGGCGTATCGCGACCGACGAAGCCGAGCAGGAGGTTCACGAAGAGGCTCTTGCCCGAGCCGGACGGCCCCACGATCAACACGCGGTCGCCTTCGTGGAACGTGAAGCTGCTGGGCCCGAGCAGCTCGCGGCCCCCGACCGCAACGGCCAGGTCCCGTACCTCCAGCAGGGGCGCGCCGGTGCTCATGAGCCGGCCCTCACTCCCCGTCGGGGATGGGCACCGAGGGCACGTCGGGGCGCTCGAGCAGGATCAGGGCGCGCTTCTTCCCGAGCAGGGTCATGCGCAGCATCGCGGCGAAGCGGACCCGGAAGCCGCCCTCCTCGGACTCGACGACCTCCTTCATGGCCATGCGCACGAGCGCCTCGCCTTCGTCTTCGAGCCGCTCTTGGTGCTCCTCCAGCAGCGGCTCGAGGAGCTCCGTGCGCGCGGCCTCGAGCACGTCTTTCTCGAGCCACTTGCGGATGTCGGGCAGGCGCTCCTCGAACGTGTCGCCCAGCGCCGTGAGCACCTTGTCCTGGTTGGCCGCCCACCACGCCCGCGCGGCCTTCTCGGCAACGGGCTGCACCCGGCGCTGGATGCCCTTGCCGTCACCGCGCACGAACTTCCACAGCACGCCCATGCGATCCATGAAGTCGAGGCGTTTCTCGAGCGCCTTGGTGATCGTCTTCAGGAGGTCGTCCATGAGCGGACGCATGCGCTTCATTGCGTCGTCGCCGAATCCGGTCAGGAGCTCGCGCGACGCGCCGTCCTTGCGCGGATCGATGCGATCGAGGAAGGCCGGCAGCCGTTCGGCCATGGTCGGGCCGATCTCGTCGCGCCAGAGCACGTCGAGCCGCTTCTGCATCGCCCGACCGACGCGCCGCGCCGTCTCCGGCGGAACCGCCAATCGGAACGAGTCGGCCAGGCCGCGCCGCGGCGGGTGGACGCGCAGCGCCCAGGGGCCGGAGCCATCGAAGTCCGGCGCGAAGCGGATGCGGACCGCGGGCGCGCCGGCGTCGGTCGTGGTGACGCGCACGACGTGCGCCACCGGCGCGCGCTCGTGACCCGTCGCGAGGTAGTAGACCGGTGCGCCGACGGTGACGCCCTTGAGCGTCTCGGCGGGCAGCACGAGGTCGTCCGCGTGCGCGTCGACGAACCCGCTCGCGATCGCGCGCCCGACGCGCTGCGCCGGCTCGGCAACCAGCGGCGAGCTGAGCACGGCGATCCCGAGACCGACCGCGCCCAAGAGCAGGGCGGAGCCGAGCCAGACCTTCGTGCGGCGCGCGTTCACGCGCACATCCTAGGGGGCGAGGCGGGGGGCACGCGCCGCGACGCTACGTCGGGGGGGCTTCCGGGGCCGCGTAGGGCGGAACGCGCGAGGCCACCAGGGCCTGGAGCGCCTCTTCCTGCCCCTCGAGAAGCGCCTCGGGCCGGCAGTCGTAGACGGTGCGCCCGTCGAGATCGCGCACAACGAAGCCGACGGTGTGCCGGCGCTCCACCTGGACCTGGAAGTCGCGGGCACCCGCATCGAGCAGCGCCTCGTAGACGGCCGTGCGGTCGCGGCGGGCGGCGAACACCTCGACCGGCCGGTCGATTCGTCGCGCCGCGTGGGCGGCCCACGCCGCGAGGGCATCGCCGTAACCGTCGGTTCCCGGCAGCCCGTCGAGCGCCAGGAGGAGATGCCTCCGGAATCGGCTCCACAGCTGATCGGCGGCGCCGGCATGGATGCCATCGATCTCGCGATCCGCCTCCGCCTCGCGCGCGCGATCGACGGCCATGCCGCGGGCGCGCCCCAGGTCGCGCGCGGCGCCCTCCAGCTCCGCGAGGCGGTCCTCCGCGGCGAGCTCGATCTTGCGCGCTTCACCGAGCGCGCGGTCCTCCTCCGCGAGGCAGGCGCGGTCGGCATCGTCGAGCACGGTCGCGACCAGCTTGTCGAGTGCGCCCATGGCCTACCCCCCCGCCAGTCGGACGCGTCGCGCCAGAGGCGCGAAGGGCCGCGTGAATCGACGCCCGCCGAGGGACAGGTCGTAGGGCACGCCCATCGCCAGGTGCGCCGGGTCGGCGAGCACGGCGAGGGCGCCGACGAGCAAGGCAGGCGGCACCACGAGGAACGCGATCGGCGTCGGATCGACGAACGCCGCGAAGCCGCGCTCGAAGAGCAGCAGCGCGCCGCCGCCCACGACGACGAGGCGCAGCACGCCGACGAGGTCGAGCGCCAGGCCGAAGAGGAAGGCGCGCGCCCCGCCGAGCACGAGCAGCACGAGGATCGCCGCCGGTGCCATGGGCCACAGCGCGTGCATGGCGTGCGCGGGCGGCAGGGCGCCGAACGCGAGCCCCGCGACGCACGCGAAGTAGAGCGCGCTCGTCAGGCGCGCACGTGCCCGCGCCACGTGCTCGCCGCGCCAGCTCTGGAGCATGAGCAGCACGCCCCAGGCGGCGACGCCCAGCGCGACCTGCCCGAGCACGTAGAGCACGCCGACGAAGGGCGCGGCGAGATCTGAGGTTCCGGAATCGAGCAGCGTGACCCCCGGCGCAAGCCCCCATCCCGTGCCGAACCACGCCTCGCCGGCCGCGCCGAACGCACGCCCGGACAGCACGCCGAAGAGCAGGCACACGAAGCCGGCGACCTGGCCGAGCAACGCGGTGTCGCGCCGCGGCGACCCGACGCCTGCCCCGGCACCGAGCAGCGCCCCGGCCAACAGCAGGACGAGACCGCCCGCCACGTCGGCCCAGATCGCGCCAACGGCAATCGGTGCGAAGAGCGCGAGGAGCGACGCCATGGGCACGTCGCCGTACGTCCGCGGGCGCAGGCCCGCGAGCGCGCCAAGCGGCACGGGCGCGACCTGGCGCGGGACGGTGGGCTCGTCGCCGGCCTCGGCCAAGGGACGCAGCACGACGACGTCGCCGAACTCACGCAGCATGCGGTCGCGCAGCTCGAACGCGTTCTCGCGCCGCACGTACACGCGCGCGGCGGCCACGTGGCGCGTCGCGGCCAGCTGCTTGCGCGCGTCCATGCGCGTGTCGGCATCCTCGAGCGCATCGAGCAGCAGGCGCGCCCGCGGACCGACCTCGGCCACGCGCGCGAGCAGCGCGGCGCGCGCTTCCTGCTCGGTACGCAGGGCCGCGTCGCGCGCCTCGACCACCCGCGCGCGCACCTCGTGCGCGGGACGGCCGGCGACGTCGGCGTCGAAGGCGAGGGCCAGCGCTCCGACGGACGACGCGATCGGCTGGATCTCGGCATCGCCGGGCACGTCGAGCAGGACCACGACACGCGTGCGTCGCCCGTGCGCCTTGTGCACCGTGAGCCCGGTCTTGCGCAGGCGGCGCGCGAGCCGGCCGATGCGCCGTGTCGAACGCGGCAGCGCGAGCACGCGCACACGCGTACAGTCGGCCGCGCCGCGCGCGGCCGCCACGCGGGCCGCCGCAGCGAGCGCATCCTGGCGCTCGACCGCCTCTTCGGCGCGGGACACGGCCTCGAGGCGTTCACGGATCTGCGTGGAGAGCCCGAGCGACTCGTCGCGCAGAACGGAGAGCCGGACGGCATCGCCTGCGCCGGGTGCGAGCTGCCAGTCGGGTCGGTCCTGGTCGCTCGAGACGCCGCGCGCGGTGCGGCTCGGCGGCAGTACGCGCTCGACGGCGCGCAGCGCGCGGCCTGCCTCGCTGCGCACGAGCTCGGCCTGCAGCTCCTCGAGGCTGGGCTCCGGGCGGGCGATGCCGTTCTCGCCTTCGAGGCCGTGCATGGCGTCGGCCAGATGGCACGTGCCGAGGTCCTGGAGCACGGCGAGCCAGCCGTCCAGGCTCGCGCGCGGCCCGAGGATCTCGTAGTGGACGAAGGCGCCGTCCATGCCTACTCCGTCTCCCCCGCCGCGACCACGGGCGCGGTGTCGCGTGCGGGCGCGCGCGTGAGCTCCGCGAGGGCCTCCGCCACGATCTCATCGAGCATCGCCTCGCAGCGTCCGACCCAGGTCTCGACGCTCCGACGCGCCGCGCTCACCCGATCGACGGCGCGGCTGTCGACCTCGCGCACGGCATCGGCCTCCGCGTCCACCACGGCCTGACGCAGCCGCTCGCGGCCCGTCTCCTCGAGCGTCGCGGCGTGCTCCTGGGCTGCACGCAGGCGGGCCTCCGCCTCGTCACGCGCGCCCGCCAGACGCTCCTCCATCCAGGCCTCGACAGCGAGGAACGCCGGGAGTGCGGAGCGCCCCGGGGCCACCGGGGGCAGGTCGGGTCGATCGGTCATCGCGGCGCAGGATAGGCCTGGCCACCGACGTCCCAGGAGGCTCGCTCAGCGCCCGGAGGTGGCCGGATGGGCCTTCAGCCACTTGGCCATGCGATCGCGCACCGGCACGTAGGCGTCCCCCACCTTCACGTCCACGCTCTGGAAGAGGGGGGCGATCAGCTGGCGCCGGTCGTCGTCGGAGAGGTCCTCGTCCTCGAGGGCCTCCTCGAAGAGGTAGGCGACCTCCTCCTCGACGGTCTCCATGCGCAGCGCAAGCCAGCCGAGGAAGCCCTTGCCGGGCTTCTTGATTCTTGTGCGAAGGGTCGCGAGGCGATCCAGCGCCGTGCGCCACGTTTCCTCGTCGAGGGCTTCGAGCGCGGCCTTGGCGAGGGGGATCAGCGCCGTGCCCTCCTTCACCCCAAGCCCGTCGCCCAGCTCCTTCTGCATCGTCTTGGTGGCGTCCTTGATCCCCTTCGAGGTGAACTGCGCCTCCTCCTTGATCGGGACGATCTTCCCGTCGGGTTGCACGAGCCAGGAGTTCGGGGCGAGCTCGATGAACGGGACCACGGGCAGCTCGTCATCGCGGGAGTTGTCCGTCTCGACGGCGATGTCGAGGTGCTCGCGGCAGGTAAGGCCGGGATAGAGGGGACAGCGCTGCGTGTCCTCGCCCGTGACGTTCTCGTCCTCGATCGGCTCGTGGCCGAGCTCGTTGTGCGCAACGAGGATGACGACGTTCTCGTTGGCCCACTTGATGAAGCTCTTGTTCGTCAGCACCGACCGGTACTGGTTCGTGCAGCGGCCTCAGAAGTCCTTGTGGCGCGAGAAGAAGATCGGCACGTTGCGCAGGCGCGCCTCGAGCATCGCGTCGGCGTACGTCTTCTGATACCGGAGGTGCGCTCCCTTCGGATGCGTCTCGTCGGCGAAGCCGACCTGCAGGAAGGCGAGCGCCAGGCCCAACGCCAGCAGCATGCGATACGTCATGCGCCAAAGGGTACCGGGTTTCGTCGTCTCATGTTCGTGGCGAAGGTCACGGAGATGAGACGACAACACCCGGTACCGGACGACGCATCAACGGAGCGGGATATCGGCGAGGGTGAAGCGCAACGTGCCCTCGACCTCGCGCTCGTACCAGCGCACGCGGATGGAGGCGGGCTTGGCGTCGCCGCGGGGCCAGGCGCGCACGGTGAGGTTGAGGGTGCCGTCGGCGGCGAGACTGCGCCCCCCCATCACGTGCAGGCGCTGCTCGCGGCCGTCGCTCCAGGTCACGAAGACCTGGGCCGAGCTGCGGGCGACCCTGTTTGGCAGGCGGCCCGCCAGCTCGACCACGTACTGGGCGCGGCGCGCGTCGCCCTCGCGCGTGATGGAACGGAGCTCGATGGAGCCGGGGGTACCGGCCGGGACCTTGGCGCCCGTGCCGTCCTGGACCTGCGGCAGGGTGTCGAGCTCGTTGAAGACCGTCCCCCGTGCATCCGTCCGCATGCGCAGGCCCGGAACCTCGATCGTGAGCTTCGCGAGGTGCTCCTTGCAGGCGGCATCGTCGGGGCGCAGCCCGAGGCCCACGGTGCGCGAGGTCTGGGTGTAGCCGATGCCGAAGGTGGTCGTGGAGCGTCCCGCCGTCCCGCTGAACGTGAGCCCGGCGTCATCGACGGCCGAGATCAACCGCGGCGCGGAGAGCTGGGTGAGCTGCACCGACGGCACCCAGCGCAGCTCGAGCTCGAGGCTGTAGCGCCGGAGCGCGCGCGAGGTCAGGTTGCGTGTGGCCGAGACCTCGACGACGCGCACACCGAGCGGCCCCGCGGCAGCGTGGGGGGCGCGGGGCCGGCCCTGCTTCCAGGGCTCGAGCTTCAGGGTGCCCGTGGCGTCGAAGGGCCGCGACGCACCGAGGGTGGACTTCGCAGCGAGCGTCTCCAGCACCGCGAAGAAGGGACCGCGCACGGGCTCGTCCAGCGCCAAGGCATCCGCGTGGTTCATCGGGAGCTCGAAGCGCGCGCCCAGGCCGGAACCGATGCTTGCGAGGGCTTCGCGCACGGACGTCGCGCCGCGCGGCACCTCCACCTGGGCGAGCAGGCCCAGATCCACCACCGGCTTCGGCTTGGGCTTCGGCGCCCAGCCGGGTCCGAGCAGCTCGCGCACGGTGCGGCGCACCTCGGCATCGGGATCGTCGACCAGCGCTTCGAGCAGGTCGGGTGCGCGGCGGCCGTGGACGCGCAGCTGCTCACGCGCCTTGCGGCGCGTCTCGTAGGCGTCGGCGCGCAGGTCCTCGAGCCAGCCCTGGATCTGCGTGCGCAGCGCGGCGTCGGCGGGCGGCGGATCCTCGGCCCACGCGACGTGCGCAGGCAGGACCAGCAGGAGGACGAGCAGCAGGCGACGCATGCGCGTCCATCCTACCGCGTCCCGCATCGCGCCGAGATCAGGCGTGCGCCGGCTCCTTGGACTTGGCGATCACGTCGGAGGCGAGGTGCGCCGGCACCGGCTCGTAGTGCGAGAGCTTGAACGAGTAGTCGCCCTCGCCGGCGGTGATCGAGCGCAGCTCCGTGCTGTAGTTGAGGATCTCGGAGAGCGGCACCTGCGCCTTGATGTGCGCGTGGTCCTGGTCCTGCTCCATGCCCTGGATGCGGCCACGGCGGCTGTTCAGATCGCCGCTGATGTCGCCCATGAAGCGCGACGGGATCTCGATCTCGACCTCCATGATGGGCTCGAGCAGCGAGGGACGCGCGTTTTCGACCGCGGCGCGGAACGCGGCCGCGGCGGCCAGCTTGAACGAGAACTCGTCGCTGTCCACGTCGTGGAACTTGCCGTCGTAGACCGTCGCCGCGACGTCCACGAACGGGTAGCCGGCGATGACGCCCTTCTCGAGCTGCTCGTTGATGCCCTTCTCGACCGCGGGGATGAAGTTGCGCGGAATCGAGCCGCCCACGATCTCGTCGACGAACTCGAAGCCCGAGCCACGCTCGCGGGGCGCCACGCGCAGGTGCACCTCGGCGAACTGGCCGCGTCCGCCCGACTGCTTCTTGTGCCGGTGCCGGCCGTCGCCGTTGCCCATGACGGTCTCGAGGTAGGGCACGCGCGGGGTGCGCGTGACCGTCTCGACCTTCTTGCGGGCCAGGCGGCCCAGCACGATCTGCAGGTGCAGCGTGCTCATGCCGTACACGACCATCTCGTTGGTCGCGTTGTTGCGCTCGGCCTTGAAGCCCACGTCCGACTCGTTGAGCTTCGTGAGCTCCGGGCCCATCTTGGCCTCGTCGTTGCGGTTCTTGGGCTCGATCGCGAGCATCACCTTGGGCTCGGGGGCCGCGATGGGCCTCAGGGTGAAGTTGGCCGAGCCGTCGGTGACGGTGTCGCCGATACGCAGGTCCTCGACCTTGGCCACGGCGACGAGGTCGCCCGCCGCCGCCTTGGCGACGGGTTTGCCTTCCTTGCCCTGCATGTAGAGGAAGTCGCCGATGCGCTCGGTCTCCCCGGTACGCGCCACGACGAACTGGGTCTTGGCGGCGAGCTCGCCGCTCCAGACGCGGAGGAAGGCCAGCTTGCCGACGTGCGGGTCGATCTGCACCTTCCAGACCTGGGCCGAGAACGGGCCCGTCTCGGCCTGGACCGGAACGTCCTCGCCGTCGGCGCCGACGGCCGGGCGGATCAGCTCGCCGTTACGGCGGCAACCGTGCGGGCAGTCCTTCGAGATGAAGTTGAGCAGCTGGTTCACACCGATGTCGTTGTCGACGGCGACGTGCAGGATCGGGACGATGTTGCCCTGGCGCAGCGCGCGCGGGAACGCGTCGGCCAGCTCGGCCTTCGAGATCTCACCGGTCTCGAAGTACTTCTCGAGCAGGGCGTCGTCGCACTCGACCACACGGTCGGTGGCCTGCTGCACGAACTCCGCAGCCTGGTCCTTGAGCTCGTCGGGCAGGTCCTCGGCGAAGATGTCGTGCACGCTGCTGACGTCGTGCCCGAACACGTTCGGCATGTTGACGGGGACGGCGCGCTCGCCGATCGCCTTCTGGATGCCGGTGTACAGCTCGTCCGGCTGGATGTTCTCGCCGTTGACGCGCGTGACGACCACGACGCAAGCGAGACCGAGGTCGCGCGCGAGGCGGAAGTGACGACGGGTGGCGACGCTGACGCCGTCGTGGGCGTTGACGCAGATGAGGGCGGTCTCGACCGCGTTGAGCGCGCACGCCGTCTCGGCGATGAAGTCGAGCGCGCCGGGACAATCGACCAGGTTCAGCGTGTTGCCGTCCCAGGGCAGGTGGACGGGCGACGCGAGGATCGACTGCTGGCGTTCCTTCTCGTCGTCGTCCCAGTCCGTGACGGTGTTCTTCTCGTCGATGGACCCGCGACGGTTGGTGACCTTGGCCTTGTGCAAGAGGGCCTCGACGAGGGTCGTCTTCCCCGCCCCACCGGCACCCACGAGAGCCACGTTGCGTACCGCGTTGGGATCACCTGCCATGCTTGATGCTCCGAGCCAGATCTGCCAGTTGTCGGGGGGCTTGGGATACCGCCAAGGGGCGCACCGGTCAACCAACCGAAGGGCCGCAAACCCGCGAAAGACAGGCTTCTGCGGCGGTTCTGGGGCCTGCGGAGCCGGAATGCTGGGCCGTGCCTCGACTGGCTCCTAGACTCCCCCCTGCCGGGGCAGGCAGGGAGCCCGGCAGAACCTCCATGTCCGAGCTCGACACCACCGCCGCGCTTCAAGAGACGCCCACCCGGCGACGCATCACGCGCAACCTGCGCGACGTGCTGCGCTACGCGAAGCCGCACCTCAAGCTCGTGATCGTCTCGATCCTGCTCATGATGCTCCAGTCGGCGGCGAACTACGGCCGGCTCCTGATCTTCATCCCGGTGTTCACGAAGGTGATCGAGGTGGAGAGCGGCAAGGAGCGCGAGCAGATCGAGATGGTGGAGAAGGAGGCCGCCGGCCTCGTCGTCTTCCTCGAGGACATGCTCGAGGCGTCCAACGGGATCACCGAGTCGTTCGTGAGCGAGAGCTGGTACGCGAGCCGGCTCGAGGGCCTCGAGGGGGAGGAGCGCGAGGCCGAGGCCGCGCGCTGGCTGGACCGCCTCGCGACGATGTTCTCCATCACCCTCATGTTCGTGCTCCTCATCGGGGTGATGTGTGCGGCCACGTACGGGGAGACGTACATCGCCACGCTGGCGCAGCTGCGGATCCTGATGGACGTGCGGGAGGCCGTGGTCAGACGCCTGCTCCTGCAGCCCGTGTCGTTCTTCGACGGGCGGAGTCGCGGCGAGCTGGTGCAACGCGCGCTCGGCGACGTGGGCGGCTACGGCATCGGCCTCGGCATGATCTTCTCGCTGGTGCGCACGCTGATCTCGCTCGGCACGCCGCTCATCCTGATGTTCATGCTGTCGCCGATCCTCATGCTCTCGATGCTGATCGCGATCCCCTTCCTCGCGCCCATGCGCAAGCTCTCGATGCGCACGCTCAAGCGCGCCCACCGGCGCCAGGAGCAGTCGGGCAAGCTGGTGCAGGTGCTGCTGCAGATCTTCTCGGGCGTGCGCATCGTCAAGGCGTTCGGCTCGGAGGAGAGCCGGGCGAAGGAGTTCCGCGAGACGGACGAGGAGGTCACGCGCCGGGCGCTCAAGGTGCAGCGCGCCAAGTCCACCGCGTCGGCGCTGATCACGTTCCTGAACAACCTGCTGATGATGCTGCTGCTCGTGGGCGGCGGCCTGCTGGTGCTGACCGGCACGCTGAACGTGCAGCCGGCGCTGCTCTTCGCCTTCCTGATGATGGCGGCGGCGATGTACCAGCCGTTCAAGCGCTTCGTGCGCAACCTCAACAACCTGCTCGACTCGATGGCGGCGATCGAGCGCACGACGGCGTATCTCGAGATGCCGATCGGGCGCGTCGATCCCCCGAACGCAAAGCCCTTCGCCGGCGTGCGCGACGCCATCCGCTTCGAGAACGTGGGCTTCGCCTACGTGGCGGACCAGCCGGTCCTCCACGACGTGTCGTTCGAGATCCCGCGCGGAGCGACGGTCGCGCTCGTGGGCCCGTCGGGCGGCGGCAAGTCGACCATCTGCGACCTCTTGCTCGGCTTCTACCAGCCGACCGCCGGCCGGATCGCCGTGGACGGCGAGGACCTGGAGCAGTTCAAGCGGGAGAGCTACCTGCAGCGCGCGGCGATGGTCGGGCAGTCGCCCTTCCTCTTCCACGACACGATCCGCGAGAACATCCGCCAGGGCCGCCCGGGCGCCACGGACGCAGAGATCGAGGAGGCCGCGCAGGCTGCTTACATCCACGACGACATCCTGGCCCAGGACGGCGGCTACGACGCCGAGGTGGGCGAGGAGGGCATCCGCCTCTCGGGCGGCCAGCGCCAGCGCATCACGATCGCCCGCGCGCTGGTGCGCGATCCCGACGTGCTCGTCCTCGATGAGGCCACGGCGAGCCTCGACACGGCCAGCGAGCAGGCCGTCCAGGCCGCGCTCGACGCGCTGCGCGAGGGCCGCACCACGCTGGTCGTGGCGCATCGGCTCTCGACCATCCGCGACGCGGACCAGATCCTCGTCGTGGCGGACGGCCGCATCGCGAACCAGGGGACGCACGAAGAGCTGATCGCCCATGGCGGGCTCTACGCCGAGCTCGTGGAGATGCAGGACGTCTCGAGCCGGCAGGGCTAGATCGCGCGCCCCTCCACAGTTCGCCACGCGAACGAGAACGAGCACGCGTGCGCGCTCGGCCAGAGTGGGCCTCTTCGCGACTCGAGCGCGTACGCGTGCTCGTTCTCGTGCTCGTGACCAAGGTGCGGCTCGGTCACTTCACTGCGATTCGTCGACGAGTCCTCTCTCACAGCGCACCGGCCTCGGAGACTTGTAGTAGTCCCACTGCTTCTTGCGGCCGCCGCCCTCGCCGACCGGATGCCAGAGGTGGTAGACGTCGTTCTCGAGGTAGAGGTTCTTCACGCGCGCGCGCGGGCGATGCCGCATCGCGCGGTCGCGCAAGTCGCTATCCTCGCCGATCCCCCACGACGTGAAGCGCTCGTCGAAGCCGTTCAGCGAGTCGAAGAGCTGCCGATCGGCGGCGAAGTTGAGGCCCAGGATCTTGGGCCGGTTCTTGCGGCGGAAGCGCACGCCCCAGTGGCTCTTTCGGCGGCGCTTCCGGAGATCCTTCTCGTGCTCGGCCGTTCCGAGGGTCTCGTGCCGGCCGGCGTCGATGTCGGCCTCGGTGAGCGCTTCGGAGTCCTCGCGACTGAGCCGATAGCAGCCGCCCACGTGGAAGCTCCATGGCTCGTGCACGTCGATGTGCTTTGCGACGAACGACGCGGGCGGCACGCAGTCGCCGTCGCTGAAGACGAGCAGCGGCTCATCCTCGGCCTCACGCACGGCCTCGTTGAGAATGCGCGTCTTGCGGAAGCCGTCATCCCGCTGCCACACGTACGCGAAGGGAATGCCCTTCGCCTCGAACGCGGGCCGGATCTCCTCGATGTAGGCCTTCGTGCCGTCGCTGGATCCGTCGTCGGCGATCGTCAAGGCGAAGTCGGTCGTCGTCTGACGCAGGTAGCCGCGCAGCGCCTTGCGGAAGAGCGCAAGCTGGTTGTAGGTCGCGACGATGACGCGGGCGGCACGGGACACGCCGAGATCCTACTTGCGCGCGAAGAGGCACTTGAGGAGTCCCCCAAGGGCCTGGGTGCTGTCGGGCTTCTTCTTCCACCAGCGCCAGAACCAGGGCCGCGCCTCACGGCGGCGGCCCACGCGCGCGAGGTAGCGCGCCCGCCGCCGAATCAGGTCCAGGGCATCGCGCGCGCACGCAGGGCACGCTGCGGCGTAGCGCGCGCGCACCTCGTCGGCCTCCAGCGCGCGGAGCTCGTCGTCGGGCTCGGCGCGCTCGCCGTACTCGACGAGCGTGGCGGGGTTCTCCACCACGCGCGCGCCGCCGGCCACGACCTGGAAGAGCCAGTCGAGCGTCGACGCGGCCTCCAGGCCCTCGTCGAAGCGGACGGCCTGCGCCGTCGCGGTGCGCACGACCACAGCACTCAGGTGCGCGAAGGCGCCGCCGCAGAGCGCCTCGATGGACGACGGCGTCCGCCAGTCCGGGCGGTCGAAGCTCGTCGCGTAGAGCCCGCCCGCGTCGCCGACGTAGCGACAGCCGGCTACGACGAGATCCGCGTCCGGCTCGGCGTCGAGGACGGCCAGCTGCGATGCGAGGTACTCGGGGGCCCAGCGGTCCCGGGGGTCGAGGAACGCCGTCCACGGCGTCGTGACGTCCGCCAGGGCGGCGTTGCGGGCTGCGGCCGTCGGTCCCGTGTCGGCACCGAGGACGGTGACGTCCTCGCGGGTGTGGGCGCCCTCCACTAGGCCATGGCCTCGACGGCCTGCGCGAGCGTCTCGTACCCGCCGAGCGCGGGCAACGGGTACGTCCGGAAGATCGGCGCGCCGAAGTCCGTGGTCGCCTGGTAGTCCTCGAGCGCGCGGCAGACGCCCACGCGCTCGGCGCAGAGCGGCTTCTCGAGCGCGACGGCGTCGAGCATCGAGAAGCCGAGCGTCTCGCTGCGCGAGAAGCACACGTATCCGGCGCAGCGCCGGTACAGCGAGTACAGCTCTTCGCGGCTCGGGGCGAGCACGAGCTCCAGATTCGGATGACCGCGGATCTCGTCGACCGCCGCTTCGATGCGCGTGCCGTACTTCTTCTTGCGCCGCGCGAAGGTGATCGGGTCGTAGCACCACACGAGGCGCTTGTCGGCGCCGTCGAGGAATGCGGGGATGCGGTCGTGGCCCTTGACGCTGCCATACGGCGTGAACGCCGTCAGGTAGGCGTCGAGGGGCTCGTCGTCGCCTTCCCGCGTCGGCGGGATCGTGGGCCGCGGATCCGGCATCGCCACGACATGCGGACGCGGGAGCGGGTCGTCGCGCGGGGACTCGCAGTGCAGCACGTCGGTCACGTCGATGTACTTGCGCTTCGGGTCGAGGTCGAGCACGACGCGCCGGACGCGGATCTGCGCGAGGCGCGGCAGCCAGCGTCGACGGCCCAGGCCGGACGGCATGATGTACGCGAAGCTGTAGTCGGCCTCGGCGAGCTTCTTGCTCCACGCCCCGCTCGGCAGGACGCGCACCGTGTCGGACGGCTCGATGGTGTACGGCCCGTCCGGCATGTTGGTGTGCTCGAAGATCATCGTGGCCGTGTAGCCCGAGTCCCGCACCCAGTCGGCGAAGCAGCGCGTCAGGCGCTCGACGCCGCCGACGCCGCCCTGGAACGGCCCGACGAACAGGATCCGGCCGCGCGGCCCGGGCGGCAGCGGCTCGGCTTTGGGCGTCACGAGATCGGAGAAGCGCCAGCGCATCGCGGGGCACCCTACCGCGGCGCTGTCCCTAGGCGGACAAGAACGAGGCCAGGGCGGCCTCGGGATCGGCGCTGCGCGTGGTGCGCTTGCCGCGGCGCGCGTAGCGCCGACGACGCCGGCCGTAGTGCTTGCGCAGCACGCGGCGCCACAGCGCCGAGGCCTTGCCGTAGCCGTGCTGCGCGCGCACGCGCTCGAGCTCCGCGGCCGTGGCCGCGTGCAGCACGCCCGACTTCTGGTCGCCGTGCTCGCGGAACGCCGCCGTGAACGCATCGAGCAGGCCGGCGGGACCGCCCTGGAGCAGGCGCAGGTACCACTCGACGTCCATGATCGACGTGAAGCTCGGGTCGATCCCCCCCGCCGCGTCGTAGGCCGCACGCGTCCAGAAGGCCGCCGGCTGCGCGAAGCCGGGATTGGTCCCGCCGAAGAGCACGGCGCGGTACGTCGGCGGCGCCGCGTACCAGCGGCGGATGGGGCGCCCCAGCGGATCCAGGCGCAGGGCATGGCTCACGAGGAAGCGCCGCGCCGGGTCCGCCGCGAACCAGGCCCCCACCGCGGCGAGCGACCCGGGCAGGAGCAGGTCGTCGGCGTTGACCCAGCAGAGGACGTCACCCGTCGCGCGCTCGAATCCGGCCTGGATCGCGTGGGTCTGGCCCTCGTCCGCCTCGCTCTGCCAGTGCGTGATCCGATCCGCGTAGCGCTCGAGGATTTCGACGCTGCCGTCCGTCGAGCCGCCGTCCATCACGATGTACTCGAGATGGGGATAGTCCTGCTCGACGACGGAGCGCACCGTCGTCTCGAGCACGCGCCCCATCTGGAACGACGGCGTGACGACGGTGATGCGCGGCAACGCGGACATGGGCGGATTGTCGGTTACGAAACCCGGTAGGGAAGCGCGTGCCGAGCGCGCCGGGAGCAACCGCGAGACCGTTCGCTAGTCGTCGTTGTCGTGGACGACGATCGCGTTCCGGGTCGGGTACCAGCTCATGATGTGGGGCTGCAGGACGAGATCCAGCACCTTGGGCACGGGCGTGCGCCCGCGGTCCATCGTGACGCGGATCTGCTCGAGCCGACGGCGCATGGTTCGACTCAGCTGGAGTTCCTTGCCCGCCGCCTGGGCCAACTGCTCCAGGACGATGACCGCGTTCTCATCCGTCCAGGTCGCGCGGTCGATGAACTTGTCGGCGAGCGGAAGACGCGGCCGGCTCGGCGCGGCCTCCGAGACCTCGGGCACCTCCGCCGGCGGCACGGGCTGCGGGATCGGTGCGCTGCCGGGAATGGGCGCGGGTCGCACAGGCTCCGCCGTCGAGTCGGCCGACGAGTCATCGGCCTCACGAGCGGGGATGGGAAGGTCTAGAGGCTCGACCGGCTCGGACTCGTGGGCAAACGTCCACCATCCAACGGCGCCCACGATGGCAACCAGCAGAACGAGGGCCAGCGGCTTCATGAGGCGAGACTCCTAGCGACACGGACAGCGTACGCGCTGCGCCCGGTCTACCTGAAACGAGAGCGGGCCCCCGCCCAGGCGGGGGCCCGTCGTGTGCTGACGATGAAGCCGGTGTCGGGCCTACGGGACCTTGTCCGTATGGAAGCCCTCCCAGTCCATCGGGAGCGTCGGGACGTCGAAGAAGCCCGGTCCGCCTGCGTAGTGGCACTGGCGGCAGGCCTGATCGAGCGTCAGGTAGGGAAGCCGGAACTTCCCATCGGATGTGAGGGCCGGAGGCGCGCCGATGATGTCGATGCCGAAGATGTGCGAGGTCACGTCACCCCGCGTCACCCCGTTGGGCAACGTTGTCGAGGTAGCCGACTTCGAGGTCTTGGGCATGTGACAATCGACGCAGTTCAGCCCCGCCATGGTCCCACGGAAGGCGTTGGCCGGGTCGTAGGTCGCGGCCGAGTGACACGCCAAGCAGGACGCGTTCGACGAGTCGACACCGGCGGGTCCCGTGTAGGACGCGTTGTTCCGGTTGACCGTCGAGGCGTGCGAGTTGGTGTGACACGTGGCGCAGTCACCGTGCGTCGCGGCGAAGCTCGCCGTACGCGTGCTGAACGGCACGAGGTAGGTACCCAGGTTCATGGGATCCTCGTTCGGATCCAGGCCCAGGATCTCGTCGTACTGCTCGTGGTGACGAACCAGTCCGCCCTTGGCTGCGATGCGCCCGCCCATGTCCGGCCAGTTGGCATCCCCGGTCCAGCCCGCAGCCTGCGCTGCGCTCTGGAAGGTCGGGTAGTCCCGCTCGCCATCGCGGGTGTGGCACTCACCGCATGCGACCGCCGCGCCGTAGCCGAGCTTCGGCGACGCGAAGTCTGCAGCGGTGCGCGGGCCGGCCTTGAGAACGATGTCCGCGGCCAGCTCGGTCTGCGCGTGCGTGCTACCTGCACCGTGACAAGCCTCGCAGCGGATGCCACCCTCTTCGAAGGTGCCCCGCATGCCGGCGAGCCCATCCTGTCCAACGGGGTTGTCCATCGGATCGGTGTGCTTCCAGCCCGTCGTGTGGCAGTTGCCGCAGGTGTACGCCTTGTCGTCCTCGTTGTTGTGGTACGAGGTTATCGTCGGCATGGTCAGGTTGCCGCCCGGGATCACGAAGTTGTACTGAACCTGCGTGCCCGTGACGATCCAACCCTGCGTATCGATGAAGCGCGTCTTCCAGTGGTACCCACCGATCACATAGGTGATCTCGTTCCACGACATCGGCGTGCCGGCCGGGTTGTCCGTGCCCATCGCCGGGTCGGCCAGGCCACCCATGATGTCCTGGTCGTCATCGGCCAGGAGTGCGAGTGCCGGCGAGATATCCGTGAACGGATACGTGGGCGGCACACCGCCTTCGACCTTGTTGAGCTTGTAGGGGTGACCGGTCTGCAGGTGGTTGGCCAACTGCGTCGTGTGACATACACCGCACGACTGGGTGCCGATGTAGGTGCCCGCCGCGAGCGGGACCATGTCGAAGTCGAACGTGGTGGTCTGCCCTGCCGTGACGGTGACCATGGAGGGCGACGTGTAGTCCTCATAGCCGGGGCGAACCGCCGAGAGGGTGTAGTCCCCAGCGGGCACGGCCGCGGCGTACGTGCCGTTGGTCTGTGCCGCAAATGGGGTGGTGCCGCCGGCCGGGGTGAGCGTGATGATGACGTACTCATCGAGTGCGCCACCACCCATGGCCGACGCGGTGCCGGCGATTGCGGTGACCGGAGGCGGCGGGCTGCCGCTGCTTCCGCCGCAGCCGGCGAGGACGAGCGTTGCGACGAGCGCGAACGCGACTGCGACTGCCCTTGGATGGCCGCCGCTTGGACTACTCTTGTTCACTGCTACCTCCTGGCCCGGAGCCGGTCGCGCCGGGCCGAGTCCGGGCGAGCGTGCACACGTGGCGCTTGCTGACGATGGTGCGGCACCTCCCGCGGCTGCCACGCCTCCCCTCGAAGCAAAGGCCCTGCCATGAAGCGGGTCATGAGTCGGGCCCTGGAAGACCCCCTTGGGGAGCGATCTCGCGCCAACACGAGCCCTCGATGTGGCGGGGTATTGCCCGACGTGCGGACTGCCCCCCACGGGGTGCGTGAGAACGCCCACAAGGCTCGATATGCCGGGTCGTACATCCTGGCGCGGAGCGCCCCATGGCGCTCCGAATACATGTGAATTCCGCGCGTACGGAACTGGTGA
Organism: Planctomycetota bacterium; assembly: GCA_030066775.1. Classification (GTDB taxonomy): domain Bacteria; phylum Planctomycetota; class PLA2; order PLA2; family JAEUHO01; genus JASJAY01. The sequence goes on from JASJAY010000002.1 coordinate 46,680, forward strand.
TCGCGCCCCGACGGGTGTAAGCGCATGCACACGTTTACCGTGCAATCCTGCGCTGTCCCGCGGACTCGCACACTCGCGCGGCGCCGCTCTGCCGCGTCGATGCGCACACGGAGACGTCCTGCACTGGCCGCAGCATTCGCGGCTCTGTAGCCTGTGCGCATGAAGACGCACCCGACCCCTTACGTCGCAATCGGCATGTTGCTGTGCATGGCCGGCATCTGCTTCGCCGGCCCGGAAGCCGAGCTGCAGAAGAAGTACGAAGAGAAGATCGCGAAGCCGTTCGTCGCCCACGGCGGATGGAGCGTGGACTACGACGAAGCACGTGAACGTGCGGCCAAGGAGCAGAAGCTCATCTTCACCTACTTCACGCGTTCGTATGCACGGTGAGGCCCTTGTGACGCATTGGAGAGCGGTCCGCTCTCCGCGCCCGAGTTCGTGGCGTTCGCGAAGAAGGTCGTTGCGTACATGCACGTGACGACACGCATCCCGGATCGCAAGCACGATGGGCTGCTCCAGGAGAAGGGCTTCGGCGGCTTCCCCACGCTGGCGTTCCTGGACGCCGAGGGCAACGTCCTCGCGGAGCCGAACGGACGCAGCGTCGAGGCCTTCGAAGCCACACTCGTCGCCATCGGGCAGCTCGACGAGCTCAACCGCCGCATCGAGGCGGGGGAGACGGGCCTCGAGGCAGAGCTGCTGCTCGTCGAGCACACGCTGGGCAAGGTGCGGGGACTGGCGTTCGATGAACGTGCCGCGGCGCTGGAGAAGGTCACCGACGCACAACGCGTCCGCATCGATCAGATCCTCGTGGACAACGAGGTCATGCGGCTGGCCGTCATGCCCCGACAGGGAGGACTGGAGGGGCTGAAGAAGGCGGCGGAGGGCATGCTCGCCCTGCTCGACAAGGGGAAGCACCCGACGAAGGACATCCGCTACATCTATCCCCTCTGGTCCACGATCGGCCGGTACGGCTTGGAGACGAAGAACAGCGCCCTGCTGAAGAAGGCCGCCGACGGCCTCTCGACCGACCTGCCGGAAGAAGAGGCGCTCAAGCCCGTCGCGGCGCAGTTCCGGGAGTCCGCCACTCGGCTCGATCACCACGCAGCGATCCTGAAGCGCGTGGAAGCGGGGGAGCAAGGGCTGGAGGCCGCGCTGCTGCTGGCCGCCTTCCGCATCGGCACCGTGAAGGGCGACGCATTCAAGGCGCAAGCCACGGCGTTGCTCGACAAGGCGACGGACGAGGAGCGCGGGCAGCTCGGAGAGGCGCTGCGCGAGGTCGCGTTCGGCGCGCACATCCGGCCGTTCCGTTCGCGCGAGGAGGCCGACGCCGCGTGTGCAGAGATGCTGAACATGATCGACGTGGCGGGCGATCCGCCCGTGGGCGTGGCGAAGCAGGTCTGGGGTCTCTTGCTCGGATACGCGACGCGCCAAGCGGATCCGGACCTGATGGAGCGGGTCGCGGACAAGTTCATCGAGGCCTACACCGGCAACAAGGGCGCGCAGGACTACGCGCGCGGCATCAAGACACAGGCGCAGAAGCTGCGGGCCGAACAGGCCAAGGCGGCGGAGGACGCGGAGAAGGCCGAGGGCGACAAGCCGGCGGATGACAAGCCGGACGACGACAAGTCCGGCGGCGGATAGGCGACCCGCTCAAGCGTTCGACCGGAGCGCCGCCCCGACCGCCTTTCCCTTCGATCAGAAACGGAACTCGGCGCTGAGCACGGTCTGGTGCAGCCAGGCGAACGTGTACACCGTGTCGTTGTCGGCACCGCCTTCGATCGTCCGGTAGCCCAAGCCGATGCTCCAGCGATCGTCGATGTCGTAGAAGAGCTTGGCCGAGAAGTCGAAGGCGCGTCCCTGCGGCGCCCATGCGCCGTCGAGATCGGCTACGAAGCGCCAGCACGGCGCGAGGCGCTTCTCGAAGGCCACGTGCAGGAGCGGCACGAACCCCAGGTCCGTGTCCTTGGCGGACGTACCACCCTGCTCGAGCTCGATCTTCGCGTCGCGGATCTTCGCCGTCGCGCCGACATGGAGCGACCAATCGCACCCGCAGCCGAGGAGGTAGCGGTACGTGAGGCGATACGAGTTGAACTTGTACGTCGCCTTCGTGCGCTGGCCCGCGGCGAAGAGCTGCCCGTCGAAGGAGACCTGCTGATCGAGGGTGTCGGTGCCGGAGAGCTCGAGCGGCGCGACGACCGCGCGGACGGTGTGGCGCGGCGCCACGTGCCAGTCGAACGTGAGCCGTCCGTAGGGGAAGGGCCCCGCGCCCGTGAGGTCGTCGAGATCGAAGCGGGTGCCCGTGTCGCCGGGGATCGCCACCTCGTTCCTCGACTGCCACACCGGCCCGGCCTCGAGCTCCAATCGGAACCGCTTGTACGCGCGCTCGCGCCGGGGGCCGCACGTCCAGTCCAGACAGCACGGCTCGCCCTGCGCGATCGTCCCGTCCTGCGCGAAGGCACGCCGCTCGACCACGGCACCGCGCTGACCGATCGCGAGCTGGGTGCGGCAGCCGGCGAGCGCCAGCAAGGCCACGGCGAGACATCCCATCCAAAGTCGGTACACGTCGCTTGCTCCCGCTCCGTCTGCGTGCCCTCCCTGTGGGCACGCCCCCCGTCCTACATCGAAGCGGCCCCGATCCGTCGCACGAGATCCACCGCGTCGAAGGCGGGGCGGTCCGCGGCGTCGAGGCTCGCACGCATGTGATCGAGCAGCTGGGTGGCGCGTGCAAGGTGCGACGCGTCGCCGCCCGCCTCGTAGAGCGCGTACCAGGCTTCAGCACGGTCGAACGCCGGAAGCGCCGGGGCCCGCGCCTCGAGCGTGTGGACTGCGGGCTCCAGCGTGGCGGCATCGAGCTTCGTCTGGAGCGCCACGGCGAGGACGCCCGAGGTGTCGATGCCCACGTCGGGCGCGTCGAGGACCTCAGCCAGATGCATGGCCGCGACGTCCGGTCGATCGGTGCAGAGCGCGGTGCGCCCCATCCCCGTGAGGGCGCGGAGCGCGTCCGCGCTGGACGCCGCCGCCGCGCGCGACCGTTCGTGCAGCGCGTACGCCTCGTCGTAGCGCGCTTCGGCCTCGCACAGGCGCGCCTCGACCCACAGGGCGTGCGGCGCCCACCGCGCGTCGACTGTCTTGCCGTGGCGTTCCGTCATGTCCGCCAGGGCCTCGCGCGCCTGGGTGAGCTGCCCCGCGACGGCCCAGGCATGGACCAGCCGGCCGACGATGTGGCGCAGCAACCCGAGGTAGCCCATCGCCTCGACCGCGTCGCGCGCTTCCACGAGATGCCGGAGCCCCTCGCCCAGCTCCCCGGTGTGCACGCAGAGCCACCCCTGGTTCGCCGTGGCGAACGCCGCGGCGATGGGCTCGTCGCTCGTCTCCGCGAGGCGGACCGCCTCCCGGGCCTGGCGCGTGGCGTCCTCGATGCGGCCGAGCTCCATCAGGGTCTCGCTGAGGTTGCCGCGGCTGATGATCTCGTGCTTGCGGTCGCCGAGCTCCATGCCGAGTGCGAGCGAGGCCTCGAGCTGCTCGAGCGCCTCCCCCATCCGCCCCCGTCGCTGCAGCAGGCCCGCGAGAACGGCCTGTGCCCGGCTGGCCGTGCGCAGACCCCCGACCTTCAGGCACTGCTCGAGCCCCTCGCGCAGGATCGCCTCGGCGCCGCTCGGATCGGCGCTCTCGGCGGCGAGCAAGCCGAGCGAGACGGTGGCGCTCGCCACCGCCATCGTCGCACCGAGCGCGCTTGCGCGGTCTCGCGCCGCCTCGAGCGCCCGCATGGCTTCATCCGTGTGCCCGAGGTTGCCCAGGATGACGCCCGCGGCGATCCGACACCGGGTCTCGGCCTCCTCTTGCCCGCTCGCCTGCGCCTCTTCGGCGGCGCGCTCGTAGTACGCACGCGCGTCGGCCAGGTTGCCGCTGGTCCGGGCCAAGCGGCCCTCCAGCTCCAGGAGCTGGACGGTGCCGAGCTCCGGGTTCATCGTGGCGATCGCCGTCGCCTCGTAGCACGCCGCGCGCGCCTCCTCCGGTCGCGACATCGTGATGAGCGCCCGCCCCTTGGTGCACAGGGCGCGCACGCGGAGCTCGGCGGGAATCTCCGCGTCGCTCTCCAGGACGGCCGTCACGAGCGCGTCGACCTCGGCGGGTCGGGAGAGGTCGAGCGTACGCAAGACCTCCTCCAGGTACGGCGCGATGCGTTCCGCCTGTCCTGCGGCGAGGAAGTGGCGCGCCATCACGATGGCGCGCGGCCCGGGCAGGGCGTACTTCGGTTCGTCGCCCGCGTCGGCGAGGCACGCCGCTAACGTCTCATGGAGCGTCGCACGCAATGCCTCGTGCATGCGCTCGAGCAGCGCTTCGTGCGTAAGGCGGTGGCTGAAGCGATAGAGGCGTCCCGCGGACTCGAGAAACCCGTCGGCGCGCGCGAGGCCGTCGAGGGTGCGCAGCACGCGGATGCGCGGCAGGCCGAGCGCGTCCGCGATCCAACACGGGTCGAACCGGGGACCGGCACACGCGGCGGCGTCCAGCAGCTCGCGGGCGTTGTCGTCCAGGTCGGCCAGGTGTGCTTCCAATGCGTGCTGCAAGGAGTCGGGCAGCTCGGCGGCGCCATCTCGACCCAGCATGCGCCCGAGCTCGACGAGGTAGAGCGGGTTGCCGCCGGCCCGCTCCGCAGCCGCGTCGAGACGGCGCTCCGTCACGTCGACATCTTGCGTCGACGCGCGCAGCAAGCTGCGCGCATCGCTCGGGGGCAGCACGCCGAGCGCCAGCTGCTGGATGGCGTCGGAACGCAGGTGCGGCACCAGGACCGCCGGCGGCTCGGCGGACGTGATGCCGATCACGACGATCGGCGCGTCGCGCGCCGCGAGGGCGATGCGCACGAAGGCCTGCTGGTCCTCGCGGCTGGCGCGATCCAGGTCGTCGAACGCGAGCAGGACGGGGCCGTCGGCGGCGAGCGCGCGCAAGACCTCGACGAACGCCGTCGCCCGGGCGTCCGGCGTGAGCGTGCGCGCCGCCTCGGACTCGATGCCGCGCAGGACATCGGCGAACGGGCCGGCGACGGCCGAGAGCCCCGTGAGCATCGTCGCGAGCCGGTGCTCGAGATCGGCGGGACCCAGGTGCTCGCCGAAGGCCGCGGCAAGGGAGGTCGAGACTTGCCCGACGCCGGCGCCACCAGCCAGGACACATCGCGGGTGATGCGAGCTCCGCGAGGCCCGGGCGAGCCACACGCGCAGGAGATGCGTGCGCCCCAGACCGGGATCGCCGGAGACGACGAGGGCGCCGCCGCGCCCGCTGCCGACGCGGGTCAGGAGCGCGTCGAGCCGCCGCAGCTCGCCCTCGCGTCCGACGTGCGGTTCGGGGAAGGGGAAGGCGGTCTCCGCGGTGGACTCGGCCATGCCGGTCTCGAGCCACCAGGCCGAGTCCTCGCCCTCCGCCAGGATCGTGGCGACCTCGTCGGCGCTGTCGAAGCGGTCCGTGCGCTCGGTCTGCAGCAGGCGCGCGACGACCGCGTCCATGAGCCGGGAGACCTGCGGCACCGCGTCGCGCACGCGCGGGAGGACACCCCGCCGCGCAGTCGGGTCCATCGCCGTGCCGTCCGGCGCGAGCCAGGCGTGCTGTCCGGTCAGCAGCTCGTAGAGCACGAGCCCGAGCGCATACAGATCCGTGCGCTCGTCGAGCTCGCCGCCGAGCAGCTGTTCCGGTGCCGCGTAGAGCCGGCTGCCCACGAACTGGCCCGTCACCGAGAGCCGCGTGACGCCCTCGCGCTGGAGCGCGATGCCCATGTCCATCAGCTTGATGGTCTCGTCCGGCGTGATCAGGATGTTCTCGGGCTTGACGTCGCGGTGCAGGAGCCCGGCTGCGTGGACGGCGCCGAGCGCCCGTGCCACGTCGCGCCCGACCAGACGCACGAGCCGCTCGGACATCGGGCCGCTCTTCACCGTGGCGCTGTAGAGGTCCTCGCCCTCGACGTACTCGAGGACCAGGAACGGGCGGGGCGACTCCTTGGAGCCCGTCCATCCGAGCTCGAGCGTGCGCACGATGCCGGGGTGATCGAGGCGCATGCCGGCTTCCGCTTCGCGCAGGAACCGCCGGTAGTAGTCCGTGTTGCCGAGCAAGTGCGCATGCACGAGCTTGATCGCGACCGTCGTGCCGGAGGGCGCGCGCGCCTCGAACACCGCCCCCATGCCGCCCTGGCCGAGCCGGCGCACGATCTCGTAGGGGCCGATCGCCTCCGGGAGCTCGTCCCCCGAGCGCGCATGCGCGCCTTCCATGGCCATGAGGACGGGGAAGAGGTGGCGAATGCGCTCGGCGAGCTCGGGGTGCTCGGTCGCGTACGCCTCGATGTCGGGCGTCTCGCCCTCACGCAGGCGCGCCGAGAACGACTCGGCCAGCTCATCGAGGCGGTCTTCGAGCTCGTCGTCCGTGCTCACGCCGCTGACCTGCCTCCATCTCGGGACCGACGCTGTCGGCCCGCGCGCCAAGGCGCGGAGCGTACGTCGCTGCCGCCCGGCGCGCCAGCCAGGCCATGGTTCGTGATGCCGGCGCCGTGCGCGCCGTGGTTCACCGGCTCAGGTCGAGCGACTCCCGCACGAGGTTCCAGCCCTCGAACGTGAGCGTCGCGCGTAGGTGCTTCCCGTCCGCGTGGACCTCGATCTCGAGCGTGCGCGGCAACGAGAGCCCCTGGACGCGGGCCCAGGTCATCGTCTCGATGGACCGGGGCGGATCCCGGAAGGAGGACTGCGTGATGCGCTCGAGGCGGGTGGGCAGGTAGTGCGGGAACGGCACGTGGAACGGCACGCCCCGCGAGCGGAGGACGCGCTGGTACGTGTACCGGCTGATCTCCGTCACTTCCATCTGCGCGCTGTGGTCGCGGACCTCGGCAAGCGTGCCGTTGGACGCGAAGACGAGCGTGCGGTCCAGCGGCACCTCGACGTACTCGATCATGGTGCGGGTCTCGAGCACGGTGCGCGTGCCGTCCTTGCGCACCTTGGGGGCGAAGGGGCCCAGCTGCTTGCGCAGCCAGTAGCGCTCGAAGACGCGATCGAGCCAGTGCCGCCAGGCTTCGGTCTCGACGACGGCGTGGCGCTTCGCTTCGGGCCACGTGAGGCGTCCCGTCCGGCCGTCGTAGTGATAGGTGCCGCGCACCAGCTTTCCATCGACGCCGGGCGCGACGACCTGGCAGGTACCGCGCACGTAGCGCCATCGACCGGGGTTGTACGCCGTGGCCTCGTAGGCCTCCACGGCCTTCCGCGCCTCGGGCACGAGCTTCGGGCCGACCTCGCTGCCGAAGCGCCAGCCGCGCATCCAGAGCGTCATGTCCATGCGCGTCGTGTCCTGGCCGACGACGAGGTCCATACGCACGGGAACGGGCCGCCCCTGCACGCGGACCCACTTGATGGTGCCTTCCTCGAACTGTCGCTGGTCGACGCCGAAGCGCGTCTCCAGGACGAAGCGGCGAACCAGGTACAGGTCGTTCCAGCGCTGGTACGTGAACCGCACCTCGCCGAGGTGGATCTTCCCCTCCGGTCCCGGCACGCCGGTCTGGAGGCCCGTCAACACACCCTCTCGATCGAAGCGGAGGATGCGCAGCGGCGACGGTCCGCGCACATGGATGTCCGTGCCGGACGCGGTGGCCTTCGCCGTGAGCGTGCTGCCGCGCAGCATGGGTAGCCGGCCGAGGTCCAGCTGAAGCGCTTCGAACTCGGCGCGCCACCAGCCGCGCTCGAACACGCCGTCGCCCTTCGACACGCGCCAGTCGTAGTCCGCCATGAAGTAGTCGAAGAGGAAGTCGCCCTCGAGGAACTTGGGCTTGGGCGCCTTCACACCCTCGATCCAGAGCGTGCACGCGGCACGATGCGTTCCGGCCTTGCCGAGGGCGTAGCGCTTGGCCTGCCACGCCGTGAGCAGCGCCGTCGCGCGCTCGTCTGCCTTCAGCCCGGGAATGCGGAGATCGTCTCCGCTCGCCTCGAGCCCCGTCGACACCAACAGCACCAGGACGAGCAACCCGCGCACACAACGCATCGCACACCTCCAGTGCGCGTCAGGGCGCAAACCACGTTCCGGCCCCGCCCGGGCGCCACGGGCCCGCCCGGCCGCCCGCGAGGGGACTCTCCCCCACCGGCCTGCGCAGGGAGCCCCGCCGCCGCGGCGCGCCGCGTGCCAGGCGTGCATTCCAGCGCTAGGCTGGCAGCGGGCGGTGGATCCATGGTGAGCCTCATGCAATCGCGACGAAGCGACCTCGCGTTGATCACGTGCCTCCTGTTCGGCGTCGCCTGCATGGCCTGCGGCGGCGGAGGCGGCGGCAGCGCCGTCGGCACGGGCGCCCCGCCCGCGGCGCCCGGAGCCTGCGGTGCCGTCGCGACGATCGAGGACGGGCGTGTCCCCGCGCGCGAGGTCCACGTCGCCGAGACGGGCGACGACCAGACCGGCAACGGCACGGCCGGCGCACCGTATGCGAGCGTCGCCCGCGCCCTTCAGGGGATCACGCCGGGCACGGCCGTGCGCATCCACCCCGGCACGTACACCGGCACCGTCTGGGTGACCGGCGTGGCCGGCACGGCCGCGGACCCGATCTGGATCGGGGGCGTACCCGGGCAGCAGCGCCCCACGCTCGTCGGTGGATCGGAGGCGATGCACCTCTCGACCGTGCGCTACCTCGTGCTGCACGATCTCGAGATCACGAGCGCGCCGGCGAACGGGATCAACTGTGACGACGGCGGCAACCGCAGCGACCCCGACGCCACGCGACACCTGCTCTTCCGCGACCTGTGGTTCCACGACCTCGGCGCGGGCGGGAACAACGACGGGCTGAAGCTCTCGGGCGTCGACGACTACGTGGTGCGGGACTGCGTCTTCGAGCGCATCTCGGCCGGCAGTGGCATCGACCACGTCGGATGCCATGGCGGTCTCATCGTCGACTGCCGCTTCGAGACGATGGGCAGCAACGCCATCCAGGTGAAGGGCGGCTCCGCGGACATCGAGATCCGCGCCTGCACGTTCGAGGACGCCGGGCAGCGCGGCATCAACATCGGCGGCTCGACGGGCTTCGACTTCTTCCGGCCCCCGCTCTCGGCGACGCAGCCGAACACGGAAGCGCGCAACGTGCGCGTGTACGCGAACCGGTTCGGTTCGTGCGGGACCCCCTTCGCATTCGTCGGCGCCGTGGACTGCATTGCCGCCAACAACACCATCTACGGCGGCACGCACACGTGGCTGTTCCGCATCCTGCAGGAGACGACGACGTCGGGCGGCTTCGCGTTCCTCGAGACCCAGGACTGCGAGGTGTCGAACAACCTGTTCCACTTCGACGAGGGCGCGCTATCGACGTACGTGAACATCGGCGGCAACACGCAGGCCGGCACGTTCGTGATCCGAAACAACCTCTGGTACGCGCACGACGATCCCAGCCGATCGACGCCGACGCTCCCCGTTCCCGAGGCCGACGGCGTCTACGGCGCGGATCCGTTTGCCGGCAATCCCGGCGCGGCGCCGGTCCCCGCCGCGAGCGGGCCCGCCGACGGCGCCGGGGTCGTCATCCCGGGGCTCACGGGTGACCTCGCGGGCCGCTGCTACGCGAGCCCGCCGGCGATCGGCGCCCACGAGGCCCCCTGACGCGCATCGCCCCGACAAGCCCGTTGGGTAGGATCGGGCGCCATGCACACCTTCTCCGTTGCCGGATCCGACGGCCGCGCCGTGCGCGCGGTGGCCCACGGCCCCGAGGACGCCCCTGCGGTGCTGATTGCGCATGGGTTCAAGGGCTTCAAGGACTGGGGCATGTTCCCGTGGATGGCCGAGCGGCTGGGCGCGGCGGGATTGCGCGCGATCCGGTTCGACTTCTCGCACAACGGCGTCGAGGAGACGGACTTCGATCGGCTCGACCTGTTCCTGCTGGACACGCCCACCCGTCACCAGGAAGACCTGCGCGCGCTGGCCGATGCGATCGAAGGACCGTTCGGCCTGCTCGGCCACAGCCGCGGCGGCGGCGACGCGATCCTGTTCGCCGCGGGGGAGCCGCGGGTACAGGCCGTCGCGACGCTGGCCGCGGTCGCGACCACGGTCTTCGAGCCCCCGGACTGGGAGGATCAGCTCCGCGGGCAGGGCTACTACGGCATGCCCAATGCGCGCACGAAGCAGCTGATGCCGATCGGCCGGCATGCGTTCGAGAGCGGGCGGGCCTGGTCGATCGAGGACGCGGCGCGCGAGCTGGACCGGCCGGTGCTGTTGATCCACGGCACCGCCGACGAGTCGGTGGCCCCTGGATCGATGGACCAGCTCGCAGCCTGGTGCAAGTCCGCGGAGACGCTGCCGATCGAGGGCGCCGGGCACACGTTCGGCGCGGTGCATCCGTTCCAGGGATCCACCGCTGACCTCGAGACGGCGCTCGATCGCGTGGCGACGTTCTTCCAGGCGCACCTGATGTGAGAACGGGGCCCGCCGACGCCGTCGGCGGACCCCGTAGTGGGATTCAGGCGAGACGCGTACGCGTCAGGCGGTCTGGCCCTCGGTGAGCGCCTCGTGCACGCGGCCGACCATCTCGGGGCCGGGGCGCAGCGTGGCGTCGCCGTCGTCCTTCCACTTGGACGGGCAGCCCTCGTCGGGCTTGCGGGCGAGGTAGAGGTTCGCCTTGAAGCGACGCATGAGCTCGTCGATGTTGCGGCCCATGTTGTAGAAGTTGACCTCGCTGTTCAGCAGCTGCCCCTCGGGACTGATGATGAACGTGCCACGGAGGTTCAGGCCGCTGCCTTCGTCGTAGACGCCGAACAGGCGGCCGATCCGGCCCGTGGGATCGGCACCCATGGCGAAGCCCACGTCGGCGAGCTCCTTCTCGTCGCGCTGCCACGCGAGGTGCACGAACTCGGTGTCATTGCTGATCGTCACGATGTCGGCGCCGAGACGCTTGAAGCGCTCGTGCTGCTCTGCCAGAGCAGCGAACTCGGTCGCTCACACGAAGGTGAAGTCGGCCGGATAGAAGAAGAGGATCGACCAGCGACCGTTCTGCTTCTGCTCGGACAGACTGAACTTGCCGAAGGCATGCTTCGTGGGCTCGTAGGTGTTGATCTCGAAGTCAGGGACCATATCGCTGACGCCGAGGGGACGCGGGGTATCCATCGGTAGCTCCTTTTGGTGTGCGGGCAGGGTAGCCGACCTGATCCGCGGCGCTTCTTTTATCGGATCGATCGATCACTGGTGATTATCAGCGTGATCGACCCGCCCGGGCGCGCGACGGCGCTATCGATCCGCGAGGAAGGCCGCGACCGCGCGCCAGTAGGCATCGCCTTCGGCGAACCAGATGTCGTTGTGCCCGCGGCCCGGGAAGGTCACGAGCTGCTTCGGCTCGACGGCCCGTGCGTAGAGCGCGCGCGCGTGCTTGGGCGTGATGATGCGATCCGCCTCGCCGTGCAGCATCAAGAGCGGACACCCGATCGATGCGATCTTGGACGCATTGTCGAAGCGGTCGCGCATGAGCCACAGGGCCGGAAGGAAGGGGTAGGCGTCCTGCCCCACCCGGGCCACGGATGTGGGCGCGGCCGTCAGGATCAGGCCGGCCGCGTCGTGCCGGCGCGCGATCTCCACCGCCACCCCCGTGCCGACGCTGGAGCCGGCGAGGACGATGGGCCCCTTCGTGACCTCCCGGATGTAGGCCCACGCCGCCTCGCCGTCGAGGTAGAGCCCCTCTTCCGACGGCGAGCCCTCGCTGCCGCCGTAGCCACGGTAGTCGGGGACGCAGGCGCTCCAGCCCAGCTCGCGGATGCGGCGCATCCAGAACAGGCGATCGCCGCGATTGCCCGCGTTGCCGTGGAAGAGGAGCACCGTGCCGCGGGCAGCCGGGACGGGCCAGTACCAGGTCTCGATGCGCACGCCGTCGGATGCCTCGAGCACGACGTTCACGAGACCCGCCGCGGCCTCGACCTCGGGAATCGTCGGCGCGGCCGTGGTCGGCAGGAAGAGCAGGCGCCGCTGGAAGAGCCACGCCAGCGCACAGATCACGGCATAGACGATCAGCAGCGCCAGGAGGACGCGCCGAACGGGCCCTGAGAGGAAGGTGCTCAGCTTGGCCACGTTGCCGCCCGCACCTCGTCCAAGGCCTCGAGGAAGCGCGCGGCGACCCGCGGTGCGTCGTAGCGCTCGCGCGCGCGGTCCTCGGCGGCCGCCCCCATCGTGCGCAGGCGATCCCGATCCTGGACGAAGGCCGCCATGGCGTCGGCCCACGCCGCGGGGGTCTCCTCGGCCACCACGCGTCCCGTCACGCCGTCCTCCACGATCGACGGCAGCGGGGCCCGCGCCGTCACGAGGCTCGGCACCCCGAGGGCCATGCCCTCACGCAGGGCGCGGCATGTCGGATCGCTGCCCGGCACGAGGAAGATCTGCGCATCGAGCGCCGCGAGGGTCGATGCATAGTCGATGCCGCGCAGGTAGCCGGGAAAGCGCACGACGTCCTGGAGACCCAGCTCCTGCACCGGCTGGTGCGCGACCGTGGCCTGGTTCGTGCCGCGGCCGATCGCGGCGAGACGGAAGGCAAGGCCCTCCTGCTTCAGCTTCGCGACCGCCTCCCACAAGAGCTCGAACCGCCGGTGGGTCTGCATCCGCGCGACGATGCCGAAGAGGAAGGCGTCGGGCGCGACCTCGAGTGTCTCGCGCGCACCGCTCCAGTCGCCCGCCTCCGCGCGCAGCGTGTCGATCGAGAGCGCCGGGTCGAGCCGGCGGATCTCGAACGGGGCTTCGGCCGGCGGCGTTTCCGGCAGGAACGCGAACACGAGGTCGGTGGGCTCCCGCGGCGCCGTCTCGACGACCTCGGCAATCGGCTGGAACGCGAGGCGCACGAGGGTGGGCGCGCGCTTGCCCTGCCGCGCGCGCGCGGCGATGCGGTGGTCGTTCTGGAGCGTCGTGATGACGGCGTCGTAGGAGACCTCCGCCAGATGGCGGCGCAGCCGCCGGGCGTCGCGTCGATCGCGCAGGAAGAACCGATGCTTGTCGAGCGCCAGGCCGATGTCGACGACCTCCAGCCCGCGCGCGGCGGCGGCCTCCGCGGCGCCGTTGTTGCGACCGCGCGGCGCGCGACCGTAGATCACGCGCACGCTGTGCCCCTTCGCCCGGACGGCCGCGGCCAGGTCCAGGCTCGGCTCTACGGGCCCGGTGCGCTTCCAGTTGCTCAGGGTCCAGAGCAGGTTCATTCGATCGGCTCGTCCACCACGACGATCTTCTGCGCGAGCTCCCCTGCGACCGCACGCGCCACCGCCCGCTCGTCCAGCACCAGGCCGAGCGCCGCTTGATAGCGCCGGAACCAGCGCAGCCGGTCGGTACGGGTCACGTCGCGCGGGATGGACGCCGCAAGCTGGGCCAGGTTCTTGATCCGACGCCGCTCGGCGACCGGGCGCCCGCCGACGAGCACGCGATCCGTGTCGATGAGCCAGAAGACGTGGCGCGCGCCCGACGCGTCGACGCGCACGTTCACGCCCTTCAGGTCGCCGTGGTAGACGCCGCGCCGGTGCAGCGTGCCCAGCCAGTCGGCGCTGTCGCGCAGCAGGCTCCGCGCCGAATCCGGGTCGCCGCTGCGGAACGTGTCCCGGGCGAGGAGATCGAGGCGCGCGTATGCAGAGAGATCCGTGAAGAGCGAGAACACGCGACCCCGGCGGCGCAGGTACGCCAAGGGCTGGGCCGCGTGGACGCCGAGGAACGCGAGGCGATGGGCGTTGCCGTAGGCGTGCCGATGGCGGTCGGGGGCCAGGCGGTCCTTCAGCCGGCCGAGCCAGTCCGCGGGGATCGTCTCCTTCACGACGAGGTCGCCGTGCACGGTCACGAGCCCCTTGCGACCGCGCTTGGCGACCCGCGCGTCGTCCAGGGCCAATGCCGTCTCGTGCTCGCGCAGGGCGTCCTCGAGGCGCTCGAGGGTCAGCCGCCGGGAGCGGTAGCCGCGGCCGGCGCCGACGTCGCGCGTGTAGCTCGTGCTCTCCTTGAAGCAGCGCTTCGCGCGACTCGCGAGCCAGCGCGTGTGGATCCGGCGTCGGACCCGCTCGACGCGTGCGTAGAACGCGCGGCGCACGTCACGCGACGCCCCCTCGCCGAGGTACGCGCCGACGAGCCGCAGGCGGGCGCCGGCGTGGACCTGGTCCTGGATCGAGTGGAGCCATTTGCCGAGGGCCGCCGCGCGGCGCGCGCGGCCGAGCGGTGCGCCCATCCGCGCGCGGTGGAGGTCCACGATCGTCATCGCGCGGACGTCGCCGGGGCCGGGCTTCACGAGGATGTTGCCGGCGTGCAGGTCACGGTGGTCGAAGCCGCGGTCGTGCATGGCGCGGATGAGGCCGACGGCACGGCGCAGCAGGGCGCGCTGCTTCGCGCGCGGCTGGTCCTCGCAGAGCGCCTCGTCGAGGCGCTTCACCCCGTCGAGGAACTCGCCCACGAAGAAGGCCCCCGAGAGCGTGCCGGCCGTGCGCGCTTCGCCGTAGGCGAACGGGCGCGGGACGGGGATGCCGATCGCGGCCAGGTGGCGCGCGATCGCCCACTCCGTACGCGCGCGGCTCGGCTTGAACCACGAGAGCAGCCGTTCGCCCAGGCCGCGCGCCCGGTGCACCTTCACCAGCAGCGCGCGACCTTCGCGAACCGGCACGCGGCTCGTCACGCGGTAGCGGTTCTCGCTGAGGATGCGGCCCGCGCGGGCGCGCGCCTCCGGCGCGGCCAGGAGCTCCGCCAGCAGCACGCGCTCCACGTCGCGCTCGAGCAGGCCGCGATACGGCGGGGCCTCGAAGTCGCGGACGGAGCCGGAGGAGGGCATGGCGATCCGGCTCATCCCTCGCGCCTCGCCTGCTTGTCGCGCCGCACCAGATCCCAGAGCTTGGCGTACTTGAGGAAGCCGGCGTACGCGTGCAGCACGGCCACGATCAGGCCCGCCTTGCCGTCGAGGAAGCCGCCTCGCAGCACGTACATGTGCAGGAACCGCCAGGGCGGCTTGAAGATGACGGAGGGCAGCGCGACGCGCTTGCCGCGATCGAAGAGCTGCTGCGCGCCCACCGCCGTGAAGCGGTTCATCTGCCGCAGATGGTCGTCGATCGAGCGGTAGGTGAAGTGCTCCAGGTTGCCCTGGCGGATGCGGGCGACGCGCGCGTCGGTCTCCACGCGATCGTGGGGATCGATGCCGCCCCAGCGCGCGTGTGCGCGGTGGAAGAGGCGGGTACGCCACTCGGGATACCAGCCGCCGTGCTGGATCCAGCGGCCGAGGTAGAAGACGCGGCGCGTCATGTCATAGGCGCGCGGGCTGTCGGCCTGACCCAACGCCCCGTCGCGCAGGGCCTCGATCGCGGCGCGCAAGGGGGGGTCGACGCGCTCGTCCGCGTCGAGCGACAGGATCCAGTCGTGGGTCGCGGCCTCGACCGCGCGGTTCTTCTGCGCGACCCAGCCGGGCCAGTCGGTCTCGATGACGCGCGCGCCGGCATCACGGCAGAGGTCGGGCGTGCCGTCCGTGCTGCCGGAGTCGAGGACCACGATCTCGTCGCAGAACGCCACGCTCTCGAGGCACGGACCGATGCGGTCCGCCTCGTCCTTGGCGATGATGCAGGCCGAGATCCGAACGTGGTCGCCGGCCCCTGTCACGTGCGGCTCCGAAGCATCGGGGGCGGCTCGTCGCCGTAGGCCCGCCAACCGGTCCAGGGGCGGTTCTCGCCGATCAGGCGCCACCACGCCATGCGTAGCGAGAGCCCGCGACGCAGCCGCGACCGCACGCGCTCGAGCCACTCGTGCGCGGCGTCCAGGCTGCCGGCGTATCCCTCGAGAAAGCGCAACGACTCGCGCCGCCCGGTGGTGAGGCCCTTCATGCGGTGCTTCTCGATCCCGCGGCCCATGCGCGCGAGGTCGCGGATGCGGGCGCTCTCCGGCAGCGGGTGGTCGAGGGCGTGGGCCTTGTCGAGGTCGAGCACCAGCACCTTGCCTTCGCTGGTGAGCAGCAGGTTCTTGAGGTGCAGGTCGGGATGCGAGACGCCCTCGTCGTGCAGACGCCGCACCGCACGCCCCGCCCGCCGCAGGACCTCTTGCGACGAGAGCCCGGTCTCCAGCGGCACGCCGTAGGACCACGCCTCGAGGTCGACCGAGCGCGGCACCTCGTGCGTGAGCAGGAACCCGCGCCAGCCGAGCGCGCCGCGCAGCACGACGCAGCCGACCGCCTCCGTGACGGGCACGTTCACGGCGTGGAGCCGGCGGTGCAGGACGAGCTCCATGAGCGGCCGCCAGCGACCGAAGAAGCGCCGTCCGCGCACGAAGCGCAGGAGGCCGCCCTTGCGGTACTCGCGAACCAGGACCGTGCCGAGCTCCGACTCGAGCTGCGTCAGCGGGCGGCGGCCGCCCCGGGTGGAGGCCGGCAGCGCATCGGGATGCGCGGCCACGCCGCGCACGGCGATGTCGTATCCCGGCAGGCACGCGAGCACCTCGCGTCGATCGACGCGCAGCTGGATCCCGTCGGGCACCTCGTACCGGCGCCGCACCTCCCTGGTCAGCTCGGATTCGGCCACGCCCCCATCGTCGCAGGGAGTCGGGGAGACGCGAAGCTCTCGACCGCGGCAGAGGCCACGGCGCGCGACGGAAGCGCTACTTCTACTTCTTGGCGAGCTTCTTCTGGATCTCGGGAATGATGTCGCGCACCGCCGGGTCGTCGCCGCCGCGCTGGACGTACTCGAGGTAGTACTTCAGCGCCTTCTCCAGGTCCTCGGTCTCGTACATCGAGATGTCGGCGATGGCGATGAGCACGTCGAGGTCCTCGGGGTCCAGCGTGCTGGACTTCTCGAGCGCCTTGACGGCATCCTCCCAGCGCTTCATCTGGGAGAGCGTGTAGCCCATGCCGCGCCAGGCGAAGAAGGACTTCTCGTCGAGCTCGATGGCCTTCTGGTACCAGCGCAGCGCGTCCTTCCACTTCTTCTGGAAGTAGTGGTTGTCCGCGATCCAGGTCGTCAGCTGGGCGTCCTTGGGCGCGAGGTCGTGCGCCTCCAGCAGGTACCTGAGCGCCTTCGGGAACGTGCCCAGGGACTCGTAGTCGAACGCGCAGTTCACGAGCGCGCGGAAGTTCTTCTCCATGCCTTCGGTGGACAGGATCTTCTCGTAGACCTTGATGCCCTCGCTGTACTTGGCCTGCGCGTCGTAGGTTGCGCCCAGGTTGAGCTGCGCCGTGACGAAGTCGGCCTTCAGGTCCATTGCCTTCTTGAACTGGACCTGCGCGTCCGAGATGCGGCCTTGCTTGAACATGACGTAGCCGAGCGAGTTGATCGCCATGTGGTTCGACGGGTCGATGCTGGCGACCTCGGCGTACTGCGCCTCCGACTGCTCGTACTTCTCCTGCAGCTCGTAGAGCCAGCCGAGACCGTAGAGCGCGCGCAGGTTCTCTTCGTCCGCGTCGATCACGCTCTTGTAGACCACCTCGGCGCTCTGGAAGGACTTGTCCGTGTCTTCCTGCACGAGGAGGTTCGCGTAGGCGATCCCGATGTCGGCATGCGTCGGGTATTCCCGCCGCGCGACCGTGAGCGTGGCCAGGGCCTCTTCCGCCTTGCCGGCGCGGGACTCGGACTCGCTCTTGAGCAGGACTGCGGCGATATGCCCGGGACGCATCTCCAGCACGCCCACAGCGCGCTTCAGGGCGTTCTCGTTGTCGAGCTCGCGCAGGTCGAAACGACCCAGGGTGAGGCTCCCCTCGAAGAACTGGGGCTTGGCGGCCAGCAGGGTCTCGAGGCGCGTGCGCGCCTCCTTCGTCTTGCCGGCCTCGTACTCCGCGCGCGCCAGGAGCAGCATCACGTCCGTTCGCTCGGCCGGTGCGACGGCCGCCGCCTTGGTCAGCGGATCGATCGCCTGCTGCGCCTTGCCGGTGGCAAGCAGCGCGCGGCCGTGCTCGAGCAGCACGTCGCCGTTGCCCTTGTGGGCCTTGAGCATCGGGGCGAGGGACGCGAGACGTTCCTCGGCATCCTGCGTGAGACGCAGCTTGTGGAGCTTCAGCCCGATCAGCTGCGGGTAGTCCTCGATGAAGGCGTCGAGGTCCTCCACCATCGTCTCGACCTTGTCGCCGGCCGCGAGTGCCGCCTCCTGGTAGCGGACCCAGGCGCGGTAGTTCTGGAGGTTCGCGTCCACCGCCTCCCAGTACTTGGTCGCGGCCTCGTCGACCTTGCCGTGCTCGCGCAGCGCCTCCGCCTCGTCGAACAGCTCGGCTGACTCGGCAACCTCGCCTTCGTAGGTCTCCTCGTCCTCCGCCGCGGCGGGGGCAACCAGGAGCAGTGCGAGAACGAGTGCGACGAGCGCCCACGGAAGGGGAATGCGGTGCTCCACCGTGCGGCTCCTTTGGCTGGGTACGACTGCGGCGCTACTTGACGACGGAGGACTCGCCGGCGGCGTCGGCCGCCCGACCGCGGCCCTCGGCGAGGTAGGCCTCCTGCTCGGCCTTGCGGTCGCCGTCCATCAGCTGGTTGCGCCGCTCCATGACGGCCTCGAGGCGCTCCTCCTGCTCGATCAGGACCTGCCACTCCTTGGC
>JASJAY010000020.1 GCA_030066775.1 Planctomycetota bacterium
CGAGTTCGGATCCGAGGGGTCTCGCACCTGATCTGTACGGTCGACGCGCGTGACGCGCGCGTGTGGAATCGGCTTGCCATCGGGCCCCTTCACACGCAGGAGCCACGTTCCTTCCGCCGGGTCCGGCTTCACCTTGTGGAGCGGGATCGTCAGGCCGAAGCTGCCGCCGTTGGCCTCGAGCTCGCCGTGATAGAGCGCACCCCGGTGTCGCAGCGTCGCTCGGAGCATGGCGCGCTTGCGCAAGAAGAGCACCCAGCGGAAGCGACCGTCCTTCTCGATCTTCCCGCTTCCGTCCTTCAAGCCGAGACGGCCGGGATCCGTCGCGACGAGGTGCACCTTCGTGGGATCGGCGCCGCGGGGCACGACGAGCCGCCCTTCGAGCATCTTCTCCGCGCCGACATCGACATGCAGCGGGCGCGTCGTCTCGGTGCCCTCGAACGGTTCCAGCTCGCGGCTCTCGATGCCGGCGATGTCGTCGAGGATCGTCGCCTTCATCCGCAGCCCGCGGGGCAACGGCCCGAGACGCACGTGCCCCTTCGCATCGGTGATGCCTTGCTGCGCCACGTGGCGCAGCGCAGGCGAGCTCTCGATCGGTCCGACGCTGACGAACGTGCTCGGCCGCGGCTCTTGCTTCGGGCCCATGGTGGCGCGCACGTCGAGCCACGCGGCCTCCTGCAGGCGCAGCTCGATCCCGCGCGCCTCGCCGGGGGCGAGCGTTACGGGCTTCGAGCGTCCCGGCGAGCGCTTGCGCGAGATGGCGATCACCTCGTAGGGATGACGCGGGACGATGGCGTCGAGCGTGAAGCGGCCCCCGGACTCGGACACCGTGGCGGCCGTGGAGCCGCCGATCGCGCCGAACCCTTCGGAGCAGGCGATGACCGGGACGCCGCGCATGCCACGGCCGTCGGGGCCGAGCACGCGCCCGACGATTTTGGCGGTCGGCACCAGGCGCACGTCGATGTCGTGCACGCTCCCCGGCTCGACCTGCAGCAGCCCGGACGCGTCGTCGAAGCTCTCGAGATCGAGCAGGTTCTCGCTCACCCACGCTTCGGACTGCGACCCGACGACGTACTGGCCGGACTGGAGCTGGGCGGCTTCGTAGCGTCCCTCTGCATCGGCGACGACGAAGTGGACCTGCATGCTGGCGAGTAGGCGCCGCATCGCCAGTCCAGGCATCAGCGAGTCGGATGCGGTCACGTTCGGGAGTCGCATCAGGACCACGCGGGCGCCGGCGGCCGGCTTCTCGCCGCGGGCGACCAGCGCGCGGCCCCGGATCGTCGCAGCCCGCTCGAGGGCCACCGAGGCATCCAACGTCGCGGAGCCGTCCTCGCGTTTGGGTGCGTCCAGCTGCCAGCGGGCGTTGACCTTGGTCGTTGCGAACCCGTCGGCGGTGATCTCGACGGTGCGCGCACCGCGCGACGACGGCAGCGTGAAGCGCCCCTCCGCGTCGGTGCGGGTCGTCTCCGTCGATTCGAGCCGCTCGCGCAGGCCGATCGTCGCGCCCGCCACGGGCTTGCCCGTCGCCTTCGCGCGGACGCGCCCCGAGATCACGAATCGCTTCTGGGGCGGGATGGAGACCTCGACCGGTTCCTCAGCTCCCGTCTTGCAGGGCTGTTCCATCACCACGCCGCGCTCGTCGTCGATGGCGACGACCTGGTAGGCGCCGTGGGGAACCCCGTCGAACCCGAAGGTCCCGTCGGCCTTCACGGGCCGGGTCGGATGCGCGACGCCGACCATGAGCGGCCATCCGGTGGCCGGCAGGCCCATCAGCAGGACGTGGCCGCTGAATGTCGCGTCCTCGATCGGCACGACCCGTCCGCGAATGCGATGGGGCCCGCGCGAGAGATCCACCGTCACCTTCACGGTCGAGCGACTCGTCGGGAGCAGGAACCAGGCGGTCCGCTCCTTGGCGGGGCCGCCGCGTGCGCGCACGGCGTAGAGCCCCTTGGCCAATCCCGACAGGCTGGTCTTCCCCTTGGCGTCCGTCTTCGCCTTGCGGGCCGGCTTGCCGCCGCCTTCCAGCGCGTTGTGCATCATGTCGGTGGCGAGGGAGCCGATGGCTTGCGGCGTGCCGGTCAGGACCTCCATGTCCATCAGCACGTAGAGCTCGACCGTCGCCGACACGCCCTTGCCGTCGGCGCGCGTCGAGATCTGGACGCTGCCGGTGGGGGCCGGCTCCTTCGCCTCCACGAGAGCCGGCGAGGCTGGCAGGCCGAGGAACAGCAATAGCCCCAGGAACACGAGACGCGGGCCCATGGTCCGACCTCCCTGCGGAGGATAGCACGTGCGCGGGCGCGTCCGCTGCGGTGCAACCACCACGATCCGTCCGTGCCCTTCGGCTGCACGCGCTGGGAGAGCGGGTACACCTAGGCACACCAAGGAGGTCTCCGTGAAGCACTACGAACTCGCCGCCGGCACCACCATGCCGGCCCTCGGTCTGGGCACGTGGAAGTCGGACAAGAACGAGGTCGGGCCGGTCATCCGCGAGGCGATTCGCATCGGCTACCGGCACTTCGACTGCGCGCGCGCGTACATGAACGAGGCCGAGATCGGCGCCTCGTTCCAGGCGGCCTTCGCGGACGGCGACGTCACGCGCGACGAGCTCTTCGTCACCTCCAAGCTCTGGAACGACGCGCACCGCGCAAGCGACGTGCGCCCCGCACTCGAGAAGGCGCTTGCGGACTTCCAGCTCGACTACCTCGACCTCTACCTGATGCACTGGCCGGTCGCGCTCAAGCCCGGCACCTGGTTCCCCCAGTCCCCGACGGACTTCCTGAGCCTCGATGAGGTTCCGCTCGTCGAGACGTGGCGTGCGATGGAGGCCTGCCAGAAGGCGGGGCTCGTGAAGGCCATCGGCGTCTCCAACTTCACGGCGACCAAGATCGATGCGCTGGCCGACGAGGCCGAGGTGCCGATCTCGGTGAACCAGGTCGAGGCGCATCCATATCTCGGTCAACGGGAGCTGCTCGAGCGCTGTGCCGCGCGCGGCGTGCACGTGACGGCCTACTCGCCGCTCGGCTCGCCCGATCGGCCCGACATGCTCAAGAAGGACGACGAGCCGAACCTGCTCGCGCATCCCGTGATCGCCGACATCGCCAGCAACAACAGCCTCTCGAACGCGCAGGTGCTGCTGGCCTGGGCCGTGCAGCGCGGCACGAGCGTCATCCCGAAGTCGGTCAACGCGGAGCGCATGCAGCAGAACCTCGATGCGGCCGCCGTCACGCTCGATGACGCCTCGATGCAGGCGATCACCGATCTCGAAGGGCCGTACCGGTTCATCGACGGCAGCTTCTGGGCCCCCGAGGGTTCGCCCTACACGCTCGACAGCATCTGGGACTAGCCGGAGGCGGCCCAGCGCATCATCAGGTGCGTCTCGGTCTCGTCTTCCACCAGGAATCCGAGCCGCGCGTAGAGCGTCTGGGCGCGGTTCGTCTTGAGCACGCGCAGGCGCACGGCCTTGCCCTGAGACGCCGCGCTCGCGCAGAGGCGCCGGATCAACGCCGTGCCGATGCCGCGCCCCTGATGGTCGGGATGGATGTAGATCCGCACCAGCTCGAGGGCGTCCGCGTGGACGCGGACGAACTGGCAGCCGACAGGCTCGCCTGCGTCCTCGACGATCTCGTGCGCGAGCGGATCGGTTGTCGCCCGGAAGCGCGCCTCCTGGGCGGCCTCGTCCCACACGCCCCATGTCGCCTCGACGTGGGGCCGCATGGCGCCGTGGTGGATCTCGCGCAGCAGGTCTAGGTCATCCTCCGTTCCGGGCCGGAGGCGGATGTCGGTGGGCTCGGGCGGCACGGGCACGAGCCTACCCGGTTCCCAGTGTCCGACTTCCGGGCGGATCCCGGTTCTCCTCGCATGAACACCCCGTATCGCACTCCCGTGCCCGTCCTGCTCGTGCTCTTCGCTTCTCTGCTCACCCTTGCCGGATGCGGCGGGGGGAGCGGGTCCGGCGGCGGCGAGGCGAACCTCACGGCCCTGTTCCAGGGGGACTACGGGGCCGCGCGCACGCTGGGCTTCGACGCACTGGAGCCGAGCAAGAGCGCGTCCCAGATCGTGTTCTCGGGGGACAGCGCCGCCGACGGAGTCGGCATGGTCACGGAGGCGGCGACGTCGAACCGGGACGGCTCGGTGAACACGCTTGTGTCTCCGTTCAACGCCCCCTACGCCGTCTCGGGAGCGCGCGTCCTGGAGTTCCTCAACGCGCGGGGGACGTCGTTCGGACGAGGGGGTGTGAGCGCTGATGGTCGCATCGCCATCGTCGCCGGCACGAGCAGCACGTTCCTCAACACGTACATCCAGCGGAGCGCCGTGCTGGGCAGCCCGGCGGACCTTTCGGGGAGCTTCCACTTCGTCGCGTTCGCACGCCTGGGGAGCATCGTGACGGGCTACACGGGGGTCGCGGCGTTCGACGGCATGGGCGGCGTGACCTGGACGCGCAGCTTCGCCAACGCGGAGGGAACGGTCGTCGCCGGCACCGCGTCGACAGGCACGTACGACGTCACCGCGGACGGCGAGACCACCGTGACGATTCCCGGCTCGACGATCCGTGGACGAATGGATGCGAGCGGTGACGTCATGATCCTGGCCGGCGGCGTGGTGAACGGCGACTCGCCCTTCATGGCCGTGCTCACGCCCGTGCGCGCGACGGCGAGCAACGCCGACTTCACGGGCAACTTCTTCGTCGTGGGTCTCGACTGGATCGGGACGGGCTACCGCAGCACGAGCGGAACGCTGGACGCGACGGCGGCCGACACCGTGACACTCGCCGTGTCGCGCCTGTCGTTCGTACCGGCTACGCCGGCCGACCCGCCCTCGCCCATCTCCGAGGACGTCGCCCTGGGCCCGTACGGCTTCGAGGTCTTTAGCAACGGCAAGCTGGAGGTGAGCATCGACGGCTCGACCTACGAGGGTGCGCTGAGCCCGTCGGGTGACGTCTTCTTCTTGGGGGGGCCGGTCAGCGGTGTGCCCGCGGGGCCGGCGATCCTCATCGGGATCCGCCGCTAGCCTCGTCGTCGAACACCCGGTTCTGCTCCTCGATCGAGCCGCCCTCTTCGAGGAAGCGCTTGTGGTGGCGCAGGAAGCGCCCCGTCACATCCCACCCGGCTTCGAGGTAGTGCATCGCGTCCTGGAAGGCGCGGCGCACGAGCATGTCGCCCGAGTCGAGCGGCCATGCCCTGCGCAGTGCGTCCGGCGAGTCGATCTCGCCGGCCAGGATTGCGTCCAGTGCGGCGATGGCCACCTTCCGGTCCTCGAGCGCGTCTGCGTCCATGCATCCACGGTACCTGTGCTTGCCTCGCCTGGGGCGTGCGTGGATCGATCGACGCTCGCGCGCTACTTCGCGCTCGCGGGCGCCCCCCAGAGCTGGAAGCCGGCCCACCAGTAGGGGTGGGCCGTCTCGGGTGCGCGCATCAGCGCCAGGCGGGCCTCGCGGAGCGCGGCGGCATCGGAGAGCTGCTTCGCCCGTCGGCCTTCGTGGAAGCGCACCATGAGCGCCGCCGTCGTGTCGTCGGCGACCTGCCAGGTCGTGCAGAGCACGCGGGACACGCCCGATCGGAAGAATGCGCGGGTGAGGCCGAGCAGCCCTTCGCCCGCGGCCAGCGTCTCGCCACCCGACTGGCAGGCGGAGAGCACGACGAGGTCCGCCGCGACCCGCGTGTCGCGCAGGCGCTCGGCGGTCAGCATCTGGCCGCCGGCGAAGACGAGCCCGGAGAGAGACGGCAAGCGGTCGTCGACGAGACCGTGGCAGGCGAGGTGCACGCAGTCGAGCGGCCCCTCGCGAGATGCCAAGGCCTCGATCCACGCCTCGCGGGCGGCACCGTCTGCGAGCAGGAGCGTGCGCTGGGCCTCCGGATAGAACGCCGCGACGCGCGTGGCCTCCACGCCGCTGGACGGCAGCGCCGGCATGTGCAGTCCGCCGCGGCCGAGCGCCGCGATCGTCTGCCAGCGATCCGCGTCCGCGCCGTCGGGCACCGGATAGGTGGGGTTGCCGAGCGCGACGATGCCACGGCCTTTCGCACGCGCCGCCTGGCGGGCCTCGAGCGCGGCCAGCACGTTGTGCCCGTGCGCGTAGGTGACGGTGTGCGATGCGAGCACCCGCTCGGCGCCGCTCTCGCTGGTGCGGATCCACGCGTCGACCGGGGCACCGCAGAGCGCCCCATCGGGCAGCACGATCCAGCGCTTGCGAGGCTGAACGAGATCGTCGAACGGACGAAGCAGCACGTCATAGAGGCGCGCGGCCAGCTTCTGGTCGGGTCCCCCCGGCGTGGCGGCGAGGCGTCGCCAGCGCGTGACGAGGCGTTCGATGTCCGCGCTGTCGCCGAGCGGCTTCACGCGCGCGCCGTCTGATGTGAGGACGAGGCCTACGACGCCGTGGTGCCCCACGGTGTAGCCGACGATGGCCGTGTCCTTGTCGAGCCCCGCCTGCACGGAGGCGAGCGACATGGCCGTGTGCGAGGCCGAGATGCCGCCGGCGTCCCGCGACGCACGAGCTTCGGCGCGCGCGAGTGTCTCGTACGCGCGCTCGAGCCGTGCGCGGGCCGTCTTCTGCGCGTCCGGCGCACCCGCGACCACGGCCACGACGACGTCTCCGTGCGCACGCTCGACCGCGGTCAGCGCATCGGCGAGCGCCGTGCGGGTCTTCGAGGGACCGGGCGTGCCGCCCGCGATGCCGCCGGCGAGCAGGTGCCCACCGGCCATCTCGCGGAACCACCACGCCGCCTCGAGGGCCTCGTCGCTGCCGCTTGCGGCCCACCGTGCGGCGGCGAAGAGACCGCGTGCAGCAGCGTCGTGCTCTCGCGCGCGTTGCCCGAGCGCCTCGCGGGACGACAAGCGCTCGCGGTGGCCGCGGCGCAGGTCGATCACCTCCCGGAACACACGCGTCGCGTCCGCCCACCGTTTCGTTTCGATGTGGCACCGGCCCAGGAGCTCCAGGACCGGGATGCGGGACGGGGCGCCGGAAGGGAGGTCTGCCGCGAGCGGCTCGAGCAGGCCCACCGCGGCCTTCACGTCCCGGCGCAGCATGTGGATGCGTGCGAGCTGGGTCGTCGCGAGCTCGCTCCCACGTGCGTCGGGATTCGAGCGGACCCGCGCCGCCGCACGCTCCGCGATCTGGGCCGCCTGGTCGAGATGCTCGGCGGAGAGCTCGTAGCGGGACCACGCCGCGAGCACCGGGATCTCGTCCGGTCCGATGGCCGCCTTCGTGGCGGCCTCACGCAGTGCGAGGAGCAGCTTCGCGTCGGCCGGGGGCAGGGCGGGCTCGTCCTGGCGCAGCTTGACGATGCGTCCCAGACCGCCGAACACGAGCACGGGGCTCCCCGCGGCGCGATGCGCCGCGACGGCGCGGTGGAAATGGGCCTCTGCGATCTCGGCCTGACCACGCCACCATGCCAGGTCGCCCAGCAGCAGCTCGACATGGCCGCGCACGTTCTGACTCGTGACCGCCTCGAGGTGGTCCTCGAGCCAGTCGCCGTACTGCACGGCGCCCGCCGTCCGCCCCTCGTTGAGCTCGACGTGCGCGAGGCGGGAGGCGGTCCACGCCGCGTACGCCATGTTGCCGGCCGAGATGGCCTCCGCATGCACCTGGCGCAAGAGCGCGGTGGCCGACTCCGGTCGGTCGCGTTCCTTCAGCAGGGCGTAGAGGTTCACGAGCCCCTGCAGCCGATCTCCGGTGCGGCCTGTCTCCTTCGCGACGACGATCGAGCGGTAGACGCTGGCCTCCGCTTCGTCCCAGCGCCCCAGGCGACTCTCGAACTGGGTGCGGTACGCCAATGCGTCGGCGAGGTGCTTCCAGGTGCGGCTCGACGTGAGCAGGGCGTCGGCGCGCGTGATCTCGGCGAGCAGCTCTGTATCCGGGCGGCCATCCGCGCGCATCGCGTCGGTCAGCCAGACGCGGGCAAGGCCTTCCATGGCCGGCCAGCGACGCGCCTTCAGCCGTTCGATCAGGGCCTGGAGCTCTTCGACGGCCTGTGCCGTCCGCCCGAGCCGGCGTAGGACGCGCGCACGTCCGCCGCGCACGAACGGGCCCTGGTGCGAGTGGGGGAGCTCGGCCAAGAGCTCGAGCGCTGCATTCGATGCCTCGAGCGCGCCCGTGTAGTTGTTCGCCTCCATGAGCTTCGAGAAGTTGCCCGTGGCGCCCCACAGCTTGCGCTCGCGCGCGAAGGCGGCGTCGTCGGCGGCCAGCCAGTGTTCGATGAACGCACGTACGCCGGTGACATCCGACGCGGCCGCCGCGAAGCGACGCAGCGCTTCGCGATCCGTCCCGGTCGGCGCGCCTGTCTCCGTGAACGGGAACAGCAGCCGCGCCGCCACGTAGAAGGGATCGGGGAACGGCGAGGCCGCCAAGCGGCGGATCGTCGCGTCGTCGTCGGCCTTGACGGCTGCGCGTAGCTCGTCGGCGACGCGACCCGACGGTAGCGGTTCCTTGAACACATTCGCGCGGTGCGGCTCCTTCTTGGCGAAGGACGCACCCGGTGCGAGGCAGAGAACGAGCACGATCGAGGTGAACGCGATGCGGACCATGGGAATCAGCGCACGCCTCGCTGCCGGTCGATGCGTTCGCGCGTCTCGAGGACGAGCGCGCGGGCGGAGGCTGCCGGTTCGGCCTCGACGTGGCGCGACGCCTCGGTGAGGAGCTCGAAGCGCAGCGCAACGTGCGCCTTCGCGACGTCTCGGAGCGCGGGCGCCACCTCCGCGTCGATGACCTCGAGCGCGCGACGGTAGCGCGCCACGTCCTCCGCTGCGGGGACGCGGAACGCGCGGGTGCCCTCGACCTTCAGGCCGGCGACGATTGCGCTGATGCGGAGCACGTAGGCCGTGCCGGCGGCAAGCGGCTCGGCGTCGGCCGGCCAGTCGAGCCCGGGCGCCTCGCTCGTGGCGCTGAGCACGACGTCGCCATCGTCGGACAGGATCTCGATGGCGTAGAGCGACGCGCCCTCGATGCCTTCCCAGCGGAGTGCGGGCTGCTTCGTCAGGATCGCGCCATGCGGGGCGGCGACCTGAATGCCGCCGCGTCGGAGCGGCGTGCCGCCTTCGCGGCGCTCTGTCGCGAGCAGGGGCTCGATTCCGGCGAAGACGGCAGGCTCGTCGCGGCCGAGCGAGGCGAACGTCGCAACGAGGTCGTCGTCGCCGAGCGTCTCGGGGCCTCGCTCGCCGAACAGCACGAACCCGCCGATGGCGACGAGTACGACCGCGGCCACCGCGGCCGCCACGAGCCACGGTCGGGAGGCGCTGGCCGCTCGCGCGGCGGGCCGCTCTGCGGCCTCCGCGGCGACGGCCGCCGCGACGGCCGCGTCCTCCGCACTCAGCCGGGCGAGGATCGCGGCGCGCACGTCGTCCGGCGTCTCGCTCGCGGCCAAGCGTGCGAGGTCGTTCGGATCCAGGTCGTCGGGGGACGCACCGGCCGCATCCAGCTCCGCAAGGAGCCGGGCCAACCGGGCCTCGGGATCGTGGGGGTCCATCAGCTCTCCATCTCCAGTGGCGGAGGGGTGTCCGAACTTTCCAGAAAGCCCGAAAGGGCCTTCTCGAGCCGTGTCCACAGCGCGGCGTCTGGGGGGCCGGTCTTCTGGGCCACGGCCGCCAGACTGCCCTGGAGCTTCGCGACCCCGCGCGTGACGAGCCGGCTCGCCGTCGGTTCCGACACGCCGAGCAGCTTTGCGATCGCGCGTTGGGCCAGCCCGTCGCGGTGCTTCCAACCGAGCGCCAGGCGTTCGTTTCGCTCGAGCTGCGCCCAGCCGGCGCGCAGGGCTTCGAGGAAGACGACGACCTGGTCGTCGAGCTCCGGACGTGACTGCTCGGGCTCGGCCGGCGTGTCGCCCACCTGCTCGAGCGCGACCTCGCGCCGGCGGCGCCAACGGCCGCGCGCCGTGCGCACACCGATCGTCGCGAGCCAGGCCCACAGCGGGCCGGTGCCGTCGTAGGTGCCCAGGCGGGTCCGTGCCTGTCCCGACGGGGGAGCCAGGGCGACCTCCGAGAGCACCTCGGCGGTCACGCTTTCCGCCTCCGAGGCGTCGCAGTGCCGGCGCAGGACCGAGCGCAGGTCGGGTTCGTAGCGCTCGACGAACGCGGTCCAGCCGCGCTCGTCGCCACGCTCGCACAGCCGCGCGAGGTAGAGGTCTTCGAAGTGGAGGCGCTTGGCGTCCGCGCACAGCGCGGCGTCGTCCATCGGCAGGGAGAGCCGTGCGCGGCTGCGCGCGATGAGCGTGCCGATGTCGGCGATGAAGTCGTCGAGGGGCAGCGCCAGGTTCGCGTGCGCGCGCTGCGCCTGTCGCCATCCGCGCTCGATCTCGTGACGCACGTCCGCCGGTACGGGGAGGGGCGAGGTGACGGCGGGCGGTGCGGGCTCCAAGGGAACCCGAGTGTACGGGCGCGCGTCCGCGCACCGCCCCCGCGAGTGCGCCGTGTCGAAGCCCTAGCGGCCGAGCAGCGCCTTCACGGCGGAGTCGTCGGCCTTGGGGCCGGCCGTGATCCACTGCACGAGCTCGCCGGCCTGCCAGTCCGACAGAGCGTCGGGCAGGATCTCTACGAGGGAGGCCCTGAGGCCCAGCATCGCCGTCTTGTGCTTCGGCGCCATCACGGCCGCCGCGACGAACTGCTCGAGCGCCTCGGCGTGCAGCCCCGCCTTGCGCAACGCACGCGCGCGCAGCAGCGTGCCCACCTCCGGGGCCTGGCGGCTCACGTAGGCGTTCTCGGCCACGGCCTTCAGGGCCGCATCGGCCTCGGGCGCGTCCACGAGGGTGCAGGTCGCCTCGGAGAGCGCCTTGCCCTTCTTGTCGTAGACGCCCCAGGTGAGCGTGTCGCCGACCTTCAGCGCCTTCGCGAGCGCCTTCGGCAGCGCGACGACGTCGACGTTGCCCTCGGGGTCGTAGGCCTGCTCGAACAGGACCTTCTCGCCCTGCTTGAAGAGCAGCGTGCCCTCGTCGTACTCGTCACCGATCGCCACGCCGTACGTGCGCAGCGCGCTCGCGCGCACGTTGCCGCGCGGCCACATCGCGATGACGGCCTGGTCGGCGCCGCCGCGGTGGACGGGCGGACCCGGCAGGGCCTCGATCGGATCGCCGGTGAAGCGGTGCACGCGGACGAACTGGCCGCGCGTCGTGTCGAGGAACAGCATCTCGTCCGTGTTCGGGAGCAAGGCGATCGCGTGCACGACCTGGTAGCGGCTGGTACCGAACTCCTGGGCCGTCACGAGCGGTGCGCCGCCGATCGGTGCTTGGCCGATGACCACATCGAGCAGCGCGCCCGTCTCGCGGTCGAGCGCCACGAGGCTCTGGGTCGCCGGGTCGTACGCCATCGCGGTGATTCGATCCCGCCCGAGGCGCTGGCCGATGTGCCGCACCGAGGCGTTCGTCGCGTCGATTGTGACGAGCTGGGAGGTGTTGGCGTCGAAGCCGTAGAGCACGCCCGGCGTCTTCGTTTCGTCGTATGCGAGCGCGAGGATCTGCGTGCCCGCGATCTCGCCGACCTCCTGGGACGTCGGACCGCTCAGGTCGATCGTATGCAGCACGTCGACGGGGTTCGACGTGCCCTCGGCCACGACCATCAGCTTGTCGGTGCCCGCGTGGGTCGCGGCGCGGCCCTCGCGTACGGCCACGGTTCCAACCACGGGTGCGGTGCTCGTCAGCGGCGCGAGCGTCTTCAGCTCACCGGTGTCCCCATCCAGCATCAACACGGTGCCGTTGGACGGATGCCCGGCGTACGCCTTCGTCGAGGGGTCGGGGGTGCTCGCCTCGGTCGGCTTGGCTTCTCCGCCACCGCCGCCTCCGCCGCCGCCACCACAGGCGGTCAGCAGGCACAGTGCGGCGCCGATCACGCCGATCGCAGTCGTCATCCCGAGCGTACGCATCACGCCTCCTCGTCTGGTCGTCTTCCCGGATCCGCACCCGCAGCGTGGGCGCGTCGACAGTATGGCGGAAGCGACCTTCGATCGTTTCACCCCGCCGCGGATTCGGGCGGATCAGCGCTTCCGTGCCGGCGTCAACAGGTGCTCTAGGGCTCCGCGGAGCGTCGGCACGTCGATGGCGCCGCTGAGGACGCGCTGCTGACGGCCCTGCGCGTCGAAGAGCACGACGGCCGGGGTCGCGAGCGCGGGCACGCCGAGCTTTGCCAGCGCCGCCGTGCCCTCCTGCTTGTCCACCTTCACGGTGAGCAGCCGACGACCGAGGCGACGCACCTGCGGGTCCATGAACGTCCCATGCTGGAGCATGCGCGTGGAGGCGCTGTCGCGGTCCGCCTTCGAGTCATAGAGATAGAACAGGATCCCGGGCGCCTCGCCCTCGCGCACCTCGTCCAGCGCGTCCGCGAGCTCGAAGTCCCAATCGAAGTTCAGGTCGTCGCCGGGGGCGAAGCGTCCTTCCTGCACGCCCATCCACCAGAGGTGGTACTCGATCTGACTCATCGGCCACGTGTGGCCGATCACCGGCTCGATGAGCAGCTCGACGCTGCGCACCTTGCCTTGCAGGAGCGGGGGGCTGGCCACGACGCGTCGCTTGGCGAAGTCGTTCTCGCCCGCCATGAAGAGCGCACCGAAGCGTTCGCGTGCCCAGGCGGGCACGGCCGCGCCCGGGGGAAACCCGCCGCCGACCCACGTGCCGCTGCGTGCCTTGACGTCATCGGCGAATGCGACGGCGTGCAGGTTCGAGGCGCCATTCGAGAACCCGGCCACGTGCACGCGGTCGGGATCCAGCGGCAGGCGCGCCTGCAGCGTCTTCACGATGCGCCGGACGCGCGCGAGGTCCTTCGGCGTCCAGACGGGGCCCGATGCCTGGGGCGCGCAGACGACGTAGTTCTTGCGCGGCCAGAACCTGAAGATGGTCGCAAGGCGCGAGCCGCGTGCGCGGGCGCCGTGCAGCAGCACGAGCAGGGACGAACCGGACTTCGGCGTGAGACGCCGCGGCACGTAGAGCGTGCACGACAGCCCGTCGATCTGCTGGGTCGACTCGCCGCCGGGATAGACCCACGGCCACGCAGGTCGCTTCTCGTCGGCAAACGATCGAGACGCGCCGCCGGCGAAGACGAGCGAGGCGAGGAGAAAGGCGGCAAGCGTACGGCGCATCGAGACCCGTTCTCCGCGCGGCCCCGGGGTTGTCAAGACGCCTGGGCTCAGAACCACCGACGGCGTCGGAAGTAGACGAGCATGGCGCCTGCGATTCCGAGCATGACGCCGATCGTGATCCAGAATCCGGCGGGGCTCTTCTGGCCGGGCAGGATCTCGAAGTTCATGCCGTAGATGCCTGCGATCAGAGACAGCGGCATCATCACCGTCGCGATGATCGTGAGCGTGCGCATGATCTCGCTCAGGCGGTTGTTCACGATGGCGAGGTGCGCATCGCGCGTGACGGCGAGTCCTTCGCGTGCCGACTCGATGAGCTCGAAGACGCGCAGGATGTGGTCGTAGACGTCGCGCAGGTACGGCATCACCTCGTCGCTGAGTGCCGGATGCGTCAGACGGCAGAGGGAGGCGCACACGTCACGCTGGCTGCGCGTTACGCGGCCAAGGCCGATCACCCGCCGGCGCATCTTCAGGATCGCCTGCATGCTCTTGGGCGAGGCGTCGCTGAGGACGAGGTCCTCGAGCTTCGTCATGTCGTCGAGGATCTCGGCAGTGAGGTCCTCGAAGCCGACCATCATCTGGTCGATCACCTCGTGGGCGAGGGCGTCGGGCGAGCTCAGCAGGTGCTCGGGCGCCTGCTCGACCCGCTCCGCGATCTTGTCCATGACCTGCGACTCGGTGGCCTGGATCGTCACGATCCACGTGGGCGAGAGGAAGACGGCGATCCGGCGCGTCTCGGACCACGCCTGCTTGACGGGCGTGTGCACGATGAAGAAGAGATGGTCGCCGAACTCGTGCAGCTTGGGCGGCTGGTTGTCCTTGAGCGCGTCCCGCACGGCGAGCGGGTGCAGCGACAGGGCGTCGCAGAGCTCGTCGATCTCTTCGCGGTCCGGCGCCACGACGGTGACCCAGTCGGGCTCGGGCGAGGCCAGCGCCTTGCGCAGGCCCGCGCTGCCTTCGTGGGTCTCGATGGTGCCTTCCCTGAGGCTCCGGGTCCGGATCATCCGCGCTGCCTCCCAGGCGCGGGATCCTACACCAGCCCTCCCTTCGGACCGTGGTCGACTGGACGCTCCCTACGCCCAGGCCTTGCCGGCACGTAGGGTCCGGCCTACACAACCCGCCCCCGCATGCCACCGACCCCAGAGGATCTCGCCATGCGTACGACCTTCCTGCTCGCCCTCGCCCTCCTGCTCGTGGGCGCCTCCAGCCTCTTCGCCGCCCCCGTGACCGACGCGGAGCGTGACGCCATCCGGCGGGAGGTGCTCCGTCGCGTCCGGATCGAGCCCGAGCGCATCGAGCACGCCGCGCTGAAGCAGGTGTTCGATGCCGCCTTCTTCAAGGCCGAGGTCCACGTGGACCAGGGTGGGGGCAGCAGCACCAGCAGCACGATCCAGCTCTCCCGCCAGGGCGAGAAGTGGGTCGAGGTCGAGAACCCCACGACCGACCAGGGCCTGCCGGTGCTGACGAGCCTGGTGAAGGACACGTTCCGGCTCGACGGCAAGGAGGCCGCCGAGGTCTTCGAGCAGGCGCTCGATCAGCTCTTTCCGATGCGCTCCTTCGGCAACAAGAAGGAGCCCAAGGAGATCCTGCGGAAGGGCAGCACGTGGATCTTCGTGCGCGGCACCTTCTTCGAGGACAAGAAGGGCTTCACCGTCGCGACCGACGAAGAGGGCAAGATCACCGAGATCCGCCAGCAGCTGCGCCTGCCGAAGAACTAGCCGCGGCGGAATCCCGCGCGCGATCCGCACCGCGTGTATGCAGGCCCGGCTGACACCTCGGCTTCGGCGCGCGGTGGCGGAATTGGCGCGTTCGGAAGTCCCTTTGCGCCAACGGCTTGAGGCAGCGGCGGGATCGGCCGATGAGGCGGCCCGGGGCACGCGAATTGCCCACACGCGTGCGGGACCGTAGGAGCAGCACCATGCCCGAGCTCATCATCCAGACCGCCGGCGAGGGGCCGACCGAGCCCCAACACATCGCCCTCGGCGCCGATGCCGTCGTCATCGGCCGCGGCGAGGACGCCGACGTCTTCATCGCCGAGAAGCGTGCATCGCGTCGCCACCTGCGGATCAAGCAGGTCGACGGGGGCGGGTACGTGGCCGAGGAGCTCGGCTCCGCCAACGGCACCTTCCTCGGCGAGCAGCGCATCCTGCGCCGCCTGCTCGAGGACGGCGACGTGCTGCGCATCGGCGACACCACGATCGCCTATGCCGGCGGGACGCCCAGCGCGCCGTCGGCGCCGGCCGCCGCCGACGACGAGCCGGCGGTCGTGATCGGCGGCACCCTCGAGGTGCGGGCGGTCAGCTACACGAGCACCGAGGCGATCCCGACGGCCACCGAGGTTCCGGCCGAGGCCCCGCCGCGCGTCGCCGTCGGCGCCGCTGCAGGAAACGGCGAGGAGGGGCGCCGGCGCGCGCCCGCCCGGCGCGGCTCCGGCAAGGGGCTCGTGCTGGTCGTCATCGGCGTCGCGATCCTGCTCGGCGAGCACTTCCTGCTCGGAGGCCAGGCCGACAAGGCCGAGCGGCAGACGACCTCGCAGAAGGAGTACCTCGAGGTGCTTGCGCGGCTCGACGATCCCTACGCCGAGTTCGCGGCGGAGGTCGCCGACTTCGAGGAGCGCTTCCCGGCCAGCCCGTTGGCCGAGTCGCTCCAAGAGCACCTGACCTTCGCGCGGGAGCGTGACGAGCATCGCCGTCTCGTGCGTGAGCAGCTGAAGCAGGTGGTCGACTGGGCCGACAAGCTGCCGCCGTCGGAGGTTCGCGCGCGCTTGATGGAGCTGCGCCGCAAGCTGCCGAACGACGAGTCGTTCGGCCAGGAGATCTCGCGCCACATCGCCTCGCTGAACCGGCGCCGGGACGCGCTCGACCAGGAGCAGATCGATCGCCTCGGCCACCAGGTCGAGCTGGCGATGCAGGCGGGGCGCCCGGCGCGTGCGCTGCGCCTGATCACGAGCTTCCGCAACGCCGCGCCGGGCATGTCCCAGGCGACGGTCGAGCGCCTCGCGCCGCTCGAGGCGCGTGCGCAGAGCGAGGTGGAGCGGGTCTTCCAGGCCGCATGGACCAAGGCCGACGCCGCCAAGACGCCCGCCGCCGAGCGCGTTGCGCTGCGCGCGGCGTGGGAGGCGCTCGCGGGCACGGAGCTCGGCGCACGCGTCGAGAACCGCATTCGCGACTCCGCGCGTCGTGATCCCACGGCGCCCGATCGACCCGACCGCCCCGACGCGCCGGACCGCCCGGATGCGCCGACGCCCGATCAGCCCAGCGCCCCCGGCGTGACGGAAGACGTCTTGATGACGGCCGATCGCGCGCAGACGCTGATCATCGGGCGCAGCTGGACGCTGGGGCAGCGCCTCTTGAAGGAGGCCATCGCCGCCGTCGAGCCGGGTCGCCTCCAGAACGAGTGGAAGCGCCTCCTGGCCGACACCGATCGCGTCCTGGGCCTCGTGAACGACCTCGCGGCCGAGACGAAGGCCGAGAAGCCGCCCAAGGTGAAGCTCACCGTCGGACGCGTGACGATCACCGCCGCCGACCCGAAGAGCGTGACGTGGACGACCGAGAAGGGCGACAGCGTCACGACCGAGTGGTCCGACGTCGAGGACGAGGACGTGCTGCCGTTGCTCGTTCCCGCGAAGCTCAAGCCCGAGCAGCGCCTCGCCGGCGCGCTGCTTGCCGCCGACCTCAACCAGAAGGAGCTGATGTTCGACCTGCTGCGCCCGCTCTTCGAGAAGAAGAAGCTGGTGGCGGAGGCGAGCCGCATCGTCGCGTGGCGCGTGCACGGCAAGGACACGCCGCCCGAGGGCGGCTACCAGGTCTACAAGGGCCAGATCGTCGACCAGCGCGGCCTCGAACGGCTGCGTGAGGAAGAGCTGATCGCGGCGCACAAGACGCGCGCCGGCATCCTCATGGGCCAGCTGACCAAGCAGAAGGTCTTCAAGAAGCTCGAGAAGCTCAAGACGATGCGCGCCGAGCTCGACGAGCGACGCAAGTACGCCTTGCTCGCCATCTTCAACGAGAAGCACTACCCGTACCCGGTCAACAAGTCGGGCAAGCCCTACCAGGCGGTGCAGAAGGAGATCGACCGGCGCATCGACCGCGTGCGGGAGATCTGGGACGACCCCTACAAGATCAAGATCAGCCGCAAGGGCCAGGTGGGCAAGATCCTCGGTGAGTACGAGGAGATCATCACGCATCTCGAGCGGCTCGGGCAGGACGTGCGCGAGCTCAAGAAGGAGATCGCGCCGTACGCGATGTACGTGACGGACGAGCCGATCACCGTGCGCGACTTCTATCTCGACGCAAAGGAGAAGGCGCGCTTCGCGTACAACCGCTGGGTGATGGCGGCGTACAACCCCGCGCGCCTCGAGTACGCGAGCGCGACGGAGCGCAAGCAGACGCGCGTCACCAACGACTACCGCGTCATGATGGCCTACTCCGCCCAGGTGCGTCCCGGCAACGCCGCGTTCGACTCCATCGACGACGACAGCGTGGTGCAGGTCCTGGACGGGGGCGAGGTCCTGCGGATGTCGCCCTTGCGCGCCGTGCGCGTGGACAACCGCCTGGTGGAGGCCGCGCGCCTGCACAGCCTCGACATGCAGAAGCGCGGCTACTTCAGCCACTACTCGAAGCCCAACCCCGCGACGGGGCAGGGGCAGACCTCGCCGCACGAGCGCATGCGCACGGCCGGCTACCAGGGCTACGGCTCCTCGGAGAACATCGCCAACGGCGCCGGTTCGCCTGAGCAAGCGCACTGGATGTGGCGCCACTCCAGCGGCCACCACCGGAACCTGATCTCGAACTGGATCGACATGGGCTGCGGCCAGGCCGGGCGCATGTGGACCCAGAACTTCGGGATGGGGGGCGGCGCGCGCGCCACCCCGCAGCCGGATACCGAGATCAAGCCGCCGATGCGCGGCGGGATGCCCGGGAGTCCTGGCGGCGGACGCTGATCGGCCGATACCATCGGTTCTGCGGGTCGAAGAGAGCCTGAGCAGGAGCAGAGCGCGTGGCGAAGCTGACGATCGTGGAAGGCGGAACGCAGTCCGTCTACGAGATCTTCGAGGACCAGCACGAGGTGTCGATCGGGCGCGGCGCGGCGAATGCCGTGCAGGTGCACGACAGCCACGCCAGCAAGCACCACGCGGCCGTGCGCCGGGTGGGCGGCCGCCTCAAGCTCGTGGACCTCGAGTCCAAGAACGGCACGCGCGTCAACGGCTCGTTCAAGAACCAGCACTGGCTCTCGAACGGAGACGTGCTCGCCATCGGCGAGGCCGAGATGCGCGTCGAGGGTCTCGAGCTCGAAGCCGCGTCCGCCGTGGCGGCGGCGCCCGCGGCCCCCGCTGCGCCGGCACCGAGGGTCCCTGCGCCGCGCGCACCCGCCGCGCCGGCCGTCCGCGCGCCGGCGCCCGCCCCTGCGGCCGCGCATGCAGCCGCCCCGGCCCCCGCACCGACCCGCCGCGCCGCCGCGCCGGCCGCCGCGCGCCGTCGACGCGATGAGTATGACGACTACGACGACTACGGCGATCACGACGAGCGCCCGCGCCGGCGCCGCGCCGACAACAACAGCGCGGTGATCGTGCTGCTCGGCGGCCTCGGCGCGATCGCTTTCCTGTTCCTGATGTTCACGGCCTTCAGCGGGTCGGGGGACATCAACCAGGACGTGCGCGTCAAGGCCACGGAGATGTGGAACAAGGACGACATCGAAGGCGCGATCGCCTACGCCGAGAAGTACGGCGATCCGGCCGAGCCGCACTGGGACACGCTCAAGGAGGAGGTCGACTCCTGGAAGCGCCAGATCGCGATGCGCCCGATCATGAAGCGCGAGGCCGAGGCGCGCAGCTGGTACAAGAAGAACCTCTTGGAGCGGACGTACACCCAGGCGTTTCGCTCCAAGGACGCGCTGACGCCCAAGGAGAGCGTCGAGGTGCTGCGCGAGTTCCTCGCCATGTACGGCGACACGCAGCCGGCTCGCGAGATCCTGCACGCCAAGCACTCGCCGTTCTCCGAGTACCGC
Organism: Planctomycetota bacterium; assembly: GCA_030066775.1. Taxonomy (GTDB): domain Bacteria; phylum Planctomycetota; class PLA2; order PLA2; family JAEUHO01; genus JASJAY01. Next base: position 19,052 of record JASJAY010000020.1, read on the forward strand.
GAGTGGATGAAGGAGTACGCGTCCGACCAGATCAAGCCGGCCGCCGTCATGGCCCCGCTTGGTCGCGAGATCGACACGCTCGTGAACCGCAAGCTCTACGGCGATGCGGTGCGCAAGCTGGAGACCGCGAAGGACATGCAGCAGCTGCTCATGACGCGTGAGCTCGCGCAGGAGTTCCGGCGCATGGCCGATGCGCGCATCCTCACCGTGAAGCAGTCGGCCCGGCGCGACTTCGACGCCGAGATGGCGCGAATCGACGGTCTCGCCCGCCGTGGAGAGAAGTCGAAGGCGCTACGCGCACTCACCAAGATCATCGACACCTATGGCCTGAAGAACCTCACCGACGAGGCCGAGGCCAAGTTCGATGAGATCCGGTAGCGCGACCTTCGCCTAGAGGATCGTCTGGCCCAGCGCGGAGAGGATGAGCTCGACCGCGAGGCGGCCCGTGGTGTTGCGCTCGTCGATGGTGGGGTTGAGCTCGACCATGTCCATCGACAGGAGCTTGCCGCTGCGCGCGGCCTCCTCGCAGATCAGGTGCGCCTCGCGGTACGTGAGGCCGCCGGGGACCGGCGTTCCGACACCCGGCGCGTGACGCGGGTCGACGCCGTCGAGGTCGAACGAGAGGTGGAACCCGGCCGTGCCGTCCGTGACGCGGGCGATCGCCTCCTTCACGCACACGGCGCAGCGCCGCTCGTCGATCTCCGTCATCGTGTAGGCGCGCACGCCGCTGTCGTTGACGACCGTGCGCTCGTGTCGATCCACGGAGCGGATGCCGAGCAGCGCAACGTGCTCCGGGTCCACGGCGCGCTCCGGGCCGGCCAGCTCCGTGAGCTCCGGCAGGCCGAGGCCGATCAGGTGCGAGAGCGGCATCCCGTGCACGTTGCCGCTGGGGCTCGTGTCCGGCAGGTTCATGTCCGTGTGCGCGTCGATCCAGAGCAGGCCGATCTTCTCGCCGCGCGCGCGGTGGTGGCGGGCGACACCGGAGACGCTGCCCATGGCGATCGAGTGGTCGCCGCCGAGGATGATCGGGAAGCGGGCGGCCTCGAGCTCGGCTTGCGTCTCGTCGCGGAGCTTCGTGCAGACGGCGAGGACCTCATCCAGGTAGCGCGCGTTCGGGCGCCCCTCCGAGGCGTTCTCCCGGGCGCGCACCGTGATGCCGCCCATCTCACGCACGCTCCAGCCCAGCTCCGTGATGCGCTCCTCGAGGCCGGCGATGCGGATCGCGGAGGGGCCCATGTCCACACCGCGCCGTCCGGCGCCGAGGTCCATGTGCACGGATACGAGGGAAGCGGTCTTCGAGCGTCGATCCATGCCGAGACGATACCGACGCGGTCCCGGTCGCCCTACAACGGGTGCGGCCTCAGCGCGGCCGGCCCGAGGGCCCGCGCTTCCGCGCGACGCGGCCGGCGATCTCGTCGAGGAGCGCCCGCAGGTCGACGTCCGGCCAGGGCGGCACGGCGAGGTAGGCGCGCATGACGCGCATGCGGTCCGTACGGTTTGCCGCGAGGCTGGCGTCGAGGCGGGCCAGGTCGCGCGCGCGCCGCGTCCAGGGCACGGGACGACGCCGGATGCGCGCGCCCTCGAGGTCGGCGAACGCGACCGTCGGATCCCCTGCGGCGTCCAGCGGCACGAGCAGGTTGGGGGCCTTGAGGTCGCGGTGCGAGACGTCCGCGTCGTGCATCAGGCGGAGCGTGCGACCCAGCAGGCGGAGGAAGCGTCGCTGCGCACGGACGTCGAGCGCCGCGTAGGCACCCTCGGTCATGTAGGCGTGCAGGTTGGGGGCGTCGACGGCTTCGGACACCAGCAGGCCCTGGCCGTCGATGCCGACGACGGCCATCAGCGCGCGCGGCACCGGCAGGTGCCGGTGGCGGAAGGCCTCCGCACGACGCAGGGCGCGGAGCGCGTAGGGGAGCCGGCCTTTGGCGGTCGCGTCGAAGCGTTTGAGCACGACGGACCCGCTGCCCGCCGGCGAGCGCACGCGCAGCACGCGGCCGCCCTCCTTGAGCGGCTCCGCATCCGCGGGATCGTCGAGCAGCCAGGCGTCGGCCGCGTTCTCGAAAGCCTCGTCCGTGAGCAACGCGGCGCGCACGCCTTGGGCGACGTTGCCGCCCGCGAAGAAGCGGAAGTGCCGGCCCTCGCGCTTCGGCCGCCGGTCGCGTCCCGTGAGGAACCGTCGCCTAAGGGCGCGCGCGCGACGCGTCACCTCGAGCTCCATCGCGCGCACGTCGGTCTCGCCCCAGCACTGCATGTACGCGCGGAGCGCGCGCAGGCGCAGGGCCCGACGCGCCGTGCGCAGCCAGCCGTTCGCGATGCGCGCGAGCTCGGTGACGCGTGCCCGGCGGGCGAGCGGTGGACCGACGCGGCTACCACCGGCGTCGATCAGGATCGGCGCGTCGCGGTGCATGCCGACGTTGGCTTCGGAGAGATCCCGGTGACGTACGCCGGCGTCGTGCAGCGCCGCCACGAGGGCGGCGAACCGGTTGACGTCGGTCGGCGTGGCCGCCGCGGGCGCCGGCGCGGGCTCGAGGTCCTCGAGCCAGAGGGTCACCAACACGTCCGCAGGCGCGGACGCGAAGGCGAGCGGGGGCGGCACCGCGACGCCCACGCGCTGGAGCGCGCGCAGCACCCGTCCCTCGCGCGGGCCCTTGCCGCCGCGCACGATCCGCGCCACGCGGTCGGCGCTCGTCACGGGCCGTGACCACTTGATGGCCAGGTCGAGCGGTCCCTCCGGTCCCTCGACCGTGCCGCGCACGACCTGGCGCATGGCGCGCACCTTGCCGACGGGGGCGAAGCCCGCCGGCGGCGCGGGCCACGCCGCGGCCCCGAACGCCTCCAGCACCGGCGCGAGCGAATCCTCGAAGCCGGCGGCGATCCACTTCACGGGCGAATCCTACGCCAGGGCTTCAAACCCCGCAGGTCCGGCCGCGTAGACACCTATATTCAGCGCGGAGGGAGGTCCGTTGCTCCGGTTTCAGCGTGCCCTGCTCATCGAGCTGGCGTTCATCTTCGTCCTGATCGCGTGTGTCGTGACGGCGATCGTGTTCGGCGGCTTCACGCTGCGCTTCGTCACCCAGGGCGGCGATGCGCTCGGGGCGTCGCTGCTCGGCGCGCTGCTCCCCAAGCTGATCCCGGTCGCGTTCTCCTACAGCGCGCCCTTCGCCTTCCTCGCGGCCGTCGCGCTCGTCGTCGGCCGCTGGGTCTCGGACCACGAGATCACGGCGCTGAAGGCGGCCGGCGTGCACATCCGTGCGCTGGCGCTGCCCGTGCTCGCCCTGGGCTGTGCGCTGGGCACGGCCGGCATGCTCTACAACGCCAACGGCGTCGCGACCTCGCACCGCGAGGTGCGCAGCAGCCTGAAGGACTTCCTGCCGCAGTTCCTGCATTCGCTCCAGGGCGCCGACCGCTCGATCGCCTTCGAGACGGGGCGGCTCTCCTGGCAGCGCTTCGACCCCGAGACGAGCGTCTTCATCGGCGCCGAGCTCGACAAGCGCGACCGCGAGGGCCGGCTCGTCCAGAAGGTCGTCGTGCGCAGCCTGCGCCTCGAGCGCGTGACCCAGACCCAGAACGGCGACGGGCTGCGCTTCGAGCTGCAGGATGGACTGGTGCTGGTGGCGCAGTCCGGCGGTGACGTGGTGCGACGCAGCCCGAGCGAGCGCGTCGCGCTCGGCAGCGTGAAGACGATCGCCGCCAGCACCGGGATGCGCGAGTTCCTGGGCGCGCACCGGCACCTCTACCGGCCGAAGGACATGGTGCTCTCGGAGCTGATGTACGTCATCGAGCGCGGCGGCGTGCAGCGCGGCTCGGAGCTCGATGCGCGGATCGCACTGCACGGCCGGCTGGCGCTGGGCAGCGCGGCGTTCTTCCTCGGCTTCTTCGCGTTGGCGATGTCGCTCTTCCTGCCCCCGTCGAGCCGTCGCGTGCGCGACTTCATGCTCTCGTTCGGGCCCGCGATCCTGCTCTTCTTCCCGCTCCTGCTCGCAGGCCCGACCCTGGCGAAGAACTCGGGGTGGCCCGCGTGGTTCGCAATGTGGTCGCCGAACATCGCGCTCTTCCTAGGCGCGAACATCCTGATGTGGTGGGGGGCGCGCCGATGATTCGCCGCCACGACCGCTACGTGCTCAAGGCGTTCTGGGCCACCTTCCTGGCCGTGGTGATCTTCCTCACGATCATCACGTTGGTGCTCGATCTCTCGGATCGCATGCGCCGCCTGAACCGCAACTGGGACACGATCATCGCGCAGGGCTACGACCCGGTCGTGGTCATGCTGCAGTTCTACGCCACGTTCGTCCCGTTCATCTGGTTCAAGATCCTGCCGTTCTGCGTGCCGCTCGCTGCGGCGTTCACGCTCGCGCGTCTGAACCGACACAACGAGCTCACGCCGCTGCTCGCCGTGGGCGTGTCCATGCGGCGAATCGTGTGGCCGATCGTGTTCTCGGGGATCGTCGTGGCCGGGGGGATGCTCGCCGCGCGCGAGTACCTGGTGCCGCAGATGTCGCGCACGCAGATGAAGGCGGCGCGCATCCTGTCTCGCAACAAACCGAACCGCATCTCGCGCGTGCCGCACTTCCACGATCCGAGCGGGGCGCGGCTGTCGATGAGCGCGTACCTGCCGATCGACCGCAAGTGCGAGGGCGTCTCGATCACCCACTGGGCCGACGACGGCAGCCCCACGCGCCTCGAGCGGTACCCCGAGCTGACCTGGGACGACACGCGCGAGGTCTGGGTCGCCACGAGCGGGGGCGTGCGCATCCCGCTCACCGAGGGCGACAACGCGTTTCGGCGCCTGCCCATCACGCGTGACAGCGTGGCGCCCGTTCGTGCACCGGTCTCGCTGCTCGAGATCTCGCTGACGCGTACCCGCAGTGCGGGGATGTCCTTCTCGGAGACGCGCGAGCTGATGGCGGCCAACCCGACCAACGCGCGCTTCCGCATGCTCTACCACGAGCTGTTCACGGGCCCGATCTCGACGATCGTCCTGCTCTTCGTCGCGCTGCCGTTCTGCGTCTACCTCGGGCGGCGCAGCGCCATCCCCGGCATGCTCGCGTCGCTCGGCATGGCCGCGCTCTTCTTCGGCTCCGGGTTCCTCATGGCCAGCCTCGGCGGCGCCGGCGAGATGAGCCCGGTGCTCCTGGCCTGGATGCCGACCGTCCTCTTCGGCAGCCTGGGCCTCGGGCTCTACCTTGGGCTGGATTGACGCCGCCCGGTATCGTCGCCCCGTGGCCTGGGCCGAACGCCAATACACCGATCTCTCCCGCCCCGTGCGCGAGTTCCGCTTCATCGTCGACCGGACGGAGGAAGGGCAGCGCATGGACGCGCTGCTGCGTTCGCACTATCCGTGGCACAGCCGCACGTTCTATCGCGGCAAGCTGAAGCGCGGCGAGGTGCTCGTGGGCGGTCGGCCCGCGAAGCCGGCCACGCGTCCGCGGTTCGGCGACGAGGTCGTCGTGCAGCTGGCCGTGGGCGACGACGTCCCGGAGGTCGAGAGCGCCGACGATCTCGTGGTCCTCTACGAGGACGAGCACATCGTTGCCGTCGACAAGCCGTCCGGCATGGCCTGCCATCCGGTGGGCCGCACCCGGCACGGCACGCTCGTCAACAAGCTGCACGCGCGCTACCGCTCCGACGATCCCGACGAGGACACGGTACCGCGCCTCGGCCACCGGCTGGATCGCGACACGAGCGGCGTGGTCGTGTGCGTCAAACACCGCCAGGCCGACGCGTCGATCACCGACCTGTTCACGAGCCGGCGCGTGCAGAAGACCTATCTCGCCATCGTAGAGGGCTGCCCCGAGCCGGGCGAGGGCATGATCGATGCGCCCATCGGCGAGGATCCGCATGCCGACACGCGCCTGCACCAGGGCGTCGTCGAAGGCGGCCTGCCCAGCCGCAGCCGCTACGCCGTTCGGTCCCGCTACGCACGCCACGCGCTCGTCGCGCTCGAGCCCTTGACCGGACGCACGCACCAGCTGCGCGTGCACATGGCGCACATCGGACATCCGATCGTGGCCGATCATCTCTACGGCGACGTACGGCCCTTGTGTGCCAGCCACGCCGCGCCGGGCCTCGCCGCGCACGACGACGCCTTCGTGCTCGCGCGCCTTGCGCTGCATGCCCACCGGCTCGCGCTGCCGCATCCCGTGACCGGCGAGCCGCTCGTGATCGAGAGCCCGCTCCCCGAGGACATGGCCGCGGCCGCGGCGCTGCTCGCACGCGCCGCTCCGGGGGCCGCGTGACGCTCTCCCGCGCGCAGCGCCACCGCATCCAGCAAATTGCGCGGGGTCGCTCCGACGAGGCGTTGCGCCTGCTCGAGGGGCCCAAGGCCGTGACGGACGCACTGGCGCGCGGCGTCGTGGCCGAGCTGTGGTTCCGCACCGGGGCGCACGATCCCCGGATCGATGCCCTGCGCAGCGCGGCCGCCGAGCGGAACGTGCGCGTGGGGGAGGCGAGCGCAACGGACTTCGAGCGGATGGGCGACACGGTGACGCCGCAGGGCGTGCTCGCGCTCGTGCACGACACCGCACAGCCCTTGGACGTGGTGCTCGACACCGACGCCCTCGTCCTGTGGCTCGACGGCGTGCAGGACCCCGGCAACGTCGGCGCGATCCTGCGCATCGCCGCCGCGTTCGGCGTCGGCGGCGTGCTCGTCGGCACCGGCACGGCCGATCCGCTGGGCGTGAAGGCGCTGCGTGCCTCGGCAGGGATGGCCCTGCGCGTGCCCTTCGCGCGCGCACCCTCCGCCGCCGTCGCAACCGCGTGCCTCGCGTCGGGGCGCGCCGTCTGGACGCTCGAGGCGGGCGGCCGCGCGCTCCCCACGCTCACCGAGGTACCGGATCGACTGATCCTCGCGCTCGGCTCGGAGGGCCGCGGTTTCGGCGACGAGGTGCGTCGCGTCGCGAACGACGCCGTGGGCATCGAGATCGCGGACGACGTGGAGTCGTTGAACGTCGCCGTCGCTGCGGGCATCGCCGTGTCGTCG
>JASJAY010000138.1 GCA_030066775.1 Planctomycetota bacterium
AAGCGCCCGAGGCGCGCGAGCTCGTCGCTCGCGAGCACGTCGGCTAGCGGCTCGGCCCACGCCGTCGCGCAGAGCGGCGCAAACCAGTCCACGCGTCAGCGCCCCGCGGCGTCGCTCGCCTCGAGAGCGGCCAATGCAGCGACGAGCCGTTCGCGATCGCGGCTTGGCGGCAGCCACGGGACGAGCGCACGCGCCTCGTGTACGAGCTCGGGCTGCGTCTCCAGTCGCAGCGCCAGCGCGCGGATCTCGAGCGGCGAGAGCGCGGCCGCCCGACGCGCGACGTCTGCGGCACGTGCGGCGGGGGCCTCGGGCGCGGGCGCGGGCACGGGCTTCGCCTCGACGGGGGGTGCGGGGGCCGGCACCGCTCGCGCCGCTTCCACGTGGGCTGCGAGGCGCGCCTGCGTCACCGCCAGCAGGGCGTCGCGATGCTCCGCCGTCTGGTGGTCGGGCCAGGGCGGCAGCGAGAGGTCGAGCGGCGCCGGGGCGGGCGGCGTCGCGTCCGCCGCCTCGGCACCGGACTGGGGTGTGTCGGAGGCACTCGTGCGCGCCGCGGCGTTTCGCTGGGCCAGCTGCGCGAACGCGAAGACGACGGCCACGACGAACGCCGCCCAGGGCAACAGACGGCCAACCCAGACACGCACGGAGGACTCCATTGGGCGCAGTCTAGGCTCCCCGACCCCCGTGGTACCGTCCGCCGGTCATGGACCCCGCCGCCACCCTGCCGCCGCTGATCGACTCGCATTGCCACCTCACGTGGCCGAGCTTCGACGAGGACCGCGACGAGGTCATCGCGCGCATGAAGGACGAGGGCGTCGAGCAGGCCGTGGTGATCTCGACGACGGTCGAGGACGCCCGCGCCGTGCGGGCGCTCTGCGAGGCGAACCCCGGGCTGTATCCGACGGCCGGCATCCACCCCAACGACCTGCCCCCGGCATTGGACGAGGGCCTCGACGAGATCGAGGCCTTGATCCGGAGCGGCGGATTCGTGGCCGTGGGCGAGACGGGCCTCGACTACTACCGCGACAACACCGAGGCCCCCGACCAGCAGCGGGCCTTCCGGCGCCACTGCCGCATCGCGGTGGAGAACGACCTGCCGGTGATCGTGCACATCCGCGACCGCGAAGGGTCGTGGGACGCCTACGACGACGTGGCCACGATCATCGAGGAGTTCGAAGGCCTGCGCGGCGTGATCCACTGCTACACGGGCGACCCGGAGCACGCGCGCCGTTACCTCCAGTCCGACTTCGTCATCTCGTTCTCCGGGATCATCACCTTCCCGAAGGGCGGCAACGTGCGCGAGTCGGCCCTCGCCGTGCCGATCGAGCGCATGCTGGTCGAGACCGACGCCCCCTTCCTGGCTCCGGTCCCGCGGCGCGGCAAGCGCAACGAACCGGCCTACGTCGTGCACACGGCGCGCGCCGTCGCGGAGCTCAAGGAGCTCTCCGAGGCCGACGTCCGGCGGATCACGACGAGGAACACGCGCCGGCTCTTCCGGCTCCCGGCCGAGGAGACGATCGGCCCGCCCACGTACGTGATCCGCAACGCGGTCTACGTGAACGTCACCAACGCCTGCGACGCCAAGTGCACGTTCTGCCCGCGCACCCACGACGACTTCGAGGTGAAGGGCTACGACCTGCGCCGTCCGCGCGACCCGACCTTCGAGCAGATCATCGAAGGCATCGGAGACCCGACCGGGTACGACGAGGTCGTCTTCTGCGGCTTCGGCGAGCCGACGCTGCGGCTCGACATGGTCAAGAAGGTCGCCCGGTGGGCCAAGGAGCGGGGCGCCGCGACGCGGCTCAACACGAACGGGCACGCCGACCTGATCAACCGCAGGGCCACGGCGGCCGAGCTCGTGGGCCTGATCGACGTGGTCTCGGTGAGCCTGAACGCCCAGGACCGCGAGACCTTCGAGCGCCACTGCCCGTCGGCCTTCAGTCCCGACGGGTACACGCCCATGCTCGACTGGATCCGCTCCGCCGTGGAGGCGGGGCTCGACGTGGTCTGCACGGCGCTCGAGGGCCTCGAGGGGGTGGACATGGCCGCCTGCGAAGCCATCACGCTCGAGCTCGGCGCCCGGTGGCGGGGGCGCACCCTGAACGAGGTCGGGTAGCATCTCGCGCGAAGGGAGACCCGCGTGAGCGGATCGAGCGTCCAGGCCGCTGCCGAAACCGTTGCGCGCTTCGCGCGTGACCACGCTGCCCTGCGTGCCGAGATCGGTCGCGTCATCGTCGGCCACGCCGAGGTCGTGCAGGGGGCACTCCTCTCCCTCTTCGCCGGCGGGCACCTGCTCCTCGAGGGGCCGCCCGGCACCGGCAAGACGCTGCTCGTGCGCACCCTCGCCGACGCCCTGCGCCTCTCCTTCGGGCGGGTGCAGTGCACGCCCGACCTCATGCCGGCCGACGTCGTCGGCACGTACCTCGTCACCGAGGACGACGAGGGCAGCCGCGACTTCACGTTCCGCCGCGGCCCCGTCTTCGCGAACGTGCTGCTGGCCGACGAGGTGAACCGGGCGACGCCCAAGACGCAGAGCGCGCTGCTCGAGGCGATGCAGGAGCACCAGGTCACGGCAGGCGACCAGACGTATCCCCTGCCCGACCCGTTCATCGTGCTGGCTACGGAGAACCCGATCGAGATGGAGGGGACGTATCCCCTGCCCGAGGCCCAGCTCGACCGCTTCCTCTTGAAGGTGCTCGTCCCCCAGGCCGGCATCGAGGAGATCGAGACGATCCTCGACCGCACCACCACCGAGGTGGAGACCCTTGTCACGCCCGTGCTCGACGCGAGCCGGGTGGTGGAGATGCAGGCGCTCGCACGCGAGGTGCCGCTGGGCGAGCGCGCCAAGCGCTGGATCGCCGAGGTGGTCACCGCCACGCGCCCGGATAGCGACACGGCTCCCGACCCGGTGCGCCGCTTCGTGCGCTACGGCGCCAGCGCACGCGCGGCCCAGGCGCTGGCCCTGTGCGGCAAGGTCATGGCCCTGGCGGACGGCCGCGCCGCGGTCGCGCGCGAGGATCTCCGTGAGATCACGCATGCCGCGCTCCGCCATCGCATCGTGCTCAACTTCGAGGCCGAGGCGGAGGGCGTGCGGACGGAAGCCATCGTCGACGCCGTGCTGGAGCACGTCGGCAAGGGCTGAGCCCGTGTCGGCGACCGACTGAACCTCTTGTGAGGTCGAGGGTTCGGTCCGCTCATCTGCCCTTCATGGGCAGGTGGTCCCCGGTTGAACACCGTCCGATATGCCCCTAGGATTGGCGCCCTGCGGGGGAATCGTCCACATTCGTTAGGACGGAGTTCGCAGGCATCCCGGAGAGGCCATGAAGCTCGAGAAGCACCGGTACGACGACATCATCATCCTGAAGTTCACGGGCGAGTTCGACACGTTCAACCTGCCCGGCTTCAGCGAGCGCATCGACAAGATGATCTCGCAGGGCGACAACCTGATGATTCTCGACCTGCACCTGCTGAAGTTCATCAACTCGGCGGCCCTGGGCTACCTGATCAAGACCTCGAAGTCCGTCGAGGGCCAGGGCGGCGAGATGGTCATGGCGCGCCCCAGCAAGTTCGTCAAGAAGACCCTCTCCACGCTCGGCCTGGACAGCGTCTTCAAGATGTTCGAGACCGTCGAAGACGCGATCCAGCACTTCAAGAAGGGCGAGGACGTCGGCGAGCTGAAGCTCGAGGGCGGCGAGTACGACGAGTCGCTCACGGGCGCCGTGCCGATCCTCTTCCGCCCCTCCGCCACGGACGGCGCGCCCAACCAGGTCGGCCGCATCGTGACGCTCTACGAAGACGGCCTGCTCTTCCGCTACGAGGCGTCCGGCGAGGGCGACGACCCCGCCAAGACGTACCTCAGCGAGGGCACGAAGCTGAAGCTGAAGTTCCGCCAGCCCTTCGCCGTGAAGGACTACTACTTCGAGATGAGCGGCGGCGTTTCGCAGGTCAGCGAGATGGTCGGCACCGACGACGAAGAGGGTGTCCTCACCGTCAAGGTCAAGTACGACGAGATCAAGCCCGAGGATCGCAAGCACCTCGAGCAGTTCGTACGCGACCAGGAAGCGTGGAAGCAGGAGCTCAAGGGTTAGCGCGTCGCATCGAGCGCGCTGCGTAGCTCCGTCTCGCTGACGTCCGTCACCACCGTTGCGCCCGCGGCGCCCGTGGGAAGCACCATCGTGTGGTGCGCATCGGCTTGACGCTTCTTGTCCAGGCCGACGCCCTCGAGAACGGCGTCGGTCGAGACGTCGTCGGGGATGCGCGTCGGTAGTTCGAGCGCCTCGAGGTCGCGCTTCTGCCCGGCAACCGCGTCGTCGTCCACGAGATCGCGTGAGGCCGCCAGCTGGATGGCGACCTGCATGCCGATCGCAATCGCCTCGCCGTGGCGCATGCGCTCGTTGCCGAGGAGCGTCTCGAGCGCGTGGCCGACCGTGTGCCCGTAGTTCAGCAGGCGCCGCTGGCCGAGATCGAGGAGGTCGCCCTCGACGAGCGTCCGCTTGACGGCGACGGCGCGCTTCACGAGCTCGATCCACGCCTCGGCGTCGTCCACGGGCGGACAGCCGTCGGCGAGGCGCTCGCGCAGGGCCGCGTCGCCGAGCCGCCCCACCTTGTAGACCTCCGCCGTTCCGGCCGTGACGTCGCGTGCGTCGAGCGTCTTGAGGAAGTCGACGTCGATCAGCACGAGCGCGGGCTCGTGGAACGCGCCGAGCAGGTTCTTGCCGCGCGGGTGGTTGATGCCCGTCTTGCCGCCGATTGCGGCGTCGACCATGCCGACGACCGTCGTGGGCATCGCGATCCAGCGCATGCCGCGACGGAGCGTCGCCGCGGCGAAGCCCGCGACATCCGTCGTGGCGCCGCCCCCCATCGCGATCAGCGGCTCGTCGCGGCGCAGCTCGATCAGCGCGTCCTGGACGAGCGCCAGGACCTCGCGCGTCTTGAGCGCCTCGCCGTGGCCCGGCAGGGCCTCGACGACGCGCGTCACATCGACGGCCTCAGGATCGTCGGGCAGACCGCCGTCCGCGGCCTCCCAGGCCGCGAACATGCGCGGATCGATCACCCAGCCGGCGCGCGCGGCGCCCGGAAAGAGGCGGCGAACGTGCTCCCAGAGCTCGTGCCGGACCCCCGAACCGATGCGGACCTCGCTCAAGCGTCGGGGGGGCCGTCGCCGGGGGGTGCGTCACCCAGGGGTCTCTCGGGCAGCTTCGCCCCCTGGCCCTTGGCGCGCATGCGTTGGCGCAGCTTGATCCGGTACTGCTCGAGGCGCGCCGCCTCCTTGCTCTCGCCGCGCACGAACACGATCCAGAAGATCAGGCCGAGCAGCACGATGCTGCCCGCCACGATCCACATGAAGCCGAGGTACTTGCTCTCGTCGAGGTTGTACACACGCGGCTCGACGTGCATGACGATGAACATCGGCATGGTGAGGGGCGACGCCCCCTTCATGCCTTCACGCCCGCGGCGCGTGACGAAGGTGTGGTTCTTGTAGAACACGCCGTAGATCCAGACGTGCTCCTTGTAGACGCCCTCGATGTCCGTGTAGCGATCGAGAGGGAACGCCGACACGTTGCGGATGTTGGTGTGCGCATAGTGGTCGGTGTTGATGTCGAGCACCGTGAACGCATCCACGGCCCACTTGTTCGCGGGCACCGTGTTCCAGCCCTCGTAGGCGTGGCTGGCGATGAGGCCCGACGTCTTGAACCACTGGCCGCGTGCGCCATCGGTGAACGGACGCTCGGCATCGTCGCGCACGTCGACCTCGGGCTGCCACTTGCTGAAGAGCTCCTGGTCCCACTCGGTGATGTCGAGCTCGCCCTTCTGGATCATCTCGCGGATGCGCTCGACACCCTGGGCGCGCGCCCACTGCAACGCCTCGTACAGCTGCGGCTCGTCCCAGCGCTGGGTCTCGGCGAAGTAGCGATCGCGCAGCAGGTCCCAGCGGATGTCCTCGAGCGACGCGACGGGCTTGGCGCGGTCGGCCGGCTCGAGCTGCTGGCGGAAGTTCGTGCCCCACAGCACGGGCGTGGCCTCGGGCAACGTGCTGCCGCCGATGGTGCCGGTGCGGCGCTGGATGTAGTAGCCGCGCGCGAGCACATACTGGCCGACGCGAATGGGCTCGCGCGCGCCCATGCCGCGGTAGTCGTCGAGCGGCCGGCCGGAGCCGGGGTCCGCTCGGAAGCCGTGCTTGACCACGACGACCTGGCCGCCGTCCTCGTCCTGCACGACGAGCGACCAGAGCCGCTGCGTCTCCTTCTCGAAGACCTCCTCGGCGCGTGCGACGACCACGCCCTCGACGTCGAAGACCTGGCCGCGAACCTCGTCCACCGGCAGCGCCTGCAGGGCGCTGGGACGCATGCGCGCACCGGGCCCGGGCTCGCCCTCGAGCGTCGTGAGCATGTAGGTCACGAGATCCGGGGCATACGCTTCGAGGATCTCGACGCGCTGCCCGCCCACGTCCTTGCCGCCCCGCTTGGCCAGCTCGGCGGGATCGAGCTTGACGGGCTCGGGCGCCTCCGTCCCGGGCGTGGTGACGCCGTTCTCCTGATCGGCAACGGAATCGCCTTCGCCCAGGTCGGGGCAGCTCTGCAGCCCCACCAGCGTGACGCCCAGGATCAGGCAGCCCGCGACGAACATGGTCAGCCGCGCCCGCTCCTTCGAGCCGAGACCAGCCGCATGTTCTCTCTTCAGGTCTTCGAACATGGTGAACCCCGTCGAACGGGTCGGACGGCGGGTCGAGCGGAGCCTACCACGGCGGCGGGGCCCCGGGCCCGCGGGGGGTACACGGTAGCCTTGAGGCGCCCAAAGTCCCGCGGGGTTCGCCCCGAATGCGAGCGTCGATGAGCTCGGACCCCTTCCCCGACCGGATCCAGGACCGCGACGGCCTGATGGCCCTCCTGGCCCGCACCACCAACTACGAGGAGAAGCTGCCGCGCGATCCGGCCAAGCGGCTCTTCAAGCTCGAGCGCGTCGAGCAGCTGATGGACGCCGCGGGCACGCCGCAGGACGGGCCGCGGATCGTCCACATCGCGGGCTCCAAGGGCAAGGGCACCGTCGCACGCATCGTGGCCCAGGTGCTCACGGCGATCCCGAGCGCGGGGCCGATCGGGCTCTACACCTCGCCGCACCTGCAGGACCTGACGGAGCGCGTGATCGTGGACAACGTCGCCGCGAGCGACGCCACGCTCGCGCGCGCGGCGACGCGCCTCCTGCCGTACCTGGCGAAGGTCGAGGGCACGGCCGACGCGCCGACGTTCTTCGAGCTGTTCACGGCGATCGCCTGGCTCGTGTTCCACGACGCGCAGTGCCGGCACGTCGTGCTCGAGACCGGACTCGGCGGGCGGCTCGACGCCACCAACATCTGCCATCCGGCCGTGACCGTCATCACGACGATCGAGCTCGAGCACAAGCGCCTCCTCGGTGACACGATCGAGGAGATCGCCGCCGAGAAGGCCGGCATCGTCAAGCTCGGGGTGCCCGTGATCACGACCGCCCAAGGCGCGGCACTCGACGTGATCCGGCGCGCGGCGACGGATCGCGGCGCCGAGCTCACGGTCATCGGCGAGGACGTCACCTACGACCGCGTGCGCAGCGGGCCCGGGCGCAAGCTCACCTTCGAGCTCACGGACGCGGAGGGCACGACGCCGTTGGCACTCCCGGTCGCGGGCCGGCATCACGTGGCGAACGCAGCGGCTGCGTACTGCGCGCTGCGTCACCTCGTCGACGCCGAGCCCATCGCCGGTGCACTCGACGCCGTGCACTTGCCCGGACTGCTCGAGCCCGTTGCCGAGGATCCGCTCGTGTTGATCGACGGCGCCCACACGCCGCGCTCGGCGGAAGCCACGCGCGACGCGCTCGCCGAGGCGTATCCGGGTCGGCCGTTCGGCCTCGTGCTCGCGCTGCTCGAGGAGAAGGACCTGGAAGGCGTCGTACGTCCGCTCGCCGAAGGCGCGGCGTTCATCGTCACGACGCCCGTCGACTCACCGCGCGCCGTCCCGGCGGAGACCCTCGCGGCGAAGATCGCCGCGTTCTCCAGCGTGCCCGTGTATCCACGCAGCTCGCCCGCGGAGGCGCTGGCGGTCGCGCGCACCTATGCGCTCGGCGACACCATCGTGCTCGCCTCGGGGAGCATCTACCTCGCGGGTGCGGTGCGGGACGCCGTCGGGCTCCTGCCGGGGCAGCGGCCGTCCGTGGCGGGCTGACGCCCCGTCACTTGGCTTCCTTGAGGCTCTCGAGGATGCGCAGGTACGAGTCGTAGCGGAACAGCGGCATCTCGCCTTCGAGCGCCGCCTCGCGCACCGCGCACCCCGGCTCGTGCGTGTGGCTGCAATCGGGATAGCGGCAGGCCGGCGCGATCGCCGCGATGTCGCGGAAGAGCCAGCCCACGTCGCGCTCCGGGATGCCGTAGAGCCCGAACTCGCGCACACCGGCCGTGTCGATCACCGCGCCGCCGCCCTCGAGCGGCAGCCAGATCGCGGCGGTGGTGGTATGCGTGCCGCGCCCCGTGACGGGATTCACACGCCCCACCGAGAGCCCCAGGTCGACCTGCACCGCGTTGAGCAGCGACGACTTGCCGACGCCGCTGTGCCCCGCCACCACGGACACACGCCCCACGAGCTCCTCGCGCAGCGTATCGATGCCGGTGCCCGCGGTCGCGCTCGTGGGCACGACCGGATAGCCGAGCGCGCGATACACATCGAGCTCCGGTGGCTCCACGCCTTCATCGAGCAGGTCCATCTTGTTGACGACGATCACGGCCTCGAGCTCGGAGAACTCGATGACGGCGAGCATGCGGTCGACGAGACCGGGGTTGAACGGCGGGTCGTCGGCCGCGGAGACGATGACGACGCGGTCCACGTTGGCCGCCATCACGTGCTCCTTGCGACCGCGCGGATCGGGGCGCGAGAGCGTGCTCGTGCGCGCCTCGATCGACTCCACCGCACCGCGGTCGGGCGCCGTGCGCAGCACGTCCACGCGATCGCCGACGAC
>JASJAY010000021.1 GCA_030066775.1 Planctomycetota bacterium
CCGTGTACGTCCCCCCGCGGATGCCCCGCAGGAAGTCAGGATGCGCGTCGAGCCAGCTCGGCTCGATGCGGAACGAGACGTCGAACCAGAGGCGCTCGACCACCGGCGCAGCCAGCATCGACGGCGCCAGGAGGCCCAGCACACGCCGCAGGACGCGGGCGTCCACATCCGCGGCGATCGCATCGAGGTCTGCGCCGGCCTGGGCCGGTGTCGTCCGCCAGGCGGGGGCAAGTTCGCGCAGCGTGTCGCTCGCCCCGCCGATGGCAACGAGCAGCTGCACGAGCTGCCGCCGCTCGGGCCCCGTCGCAGCCGGCAGCCGTTGGAGCACCGGACGCCACGCCGCACGGCCGCCATCCAGCACCTCGGTCCGGCCCTCGGGCGAAGGTGTGGCGAGCCACGCCTGGAGGCGTCGCTGGCTGGCGGCGATCGCCGCGGGCGTGGGCTCCTGCTCCGCCTCGTTGACGAGCGCGACGACGGTCTCGAGCTCCGGCGCCTCGGCGCGCACGCCCAGCTGATCGACGAGCCGCGCGGCCGCGCCGCTGCGATGGTCCATCAGCAGGATGCGCAGGATGCGCGAGAGCGTCGGGAGGTCGAGCTCGTCCGTGCCGCGGCGCTCGATGTACCGGCGGACCTCGGTGAGCCACCCGAGCGGGTCCTCGCCGCTACCGAGGAGCGGGAACCGGTCGCGCAGCGCGACGCGCGCTTCGCT
Organism: Planctomycetota bacterium; assembly: GCA_030066775.1. GTDB lineage: Bacteria > Planctomycetota > PLA2 > PLA2 > JAEUHO01 > JASJAY01. The sequence continues at coordinate 710 of JASJAY010000021.1, forward strand.
CTGCGGGAAGTCCAGGGCGAGTCGACGCAGCCACTCGCGCGCCAGATCCCCGTCGCCGCCCGGACGCGACTCGATCTCCGCGCGCAGCGCGAGCAACGCCGCGGGGTCGCGCAGACCGGCTTCTTGTGCGGCGGTGAAGCCGGAGGCCAGCTTGGCGGCGGCGCGCCAGTCGCCTTCCTCCATGGCGGCGCGCATGCGCAGGACGCGCGCCTCACCGGCGATCGCATCGGCCACGGGCGGCTCGAGTGCCGCCTCCAAGCCACCGCGGCCCGTCTCCCGCCACGCCTGCTCCGCGTCACGCAAGCGCACATAGGGCGCGTCGTCGCGTTCGCGCAGTCGGGCCTGGAACGCGTTGCGCGCCGGACCGATCCAGGAGGCGTCCGGCTCACGCAACACGCGCGTGAGCATCCACGCCGGATCCTCGCCTTGGCGTGCGAACTCGAGGACGTCGGGCGCCCGGTCCATCAGCGCGCGTTCTTGGAGCAGGACGAGCAGTGCCAGGCCGGTCGTGAAGGCGGCGTCCTCGCGATCGGGGTCGACGCGCGGGCGCGCATCCGCATCCAGGATCGACGCACGGTGCACCCGCGCGAGCTGCAGTTCGAGATCCCCGGCCGCCACGCTGCCGGCGAACGCGACGAGCCACGGCGGCACCGGCTCATGGCGCAGCGACACCAGCTCGTACACGGCATCCGCCAAGGCACGCACGAGCGCCGTGTCGGCGCGCACGATGCCCGCGATGATCGGCTCCGCGTTCACGCGCACGATGGCCTGACGACGACCCCGTGCCACCCGGGTCGCGATGCGATGCGGGACGCGCTCGTCGCGAAGCGGCACGAGCACCACGCGCACCGGCGGGCCCTCCTGGAAGTCGAGTCCAGTGCGGTTGTCCAGGAGTGTGATCGCCTCCGCGACGTGCGAGGACCAGCCGTCGGCCAGTGCGGCGAAGCGGGCGTCGGCGCGGTAGACGCCGGGCTCCACGATCGCCACGGCGTTGCCGGCCACCGGCAGCGTGCGCGGGGCGACGCGCACCTCGTCAGGCGGCGGCGAGAGGTCCTCCGCCGACGGCACCGTGTCCACGGGCGGCCCGCCCGCGACGATGCGCGGCGCGCGGCAGGCGCCGAGCGCCACGCCCAGGGCGAGGACGCCGGCGAGCACGCACAGCCGGGGGGAGATCCACGGGGACACCATCTCCCCGAGTGTCCCCCTAGCCGTTCATCGCCGCGTCATTTCGCTTCGACGCAGCCGGCGGGCGGTCTCGGCCGGATCGGCCGCATCGCGCAGCGCGCGGATCACCGCCACCCCCGCGGCGCCGCTGCCCTCGAGCTCGTCGATCGTCTCGACCTCGATCCCGCCCAGGGCCACCACGGGGAGCGCCGCGTCGGCGCAGAGCTTCTCGAAGAGCGCCGGCCCGAGCGGCGCCCCCTTGTCCGGCACGCCGAAGACGGGCGAGAGCACGGCGTAGTCCGCGCCGGCGCGCGTCGCGCTGCCCAGCTCGTCGGCGGAGTGGCAGCTCACGCCGATCCAGCCGGGGAACCAGGGGCGGACCCGTCGCGCCGGCGGGCTGCGGAACCCCAGCTGCACGGCGTCGGCCCCGGCGGCGAGCGCCACGTCGGCGCGGTCGCCCACGATCACGGCAACGCCGTGCGGGTGACAGCGGCGCACGAGCTCCTTTGCCATCCCATAGAGGTCGGCGCCGGTGCTGCCGGGCGCGCGAAGCCACACGGCCGTGATGCCGCCCGTGACCGCCCCATCGAGGCGGCGCCAGTCGCCGGCCGCGTCGGCGTCCACGATGTAGACGAGCCGCAGCGCATCGGGAAGCGAGGGGCGCTCGTCCGTCATGCGTCGGCGTCCTCGGGGAACAGGATGGGGTCGAGCCCCCGGATCAGGCCCACGCGCGACCCGACGGCGCGAACCGCGGCGACGACGCCGGGCAGGTAGCACAGCCGCGAGTGCGCATCGTGGCGCAGCACGAGGCCTTCGCCTTCGGCCGCGAAGTGGACCTCCTGGCGCGCCTGGACCCCGGCGAGGCGCAGGCTGTGCACGCGCACGCCATCGACGTCGAGACCGCGCGACGGGTCGTCCCCGGCGGGTCCCGGGGCGGCGCCCGCAGCGGCCAACCGTTCGGCCGTCCGCTGCGCCGTGCCCGAGGGCGCATCCAGCTTGCCTTCGTGATGCGTCTCGATGATCTCGACGCGCGGCAGGTGCTTCACGGCTTCTTCCGCGAAGCGCTGCAGGAGGATCATGCCGAGCGAGAAGTTCGGAGCGATCAGCAGCGCGCGACCGGCCGCCGTCGCTTCCGCCTCGAGCGCATCCAGGTCCTCGAGCGTGAAGCCCGTGGTGCCGATCACGCCGTGTGCGCCAGCGGCGAGGATCGCGCGCGCGTTCGGCATCGCCGCCTCGGGCGCCGTGAAGTCCACGACGACGTCGGCGTCGTGGTCGCGCACGGCCGCGGCGAGGTCGTCTCCCAGGTCGGTCGTCGCGACGACCTCGATGCCGGGCTCCGCCTCGAGCGCGGGCACGAGCTCGCTGCCCATGCGCCCCTTCGCCCCGGAGAACACGATCCGTACGGTGTCCATCTAGCCCTCCGCGAACCGCCGGATGGCGTCTTCCTGGCCGCGCGTCTCGATCGAGTGCGGCCGCAGGCGGCGGACCTCCGCGATCGCCTCCTCCGGGGTGAGCCCGACCGAGACGAGGAACGCGGCCAGGACGGTGCCCGTACGACCCTGTCCGGCGAAGCAGTGGACGACAACCGGCCGCTCCGCCGCAGTCTGCTCCGCGATCCAAGTCACGCAGCGCTGCAGGTTCTCCAGTGACGGGGTGCCGAAGTCGATCAGCGGCACGTGCAGATAGGCCAGCCCGGCGCCGGCCGGATCGCCGAGCGGCGGCCGTTCCGTGAGCGTGAGCACGGCGCGTACGCCTTCCGCTCGCAGGAAGGTCCAGGCGTCTGGTCCGGGCATGCCCATCCCGGCCAGCTCACCCTCCCGGATCCAGCTGAAGTTCATGAGCATGCCGTAGGTGTACCGACAACTCGCGTCGGGCGCACCGAAAAGGAATGCGGCGGGCCTGGGCGAGACGTCAGTGGAGGTTGTGCCGCTTCCGCAGCACCCGTACCGTCTACGCGTGGACCCCAAAGAGATCCTCACCATCGTCGCGATCGGCTGCGTCATGGCCAGCGCCATGATCCCGGCCCTGTCCATCGACATGGCCGCCGTGATCGCCCTCGCGATGATCGTGGCCGGCGGCGTGATCGAGCCCGGCGTCGCGGCCCTGGGCTTCGGCAATCCCGTCGTCCTGACCGTCGCCGGCATGTTCATCGTCGCGGAGGCGCTGCATCGCACAGGCGCCGTGGAGGGCCTCGCGGACCTCGTCCAGAAGCGCGCCGCCAGCGGCCAACGCGCGCTCCTGCTCGCGCTGCTCCCGACGGTGATGATCCTCTCCGGCGTGATGAACAACACGGGGGTGGTCGTGCTCCTGCTGCCGGCGCTCGTGGACGTCGCCCAGCGCATCAAGGTGAGTCCCAGCCGGCTGCTGCTGCCGCTCTCCTACGCGTCCATCGCGGGCGGGACCCTGACGCTCGTCGGCACGACCACCACGCTCCTCGTGGACGGCCTCGTGCGCGATCACCAGCGCACGGAGGGGCTCGAGGTCACCGGCCTCGGCTTCCTCGACATCCTGCCCATGGGCGCGATCTTCTGCGTGGCGACCCTCGCCTACCTCGTCGTCGTCGGGCCGAAGCTCCTGCCGAATCGCGTGGGCATGGTCACGGCCATCACGCCCGGGACCATCCGCGAGTACATGACCGAGGTCGTGCTGTCCCCGCGTTCGCGCCTCGTGGGCCAGTCGCTCGACACGGTGCGCTCCCTGATCGAGGGCATCCGGGTCCTCCAGATCGTGCGCGGCGAGGAGCGCCTCCCGCCGCCGTTCCACAAGGTCACGCTGCAGGCCGAGGACACGCTGATCGTCAAGGGCAAGCCCGACGAGCTGATCGACATCCTCAGCCAACGCGGCGTGCTGCATGCGCTGGAGTCCGAGCGCAAGAGCAAGATCAGCGGGGTCGACCTCGCGCTCGCCGAGGTCATGGTGCCGCCGCGTTCGACGCTCGACGGCATGACCGTGCACGAAGCGCACCTGCGCGAGCGTTTCGGCATCGTCGTGCTGGCGGTCCTCCGTCGCGGTGCCCACCTGCGCGAGAAGCTCGCCAGCGTGCGTCTCGCCGTGGGTGACGTGCTGCTCGTGCAGGGCGACGCGGAAGACGTGGAGCGTCTGTCGCGCGAAGAGGACGACCTCATCCGCCTGGGCGGAACGCCCCCGGAGGCACCCAACCGCTCGCGCGCCCCCATCGCCATCGCGGTCGCGTTCACATCCCTCGCGGCGGCGGCCGTGCTGAACTTCCCGCTCTGGACGGCGGTGATGATGGCGTCGGTCATCCTGGTCGTGTCGGGCTGCCTCAACAGCGCCCAGGCGTACCGCTCCATCAACCTGCGCATCGTGGTGATCCTCGGCTGCATGCTGGGCTTGGGCATGGCCGTGAAGAAGACGGGGCTCGCCGACGACATCGCCACCGCGCTGGTCGGCTGGGCGGGTGACGCCGGCCCCCGCGCCGTGCTGGCGATGATCTACGTCGCGACGGTCATCATCACGGAGCTCGTCACGAACGCCGCCACCGCCGGCATCATGGTGCCGATCGCGATCTCCACGGCGGACAAGCTCGAGGTCTCGGGAGATCCGTTCATCTTCGCCGTGGCGTTGGCCGCCTCGTGCTCGTTCCTGACGCCCGTCGGCTACCAGACCAACCTGCTCGTGTACGGGCCCGGCGGGTATCGCCTGCAGGACTACCTGCGTCTCGGTGCGCCGCTCTCGATCCTGCTGTGGATCCTCGCGATCGTGTTCCTACCGATCGTCTTCCCGTTCTATCCCGCCTAGCGCCGCACGGGCCGCCTTGCGTACGAACGCATGCCGGTCCGCGTTGCCCATCTGGACGAGGGCGGCCTTGAACGTGTCCTGCCGGGCGTCGATCGCCACGAGCGCCTCCACGGCGGCCACCCGGACGCGCCCGACGGGATCCCCCATCAGCGGGATCAGGGAGCGCAGGGCGCCGCGCGCGTCCGTCCCCAGGAGCGCGAGCAGCTCGCAGGCGGCCACGCGCACGCTCGAGTCCGACGCCTTCAGGATCTTCGTGATCTGCGGCGTCGCGGATGCGGCCGCAGGGCCGATGCGGCCGAGCACGTTCAGCAGGATGAGCTGACGCTCCCAGTCCGTGGCGGCGACGAGCGCCTTCGCGAGGGCCGGTACGGCCGTCGGCCCGACGTCCACGAGCCAGCCGGCGAACCGCGCGCGGGCACCGCGCGGCTCCTTCGCGATCGCTTCGATCATGGCGGGCACCCAGGGTGCCGCGGTGTCGCCCATGGCGGCGAGCGCGCGCATGGCGGCGGCACGCCGGCGATACGCGCGCTTGCCGAGCATCGCGGCCAGCTGCGGTCCGATCGCAGCCGCCTTCGCGCCCATGGCGCCGATTGCTTCGACCGCGGCGTCCCGCACCGCGTCGCCGTCCGCCTCGAGGTCCTCGACCACCAGCGGCAGGAGCTCGGCAAGCACGGGCCCGGCGCGTCCGAGCGCGACCAGCCAGTACTGCCGATCGCCCTCGCCGGTCGATCGGATCTTCGTGGCGATCAGGTCCTGCGCCACGCCGCCCTGACGCGCGAGCGCAACGGCCGCCGTGCGACGCACCACGGGGTTCTCGCGTCGATTCGCCATCACCCGCGCGAGGGCCTGGGTCACGTCCTCGCTGCCGGGCCGGATGGTCGCGAGACAGGCCGCCGCCGTGCGGCGCATCGCGAGGTCCATGCTGCCGAGCGCGTCCAGGCACCCCCGTACCGCGGCCGGGTCCTGGGGCCGCAGATACGCACGTGCGATGCGCGCAGCGAGGCTCGCGCGCACGTCCTCGCCGCCCACGAGTAGCTCGAGCTGCTTCTCGATCGCGAGTCCGGCCGCGCGCCAGGGCGCCGGATCCACCACCTCACGCTCGCTCGCATCCGCGGTGTGCCAGGGGTCGTGCTCTTCGAGCGCGGCCACCAGCGTCTCGGCTGCGACGCGCGCACAGACGGGACAGTTCTGCTGCTCCGCGTGCAGCGCGAGCGTCTCGATGATCGCGGGATCGCCGCGGAAGACGATCGGCGCGCTCTCGGCGGCATGCGCCCGCAGGGCCGGCGGCCCCTCCTCCAGGACACGCAACACGACGCGCTGTGCTTCGGTCCGTACCGCCTGCCTGTCGGTGGCCCGCGCCGCCGCGACGAGGCCGCGCAGCCAGCGCACGCGATGGAGGACGGGCGCTTCGCCATCCAATACGCGCCGGAACACGGCGATGCCGCCGGGCGTGTCGGCCAGCAGCGTCCCGTAGGTCTCCGGCGACGCGCGGCGCGCGACGGCGGTCTGGAGCGCTTCCACCAACGGCTCGGAGAGCGGCGCCCCCCACCCGGCGAGCACCTCGAACGCCTTGGTGGCCAGCTCGGCACGCGCGGGGTCGTCGTTGCGCAACGCCAGGGCCTCGAGCGCGCGCAGGACGACGGGCACGCGTACATCCACCGTCCGCAACGCGTCGGCCGCCGCGAGCGCGACCTGCCCGTTCGCGTCGCGGAGGAACGGCAGCAAGACGCGCGCGGCGGCCGCGTCGCCCTTGCCCAGGTCGGCGATCACGCGAAGCAAGACCATCTGCCCGCCGGGGTTCACGGCGAGCTCGCCGGCGCGCGCAGCGAGACGCGGCACGATCGATGGATCGAGACCGCGCAGGGCCTGACCCGCCGCCACCAGCGCCTTCTCGTTGACGTACTGGAAGATCCCGAGCAGGGCGCGCAGGAGCGGGCGTGCGCGATGTCCCAGCCGCGCCGCGGCCTGGCAGGCCCCGATCACGGCCGGCGCGTTCTCCGTGCCGAGCGCCTCCTGCAGCACGGGCAGCGCCGCCTCGCCCTTCGGGTCGACGGTCGTGAGCGCGAAGGCCGCGAGGTAGCGCACCGTCGGGACCGGGTCCTCGAGCAGGCGTCGCAAGGCGACCGCCGCCTTCCGACGGGGCGCCTCCCCGAACGTGAGCACGTCGCACGCGATCGCGCGCATCGCCGCGTCCGGACTCTCGAGCGCGTCGATCACGGCGTCATAGCCCGCAGGGCCGAGCGCGGCGAGCGTCCCGGCCGCGCGCTCGCGCACCTGCCGATGCGGGTCCTCGAGCAAGGCCTTCACGTCCGCGAGCGCCGCATCGGCGTCCGGGCCGATCGCCGCAAGCGCCACGAGTGCGTTGAAGCGCGTCTGCGCATCCGGGTTCGCCAAATCCGCGCGCCAGGCACTCACCGTGCGGCCGTGTCGGCTCGCCTCGTCGGTGTCCGCCTGCGCGGAGCGGTGCGCCGTGATGGGTACGCAGACTGCGGTCATGACGACCGCAACCAGCAAGGCTCGCATGCGTCCTCCTCCCGTACCCGCGGCTCATGCTACCCGCGCATCAGGAGGGACCTCGTACCTCCGCGGCGAACTCATACGGCACGGTGCGCGTACGGCCGAGGGCATGCGCCAGGTGCACGCCCAGCACGAGCGCGCCCACGCCGACGCAGGCCAAGAGACCGAAGCGCGGGCCGATCCAGCCGATGAGCACGACGCCCACCAGCGCCAGCGCGCCGTAGCGCAGCGCCACCGCCGGGTGGGTCCAGCCGACGCGCGTGAGGCGCTGGTGGAGATGCTGTCGATGCGCCGCCCAGATCGGCACGCCGCGCTTCGCCTTCACGACCAGGCCGAGGCCGATGTCGATCACCCCCGGCAAGAGCGGCGCGCTCGCGAGCGCCCACGGCAGCGCCGTGGCCCCATGCTCCGGGTCGCCCAGCGCGAGGGTGGCCACGAGGAAGCCGAGCGCGTGGGTGCCCGAGTCGCCCAAGAACACGCGCGCCGGCGAGATGTTCCAGAACGCGAAGCCGGCCAGGGCGGCACACGCGACCGCGTACAACGCGCCCCCACCCGGTCCCGCACCGGCACCGGCCCCCGCAGCGAGGAGCACGAGACACGTCGCTGCCGTGATCAGGTCGATGCCGTCGATCCAGTTCACGACGGTGATCACGGCGATCAACCAGAGCCCGGTCATGACGGGCGTGGCGGCGCCGAACGTCATCTCCGGGAACGGTCCGATCCCTGCGCCCTCCCAGCGCAACCCGAGCGCCACGGCCACCGCGCAGACGGCGAGCTGCAGCAAGAGCTTCTTGCCCGGCCCGATCCCGAAGCGGTCGTCCCACCACCCCAGGGCGAAGAAGAGCAGGAGCGGGATCAGCCATGCCTCGAAGCCGGCCGCATCGGCACCGAGGCCGCCGTGGCCCGCAGCCCAGACGACCACCCCCGCAACCGTGGCCACGACCACCCCGAGCCCGCCGGTCCGTGGGACAGGGGTCGCATGCACCTTGCGCGCACCGGGTGCGTCGACGAGCCCCAGCCGGGGCGCGAAGCGCGCGATCCAGGGCGTCAAGAGGAGCCCCAGGACCAGGGCGGCGGCGATGGACGGAAGGAGTGCCATGGGAGCGGGCTTCACGGCTTCGACCGATCCGCGCCGGCCATCCTTCCCGTCGCGTCGCGCCGGTCCAAACGAAACCGCATTTCCCGCCTCCGGGGCGGAATCCGAACGCTTCGGCAGGGGATGAAACCGGCCTCCGGGTTGACGGGTATAACGGGACAGTCAACGTGGCTGGGGCACCTCGAGGGCGCCACGGCCGCGGCTCGAGGACACCACCATGCCCAAGCTTCTTGAGGGTCCGCGCGCGATCGGCCACCTCCTGCGCCGCGCCGGATTCGGTCCCGACTCCGCGAGCTGGGAGACGTACGCCGGCCGCACGGACTACGACGCCGTCGTCGACGAGCTCCTGGCGGCGCTCGACACGAAGCCCGAGCCCGACCCGGACGGCTTCGATCCGTTCGTGCCCGGCGCCATCCAGCAGCTCTGGCTCGAGCGCATGGTGAGCGGTCGGAACGCGCTTGCGGAGAAGCTCGCGCTCTTCTGGCACGGACACTTCGCGACCTCGAACACGAAGGTCAAGGACGCCGCCCTCATGTGGGCGCAGTACAAGCTGTTCCGGGGCGCGGGCGGCGGTCGCTTCGAGGATCTCGTCCTCGGCGTCAGCCGCGACGTGGCCATGATCCGCTGGCTCGACGGCAACGCGAACCGCAAGGGCCACGCGAACGAGAACTACGCGCGTGAGCTGCAGGAGCTCTTCACCCTCGGCATCGGGGAGTACACCGAAGAGGACATCCGCGAGATCGCGCGTGCGTTCACGGGCTGGGGCTCACGCCACCACGAGTTCGTGTTCCGCGAGCACTTCCACGACAAGGGCGAGAAGACGTTCCACGGCGAGACCGGCGCCTTCGGCGGCGAGGACGTCGTGAAGATCCTCGTGGGCCTGCCGGCGTGCCCGCGCTTCCTGGCCCGCAAGCTCCTGGCCTGGTTCTCCCACCCCGAGCCGACGAAGGACGAGGTCGAGGCGGTCGCAGAGGCCTTCCGCGCAGCGGACGGCGACATCAAGACCACGCTCGGCGCGATCTTCCGTTCGGAGACCTTCCGCTCGCCCAAGAGCTATCGCGCGCTCGTGAAGGGCCCGGTCGAGTTCTGCGTGGGCGCGCTGCGCGCCGCGGGCCGCTCGACGGTTCCGGCCTGGATCCACGGCGGCCTCGACCGCATGGGCCAGATCCTCTTCCAGCCCCCGTCCGTGAAGGGCTGGACGTCCGGCACCGGCTGGCTCTCGAGCGGCGCCGTCGTCGAGCGCCTGCGCATTGCGCAACGCGTCGCGGCCGGGGCCACGACGGACGCGACCTCGCGCGTGATCGACCTCGCGTTCCAGAACGACGTGCCCGATCCCCTCAAGACGACGCTCGAGACGGTCTCGGGCAAGAAGCGCATCACCGTGGCGCTCGGCAGCCCCGAGTTCCAGCTCGCCTGACCGACCGCCTGGAGACGACATGCTCAACCGACGCGACTTCCTGACCGCCGTGGCCGCGGGCGGCTCCGTCCTCGCCCTGCCGCGCATCGCCATGGGCGACGACACGAAGCCGGCCAAGCCGAGCGAGCGCACGCTCGTGCTGCTGCACCTGAACGGCGGCAACGACGGCCTGAACACGGTCATCCCCTACAAGCACCGGCGCTACCGCACGCTGCGTCCGGGCATCGCCCTCGACCGGGGCCGGGTGCACAAGGTCTCGGACGACCTCGGCTTCCACCCGGCGCTGAACGGGTTCCGCGACCTGTGGAACCGCGATCGCCTGGCCGTGATCAACGGCGTCGGCTATCCGAACCCCAACTACAGCCACTTCCGTGCGACGGAGATCTGGTTCACCGCCGAGCCCGAGAAGTCGCCGACCTACGGCTGGCTCGGCCGCACGATCGACACGAAGCCGAGCGAGAAGCCGTTGCGCGCGATCGCGCTGCAGAAGGAGCAGCCGCTGAGCCTCGTGGCCGGCTCCCCCGGCGTCGTGACGATGACGGACTTCGGCCGCTTCCGCGTGCCGTCGGGCCTCGACGAGGTCACGAAGCTCTACAAGGAGTACGGCAAGCTCGAGGGCACGCAGGGCAAGGTCGGCCAGGCCGGCGAGCAGGCCATCCGCGTCGCGGAGCGCATCGCGCGCCTGCGCCCCGCGGACGGCCCGTTCTACGCGCGCCTGGGACAGGACCTGCGCAAGGTGATCGCGCTGCTCCGGGCCGACCTCGGCCTCGAGTGCATCCAGCTCAGCATGGGCGGCTACGACACGCACGCGAACCAGAGCGCGTCGCACAACCGTCTGCTGGCCGAGCTCGGCAACAACCTGAACGCGTACCAGCAGCAGCTCGAGCGCCTGGGCGTCGCCGACCGCGTGACGACCGTGGTCTTCAGCGAGTTCGGCCGGCGCGCGACGGAGAACCTCTCGGGCGGGACGGATCACGGCTCGGCCGGCCCGGTCTTCGTGATCGGCAAGGGCCTGAACCCCGGCTTCCACGGGGCCTATCCCTCGCTCGACGACCTCGACCGCGAGAACTTCAAGTACACGACCGACTTCCGTCGCGTCTACGCGTCGGTGCTGTCGCACGCGTACCGCATGGACCCGAAGCCGGTGGTCGGCGCCTACGAGCCGCTCGACCTGTTCGCCTCCTGACCGCACATCCTGGGAGCCACCCGATGAACCGCCCCGCCTACCTGCTGCTCATGCTGGCCCTGATGGTCGGCCTCGTGCTGCCCGCCCCCGCGTTCGCCGGCGACGAGGAGACGCCCGTTCCCGGTCCGCGCAACCTCGACCTCGAGGCCGAGGAGGCGCCGGCCCAGCCGAAGCCCGAGGCCAAGCCCGAGCCGCGCTCGTTCAACCCGGCGAACTTCGAGCTGCTTCCGCTCGACGACGTGGAGCGCCTGAAGCTCGCGCGCGACCACCCCACGCTTGCCACGCGCCTCACCGTGCTCGCCAACCGGGGGAAGAAGCTCCAGGGGCAGTACTACCGGCGGAAGAACAAGAACGACGACGGCTCGAAGAAGCTGCAGCAGCAGATCCGCCAGCTGAGCACCCAGATCGGGCGGCTCATGGCTGCGGCCGAGGGCACCTTGACGGAGTACGGCATCACGCCCGAGGTGCTCGACCTGGTCGAGACCGCGCCGAGGGACGGGCACTACCGCGTACAGCGCTACGCGCACAGCCTCGTGCTCTCGATCGATCTGGATGACGACCAGCGCGCGCTCTTCGAGCGCATCGTGGCCGAGGTGAACGGCGCGACGTACGCGCTGGCCGCCCAGCGCAAGCGGCTCGACCTCGCGCTCAAGCAGACCGAGGTGGACACGGACAAGGTCCGCGCGCTCCGGCGCACGTTCGACCAGCAGCTCAACTGGAACGACCGGCGCTTCTGGATGCTGGTCGACTACGTCCTCACCGACGATCAGCGCTTCGCGCTGAAGGAGCGCTTGCCCACGAGCTACCAGCGCATCCAGAACGGCCTCGAGCACCTCTACCAGCTCGAGGGCATCACGCCGTCGCAGGGCGCCCGGGCGACCGCGCTCGTCACCGAGTTCGAGGCCGAGGCCGCCCCGGACCAGGCGCTGGTGAAGAAGAACCAACAGCAGCTGAAGAGCCGCGACGTGAAGGGCGCCGACCGCAAGGCGCTGCGCGAGGAGTCGAAGGCCGCCAACGAGCGCCTCCAGGAGCTGCAGCTGAGCCTGGCGAAGGGCTTCAAGACGCTCCTCACCGAAGAGCAGATCAAGATCTACAAGGCGATCCCGCCGCGCCTCTCGCACGTCGACCGCCGACGCAACTTCAACTACGTCTTCGACGGCATGCCCTTCGGCCACGGGCAGCAGCGGGAGCTCAACCAGCTCAAGCGCAAGTACCGGAGCGAGCAGCAGGCCATGCAGCGCGAGCTCGCCGAGATCCGCCGCAAGGGCTCCGACTTCGGCGCCGACTCGCCCCAGATGGAGATGATGCAGATGGAGATGGCTGGCGTGGCCGCGAAGGGCTACGCGATCCAGCGCCGGGCCATCGGGCACGTCTTCCTCAACGTCCTGGCCGCGGACCAGGTCAGCGGGTGGGTTCTGGGCTACTACGGAAAGGTCCGCTAGCCTTTAGCCGCCGGAGCGGTCCCCCCACGCCGCCTGGCCGAGCGGCGACGCAGGCGGTGGACCCGCGCTGCGCCGATCGCCGCGGAGACCAGCCGGGCGGGATCCAGGACGCGTGAAGAAGGCGAAAGGCTCTATCGAGACCGGGCGCTTCGTCGTGCCGTACCGCGTGTACGGCGACGGCGACTGTGCGCTCGTCTGCGTCAGCGGCGCGCAGCAGACGATGGCAGCCTGGCGGCCCTTCATCTCGCGCTTCTGGCGCACGCACACGGTCGTGGTCTTCGACCTGCCCGGCCTCGGCAAGGCCGAGATCCTGAGCGGCGACTCCCACGTCTCCCTCGACGAGCAGGCCGACATCCTGCACGAGGTCATGCAGCGCCTGGCCGACCATCGCGTGCGCATCCTGTGCGGCGCCTCGTGGGGCACGATGGTGTCCTGCGCCTACGCCTCGCACCGGCCCGAGCTCGTCGACGGCATGATCCTCGGCAGCTTCGGTGTCCGCGTGAACGACTCGCTGTCCGAGATCATCGAAGAGGGCCGCCGGCTGTACGAGGAGGACGAGGTCGAGCAGGCCGCCCACCTCATCCTCGAGCGCTTCGGCCAGCGCGTGAGCGGCGCGTACCGCAACGGCATCATCCAACAGTTCCGCAAGCTCGGGGCCGAGCAAGCGCTGACGCTGCATGAGCACTGTCAGTTCGTCGGCTCCTCGGCCGGCATCGACGAGTTCATCACGCTCGAGGCGATCCAGGCGCGCACGCTGATCGTGAACGGGGCCGAGGACCCGATCCTCGATGCCAAGGCGGCGCAGACTGCTGCAAAGCGCATCCCCGACTGCGAGTGCATCGTGCTCGACGACACGGGCCACTTCCTGCACTTCGAGCGACCCGAGATCCTCGAGATCTACGCCCGCTTCATCGAGGGCTTCGACGCGCCGACGCACGGCGCCCTCGCGCAGAAGAACGGCGCGCACACGAACGGCACGGACTGAGCGCCGAGCTCATCTAGCGACGGCCCGCGCCCGACGCGAGGCCGTCCGACGCAGGTCGAGCAGGTACAGCGCGATCGCGGCCCAGATGAGCCCGAACGTCACGGCATGGGCCGTGGTGAACGGTTCACGGTAGACCAACGCCGCCAACAGGAGCTGCCCGGTCGGCGCCAGGAACTGCAGGATGCCGACGGTGGTCAGTGGCAGCCGGCGCGCACCGTAGGCGAAGAGCACGAGCGGGAGCGCCGTGATGAACCCTGACAGCGGAACGAGCCATTGCACGACGCTGGCCGCCGTGGGGAACGCCGCTCCGTGGGGACCGACCCAAAGCCACCCGAGCCACGCCGCGGCCAACGGGAACAGCAACAGGACCTCGATGAACAGGCCGGGGACCGCCTCGACGGGTGCCAGCTTGCGAACGAGGCCGTAGAGGCCGAACGTCACGGCCAAGGCCAGCGCAACCAGCGGCAGCTCCCCCACCGCCACGACGAGCACGCCCACACCGACCGTGGCGAGCGCGATGGCAATCCACTGCGCGCGTCGCGGCCGCTCGCCGAGCACAACGAAGCCGAGCAGCACGTTCACGAGCGGGTTGATGTAGTAGCCGAGGCTGGTCTCCATCACGCGCTCGCGCGCCACCGCGTCGATGAAGATGAACCAGTTGACCGCAACGAGGCCGGCCGAGAGCGCGAGCACGCCGACGAGGCGCGGCCGCTTCAGCGCGGCACGGACGTCGTTCACACCGCCCAGGACGAGCAACAGCACGCCCGTGAACGGCAGCGCCCACAGGACGCGCCAGCCGACCATCTCCTCCGGCGAGACCGTCCCGACCGCCTTCCAGTAGACCGGCACACCGCCCCAGAACAGGAACGCACCCGCCGTCGCGACGAGTCCTTTCCTGCGCTCCCGATCGGCTTCCATCTGCGCGTTCTACCGCGCGGATGCTGAAGCTCAGTACGCAAGCTGCCAGTACCACCGGATCCGACTGACGTCGCCGCCGCCCGATCCCTGGTCGAGCTCCGTGAACAGGGGCGTCGTCAGGCTCAGGGCATCCCCCTCGAACTGGATGCGGAGGTCGACGTACGTGGCCCCGACACCTACCTGCGTACGGACGTGCGTCGTCACGTCGCAGGACTTCATCTCGACGAGATCATCGACGGAGAGGATGCCCACCGACTCCCCATCGATGGCCGCGTCGCCGGCGTCGATCGCGGCGCCCGGCTCGATCGACTCCACGATCAGGTCGCCGAGCTGGGCATACGTGCTGGGGGTCCCCTGCCGCTGGTGGATCTCGAGCGTCGCGCGCTCCAGCCGCGCGCCCGGCGGCGGCGTGGGGATCTCGAAGCGCAGGACCGCACGCAGCGTCGCGCCCGCCTCCTTGCCCACACGGAGCCGGGCGAGGCTGCGCACGCTGCTCGCATCCTCGACGGTCACCGCGACGAGGGGCGCCACCGTCTGCTCGACGATGCCGGGCGTGTCGCCGCCACCCCCACCGCATCCGCAGGCGAGCAGGAGCGTCACGAAGGGCGCAAGGGTCGATCGCATGGCGGACTCCGGGCGGGAACACGGACAAGACGGCCAGCCGGCGCGGAATTGACCTCGATTCCCGTAGCGGTCTCTCGTGCAGGGCCCTCCGGAGCGTGTCTGCCGACCGCGCGTTCTCGGATTGCTGGCTCGTGGCCTCGACACGCCGGCTGGTTCCCGGGGCCCGACCGAACCTGGAGCCCTCCCATGAAATCCACCGCGATCCCCTCCCGACTCCTCGCCCTGATGCTCGCCCTCCTCCTGATCCCCGCCTGCGGCGGCGGCGCGGGGGGCGGCGGTGCGCCCGGCGGCATGGTCGACATCAGCGGCGGCCCGGACTCGCCCGTCGGCGGTAACCAGACCACGAAGTACGTGACGTACTTCTGGCTCGGCGCCGTGCAGGACGCGCTCGTGATGTCGCAGTACCCCGACTGGAACCGCGGGACCAACTGGACCCTGCAGGCCGCCCACGGTCGTCCCAACGGGGAGCAACGCTCCTACGTGCAGTTCTTCGTGCCGCAGCTGCCCGCCGGCTCGAAGGTCCTCGAAGCGCGCATCAACCTGTACGAGGACTACGACTCGGGTCAGAACGGCCCGGCGGCCATCCAGGTCGGCGAGGCGGTGGCCCCGTGGTCGGCGGCTTCCGTGACCTGGAACAACCAGCCGAACCCGCTGGGTCCCCTGGGTGCCCAGAGCATCGGCCCGTTCATCCGCGCCGGCATGTGGCGTACATCGGGCGACATCCGCGAGATCGTCCAGCGCCACGTCGACAACCCGATGAGCAACAACGGGTTCGTGCTCAACAACACGTCGTCGTTCGCATTCCTGCGCACGTTCACGGGTCTCGATCAGCCGAACGCACGCACGGCGTCGACGCTCGGCACCGCGCCGCGCCTGCTGATGAAGGTCGAGTCGACCGTTCCCCTCTCGACGGCCAACATCGGCACGACCCTGCCGCCCAACACCGAGCTCGGCCGGATCTTCGGGTTCAGCACGCCGATCCTCATCTACCAGATGTCGACCGGGGACGGGTACCCGGCGGCGTGGGACGTGGGCCTCTTCTAGACGTCTCGATGAGCACGATCCTGCCGGGTTCTCGGCAGGGTCGTGCCTGTACCTCAGTCCGGCACGACCGACGCGTACGTCCCGCCCGTCTTGTTGGCGATGCGCTCCATCAGCATGCGGTTGTGACCGCGGCCGACCCCGACCGTGTTGACTACGACGTGGTGCACCTCGTTGGCCGTGAGGAAGCGCAGCAGGGCCCCGTCGAGCTCGGGCGGCGTCAGGTCGTTGCCGCTGCTGTCCGTGGGCGAGCCGTCGGTGAGGAGGAAGACGGTGTCCACGCCCGGGTCGTCGTAGCCCGCCTTGTCCTGGAAGTCGTCGGCATACTTCAGCGCGTGGTGCAGGGCATCGAAGAGCGCGGTGGTGCCCTCCGCGTCGACCTGCTGGAGCCATCGGATCGCCGCTTCCTTGTTCGCCTTCGTCGCGAGCACCAGCGTGGGCGCGCGCTTCCAGGCCATCGTGCCGTCGCTGTAGAAGAGCACGTTGAAGCGCACGTCGGCAGCCAGGTTCTCGATGGCGCGGGTGAGCTCGGCGAGGGCGGCTTCCATGCGCGAGCCGCCGGGGCGGGGCTTGCCGGTCTGGGCATCCACCCCGCGCGCCGGCTTCTGCATCGAGCCCGACTGGTCCAGCACGAAGAGGATCCGCTTCGAGGCGCTCGTGATGCCGTAGAAGCTCGCGTCGTCGGCGCGTGGCTTGCGCTCGACGGCCTTGCGCCGCTCCTCGGCCTTGAAGCGCTCCCCGTGCTCGACCCACCAGCGCGCCCACGCGTCGGCGTCGGCCTCGAGGCGGAGACCCGTGAACGTCCCGAGCAGTGCGTCGATCTCGTCTGCCAGCAACCCATCCGCCTTGGCGAGCGCGGGGATCAGGACCTCCACGGCGCGCGGGTCGTCGAGGCGCGCGAGCGCGCGCACCACCGCGCGCCGCACCGCGACGACCGGGTCCCCGAGCGCCGTGACCACGGCCTCGTACGCCCCCGGCGGCTTCGTCTTCGCCGCCCAGTCGATGCCGCGGATCCGCACCGCCGGCGGCGCGCGCCCGCGTACGAGGGAGAGCGCGCTCGCCCGACCGGCCGCCGTCGACTCCCGCGTCACCGCCTCCAGGACGGCTCGGTAGACGGAGCCGTCGTACTTGGCGGAGAGCAACGTGGGCACGCCCTCGGCGTACGTCCATGCCCACGCCGCCTCGCTCCTGTGGACGCGGAACGCGTTGAGGAGATAGCGGTCGACGTCGGCAGCCGTGATCCATGCGTCCTGCGCGACCGTGTGCGCCCGCTCGCGCTTCTGGAGCTCTTCGCGCTCCTTCTTGGTCCACGCACCGCCGGTCTTCTTGTGTCGCTTCTCGAGCTTGGCCTTGTAAGCGGTGAGCTTCTTCTCGGCTGCGAGCACGTCCTTGAGCAGCGCGCCGCTACGGCGCTTGTTCGCTTGAATTGCCCACTCGACCATGAGGCGCGCCGCGCGCTCGCTGTCGTCGCTCCCGAGCGTCTGGATCCGCTCGAGCTTCGTCATGCGCTCGCCCGCGGTCTTCATGAGCCGCTTCAGACCGCGGGTCGTGCGCTTCCATTCCTCGGGCGACACCTCGGCGGCCACGGGGGCGTGCCCCACGGCGAGGACGGCCGACAGCACGAGAAACGCCAGCCGCGCTTGGCCGCGGCGGTCAACGCGCATGGGACCGCTGGGCGAGCAGCCGCTCGATGCCGAAGCGCGCATCCGGCTCTGTCGTGCCGAGCAGCAGCCCGGCGGCATACCGGCCGGCGGCGTAGGAGAGCGTCACCCCGTAGCCGCCGAATCCCGCCATCTGGAACAGACCGGGCGTGCGCGGATCGAAGCCGATCACGGGCAACCGGTCGGGCGCGAACGTGCGCTGCCCCACCCAGGTGCGCAGGATCTCCACGTCGGCGAGCGAAGGCTGATGCCGCGCCAGCTTCTCGGCGAGCAGCTCCAAGGCTTCGGGGTCCACGTCGGGCTCGCCCGGACTCCACGGCGTCTCGTCGCACGCCGAGAGGAGCAGGCCGCCCGACTCGGGCCGGAAGTAGTAGCCGGCATCGAGATCCCAGACGTAGGGCCAGTCCGGATCCACGTCGGGCATCGGTGCGGTCACGTGCAGGTGCCGGTTCATCGGCGTGAGCGGCAGGTCGCCGAACACGCCCGCCCACGCGCCGGCGGCGTTCACGACGACGTCGGCCCGGATCGCGCCCGTGTTCGTCTCCAGCTGGACCCGGTCCCCGGGCGTCTCGAGGCCGTCGACGCGGATGCCCGTGCGTACGTCCACGCCGCGCAGGTACGTGGCGAGCAACGTGGCCACGTCCACCACGCCGTCGTCGGGCCGCCACGTGCCCACCCCGCGTGCCAGGGGCACGCGCGTGCGCGCGTCGTCGTCGCCCGGGCCGAGGAGGTAGCCCCCGCACTGCCGGAAGGGCGCGAGCCGCCCCTCGCGCAGCACCCCGGCGCTCTCCGAGGACAGCGCCTGCAGCGCGGGATCTTCGGCATCCTCACGCACGATCGCGGCATTGCGCCCGCTGCTGTGCGTGCCCGGCATCCGCTCGCGCTCGAGCACCACGAGGTCGCGTACACCGGCCGCCTTCAGGTGGTAGGCCGTGCTGGCGCCCGCGAGTCCCGCACCCACGATGACGTAGGACAGGGTGCGTGCATCGCCTGCGGGGCGGTCGACCGGCATGGGCGTGGTCTACCACGCGCAGGCGCGCCGCGCGTCGTCTGGCGCCCCCCGCTCAGCGTCCCTTGCGGAGGTTCTCGATCTGCTGCTGCACGATCGTCGCGGCGGGATACAGGCGCACATAGCGCTCGTAGGCCTCGATGGCGCCCTTCACGTCGCCGGCGAGCTGGCGCGCGGCGCCGAGCCGGAACCAACGATCCTCTTGCCCGGGATCGGCCTCCGCGTGGGCCTGGAGCACGGGCAGCGCCGCCTCGAGCAGCGCACGGTTCTTCTGGACACGGGTCCATCCCTCGAGCGCCGCGATGGCAGACGCCGCGCGCACGCTGGCAACCGGGTCCTTCAGGCCGCGCATCAGCAGCCGGTCGATGGCGTCGCCGGAGGTGGCGCCGAGGGCGGTGAAGGCGGAGCGCCGCACGAGGCTGTCGTCGTCGCCCGTGAGCATCATCAACGCCAGGGAGGCGTCCTTCCCGTAACGCGAGAGCAGGCGCGCTGCCGAGGCGCGCACGACCCGCGGCATCGACGTGTCGCGCGTGACCGCCACGAGCGGCGGCGCGGCGTCCTCCTTGCCCAGCCGCGCGTTGGCCAGGGCCTGCATCCACGCGTCGGGACCGCGGGCCTCGGGCCACCACTCGTCGTACGCGGTCTTGAGCGCCGGCGTGTCGATCATGCGCACGTCGTCGGGCGCCCAGACGTCGTTGCTGTGACACCACGTGCACGCGTCCTGGGCGACGCGGTCGCCCGGCAGACCGATGCGCGGAATGCTGATGCTGTGGTCGGCGACGACCCCGTGCCCGCGCTCGATCTTGAGAAAGGGCATGTGGCACGCCACGCACCGGGAGCCGCTGCTGTCGGCCGGGTGGTGCGTGTGCTTCTCGATCTCCGCGCCGATCTCCTCATGGCACGTGGTGCACATGCGGTCGTCGTCGGCGGGAAGCTTCATCTGCGAGCGATGGCCGCTGCCGTGCGGGTCGTGGCAGGTCACGCACGTGAGCCCGCCTTCCTCCGCGCAGCGGCTGGCCGAGAAGGGCAGCCCGTCGTAGATCAGCTCGAGCACCCGGCCGTACGGATCGATGCGCTCGGGGCTCAGCATCAGTGTCGGCGTCACGTGCTCGAAGATGTCGTCGCCCAGGACGAAGTCGGGATCGTCGATCTCCGACTCCATGTGGCAGCGCAGGCAAGCGCTGACCTGCTGCGATCGCGCGAGCGTGTGCCACCGCGTAATGGGATCGATCCCCTGGCGCTTCTCGCGGTGGTGGGCGATGTGCTCTGCGCTGGGCCCGTGGCACATCTCGCAGTCGACGCCCAGGCGGCGCTGCTTGCCGCGCAGGCCGATCTCGTCTTCCTGCGGGGCGACGCCGACGTGCCCGCTCGTGTGGCAGCGTGCGCACTTGGCGTCCCACGCGCGGATCGGGCCGGTCCAGAAGGAGCCGTCCTTCGGGCCGACGATCGGGGGCGTGTCCCAGTCGGATCCCGGTCCACCGAAGAGCAGCTTGGTGTAGTCGAACCACCGCCCGGTGGGCTCCTCGAGCTTGCCGGGCAGGACCTGCAGGCGACCGTCATCCATCTGCGCCAGGTACATGCGCACCCGCATGCGCCCGATCACGTGGGTCAGGTCGAACCACTCGGGCTTGCCCGAGTCGCCGATCGTCTGCACCTGCCAGCCGTCGCCCTGCTTGCGGAAGCGGCTCTCGCCGGGCGGGTGCTTCGCGACCTCCTCGGCCACCACCTCCGCCGGCAGGTTGTCCTCGTTGACCGGCATGTAGGTGTTGGCGTGGCTCGACGTCGACCAGAGGGCGTGCGCCTCCTTGTGGCACTCGACGCAGGCGGCATCGCCGACGTAGCCGTCGCCGGTCCCGTCCAGGGCGCGCGGCGCGACCTCCCAGGTGCCGGAGGCCCCGTCGTCCTTCGCGAGGGCGGCGAACCCGAGAGAGAGGCTGAGGAGCAAGACCAGCAGCATGCGCATGCCGGCAGGATACCGCCTCGACGGCCGAGGCCTATCGGCGAAGAACGCCGTACTTCCAGATGCACCAGAGCGCCTTGAGCCCGTCGCGCCAGCCGATCTTCTTGCCTTCCGCGTAGGTCCGCCCGCTGTACGAGATCGGGACCTCGTAGATGCGCGCCCCCGAGCGGGCGAGCTTCGCGGTGAGCTCCGGCTCGATGCCGAAGCGCTCCTGGGTGAGCTCGAAGGACTGGATCAGCTCCCGGCGGACCGCCTTGTAGCAGGTCTCCATGTCCGTCAGGTTGAGGTCCGTCGCGAAGTTGCTGAGCACGGTCAGGAGGCCGTTGCCCAGGCGATGCCAGTAGTAGAGCACGCGGGCGCTCTCGCCCTTGAAGCGGCTGCCGAAGACGGCGTCCGCGCGGCCCTCGAGGATGGGCTCGATCAGGCGCGGGTACTCGGTCGGGTCGTACTCGAGATCCGCGTCCTGGATCACGACGATGCGCCCGCTCGCCTCACGGATGCCCGTGCGCACGGCGGCGCCCTTGCCCCGGTTCTCCGGGTGGAGGATCACCGTGAGGCCGCGCTCGCCCTCCAGCTCGGCCAGCCGATCCCGCGTGCCGTCGCTGCTGCCGTCGTCGACGAGGATGATCTCCTTGGGCACCGGCGAGGCCCGCACGCGCAGCAGGATCTCGTCGATCGTGGCGATCTCGTTGAAGACGGGAATGACGACGCTGAGGACGGGCGCATCCGCGGCCGACAAGCTCATTCGTCCTCCCGCTCCCCGTCCGTCGCCAGGGTGCCGCGCACGCGCATGACGAGGTACGCCCCCACCCGCGCGATCGGTTCCTGCTCGAAGATGCCGGCGCCGTCGAAGGTGGTCACCGGATCGAAGGTTGCCGCTTCCTCCCGCCGCGGGGCCGGCACGACCAACCCAAACGGCTCGTCGGCAGGATACGCGCTCGCGGGAAACGGCAGCAGCACGCGCAGACCGTCTTCCGCGGGTGTCTCGGGCAGCGGGGCACGGCGGTGGATCGCTCGCGCGGGATGCGCGTCGGCCAGAGAGGCCTGGGTCGCCGGCTCGCCCTCGGCGACGCCCAGGACGATCCAGCCCCGATCGCCGGCCGCGTCGGCCGCGCGCGCCACCGCCTCACGCATCCACGTCAGGCGGCCGGCGGCGGCCGGGTGCGCAGGGGCCACCGCGATCTGGAGCGGCCCCGTGACGACGTAGACGGCTGCGGCCGCCGCGACGGCGGTCACGGCACGGCGCGTCCACCGGAGTCCGGCGCCCAGGCGCGCCGCCTGCGCCGCCCAGGCCCCCAGACCGACGAGCCCCGTGAGCACGATGAGCGGCACCAGCAGCGCGCCCCCGGACGCCGTGTCGAGCTCGAACCCGACGGGCCGGCCCAGGCCGGGTCCGACGAGGAAGACGACGTGGAACACGGCGCCGGCCGCCCAGGCGAGGAGCAGCGGCCCCCGTCGACGCGCCTCCGGCGCTGTGGAGCGGAGCAGGGTGCGGACCCCGCGCGGGACGGCCAGCCAGAGCACACCGAGGCCGGCGAGCGGCAGCCACGCGAAGAGCAGCGTCCCGAGATCGGCCGCGCCCCCGCGCCCGGGGAGCACCGCCACAGGCCCGGCGACGATCGCCACCACGCCGAGGACGGGCAACAGGACCTGCCAGCGCGGCCCGGGCTCGTTCAGCGCGTACACGGTGAGGAGGGGCAGCAGGTAGAGCGGTCCCGCCGGGTGGCTCACGGCCAGGAGCATGGCGAGCAGCACCCCGAGGCGCCGGGCGGCGGGCGTCGGGCTCGCCAGCGCCGCCAGCGCGGCGAGCAGGAGCACGAGGCCCAGGGCATCGGGGCCTGGATGCACGCCGCCGGCGTTCACGGCCAGGAACGGATGCAGGGCGAGCGCCAGGCCGACCCACGTCGCGGCCCCCTGCTCTGCGCCGAGGCGCCGCGCCAGCGCGAATCCCAGCGGCGCGACGAGGCAGCCCAACAGGAGGTCCACGAAGCGGAGCGCCCGCGTCGGGTCCAGTCCAGTCGCGACGAGGACACCCCCGATCAGCGGCAGGGTCGGCGGCGTGCCCGGCGACACCCAGCCCCGCTCCGTGCCGACGCGCTCGACCTCGCTGGCGAGCACCGCGGCCTCCCCCTCCACCGGGAGCGAGAGCGTCGGGAGGCGCAAGAGCAGCGCCAAGCCGAAGAGCGCGCAGGGAATCAGGAGACGCAGCGGCACACTTCTTGGATCGGTCGTCCGCGTACGGACTTGGGCGGGTGCGTGCCGAAGCTCAGTACTTCTTCGGGACCTTGACCACCTTGCCGAGGTTCTTGCGGTACCAGGCGAGGCTGCGCGCCAGGCCCTCGCCCAGGCTCACGCGCGGACGGTAGCCGAGCACCTCCTGGGCCTTGACCGTCTCGGCCAGGCTGTGACGCACGTCGGCGGAGCGCGCGTCCTTGTAGTCGCCCGTGACCTCCTTCTCGAGCAGCTGCCCGAGGAAGGTGATCAGACCGATGACGCTCATGCGGCTGCCGGACGCGATGTTGAACACCTCGCCCTCGGCCTTCGGGGCCGTGCACGCGAGCCGGAACGCCTCGATCACGTCGGTGATGTAGACGAAGTCACGCGACTGCTTGCCGTCGCCGTACACGATCGGACTCTCGTCCTTGAGCGCCGAGGCGCAGAAGCGCGCGATCACGCCGTGGTCGGCGTCCGGGTTCTGGCGCGGGCCGTACGCGTTGAAGATGCGCAGCGAGACGGTCTCGAGCCGGTACGTGGTGTAGAAGACCCGCGCCAGCTCCTCGCTCAGGAGGCAGCCCGCCCCGTACGGGTTGTACGGCACCGGCAGCATGGTCTCTTCCTTGGGGAGCACGGGGCTCTCGCCGTAGACCGCGCACGAGGACGCGTAGATGACGCGCTTGACCTTGAGGTCGCGCGCCGCGATGAGCGTGTTGAGCGTGCCCTGGAACGCGACCCCGAGGGTCCCCTCCGGGTCCTTGACCGAGGCGTCCACGCTGGAGCGACCCGCCAGGTGCAGCACGAAGTCGCAGCCGCGCATGGCCTTGCGCAGCGCCTTCTCGTCGCAGACGTCGCCTTCGACGACCTTGACCTCGGTCTGCTTGTAGTCCTGGACGTTCTTCTTGGAGCCCGAGGAGAAGTCGTCGTAGACGATGACCTTGTCGCCGGTCTTGACCAGCGCTTCCACCAGGTTGCTGCCGATGAACCCGGCGCCGCCGGTCACGAGATACTTCGCCATGCGCACTCCCAGGCCGGGCCCCGACGCTGCCACGTACGCCAGGCGGGCCCAAGCGGCGCGGAAAATAGACAATTTGGCCCCTCGGACCCAAGCAATGGCACGGGTGTAGGGCACGCGCGATGCCCTCAAGTCCGCCCAAGAAAAGCACCTAGAGCAATCTGCACCCGCCGCGCCGGGCGGCCGGATCGCCGCTAGGAGGCGGTCTGGGCCCGGGCCCGGAACCAGGCCACGGTGCGCTCGAGCCCCTCGCGGACGTCCACCTGCGGGGCCCAGCCGAGTGCCTCGAGGCGCCGGATCTCGGGCTCGCGCCGCTTCGGATCGTGCTCGAGGGGCGCCACGTGGGTGATCTCGGCGTCGCTCTCGGTGAGCTCCAGCACGAGGCGCGCGAAGTCGAGGATCGTCATCTCGCCCGGGCGGCCCACGTTCACCGGGTGGTCGTCGCCCTTGTCGAGCACGGTCAGGATGCCCTCTACGGTGTCGTCCACGTAGCAGAAGGCGCGCGTCTGCAGCCCGTCGCCGTGGATCTCGATCGCGCCGCCCTCCTCCGCCGCCTTGAGGAACGCCGGCAGGGCGCGCCCGTCGTCGAGGTCCATGCGCGGGCCGTACGTGTTGAAGAGCCGCACGATGCGCGTGTCCAGGCCGTGCTGCCGGCGGTAGGCCATCGTGGCGGCCTCGGCGTAGCGCTTGGCCTCGTCGTAGCAGGACCGCGGTCCGATCGAGCTCACGTTGCCCCAGTACGACTCGGGCTGGGGCGTGATCTCCGGGTCCCCGTAGACCTCGCTCGTGCTGGCCATCATGAAGACGGCGCCGCGGTCGCGCGAAAGGTCCAGGGCGTGGTGCGTGGCGTACGAGCCGGCACGGAGCGTGGCGATCGGATCGGCGAGGTAGTGCTTGGGCGAGGCCGGGCTCGCGAAGTGGAGCACCGCATCGACGTCGCCCTCGACCGGAATGCCCAGCGACACGTCCTGCTCGACGAGCCTGAACGCGTCGTTCCCGGCGAGGTGCGCCACGTTGGCGCGCGAGCCGGTGGTGAAGTTGTCGAACGCCGTCACGCGATCGCCGCGCGCGAGCAGGGCGTCACACAGGTGCGAGCCGACGAAGCCCGCGCCACCGGTCAGGACGATGTGTGCCATGGGATGGGCAATCCTATGTGCTGAGGAGCTCGTCGAGGAAGCCGGTGTTGTAGTCGCC
>JASJAY010000139.1 GCA_030066775.1 Planctomycetota bacterium
CCCGTTCGCGTGAGGCCGTCGGACTCCTCCTGCCGGCAGAGCCCGAAGTCGGCGATCCACGCGCGGCCGCCCCCGTCGAGCATGATGTTGGAGGGCTTGATGTCGCGATGCAGCACGCCGCGCGCGTGCGCGAACGCCAGCGCTTCCGCCGCCTGCAGCGCGATCCGTACGACGTTCATGCGGTAGCGACGGCGGCCCGCGCGCGATCCGGGATCGACGGGGACGGGGACCGGTTCGGGGGCCGCGGCCGCAGGGGCCGGTTCCGTGCCGACAGCGGACGAGCCGTCGTCGAGGTCGACGGCGAAGAGGCGTGCAGCGGCGCCGGACCCGCTCGACGGCGCGTCGTCCGCCGAGGCGTCGAGCAGCGCGCGCGTCTCCTCCATCACCTCGTCGAGGCCGCAGCCGTCGATGAACTGCATCGCGTAGTAGTGGACGCCGTCGTCCTCGCCCAGGCCGATGACGGGCACGATGTTGGGGTGCTGCAGCCGCGCCGCCGCCTGCGCCTCGATGCGGAAGCGCTCGACGAAGCGCGTGTCCATCGTGGCCTGGGGCGGCAGCACCTTGAGCGCAACGCGCCGGCCGAGGGTGGCCTGCTCGGCCTCGTAGACGACGCCCATGCCGCCGCGCCCGACGACACGCAAGAGCCGGTAGTCGCCGAGCCGGCGCACGCCGGGGTCGAGCGCGCGGACGCCGGTGAGGCTGCCGCTGCCGGAGGCCGGCTTGACACCCTCCATCACGGCGAGCATCGGGAACACCTCGCGGATGCCGTCCTCGTACTCTGGGTAGCGGCGCACGTACTCGCTGATCGTGGGGTGCTCGCCCGCGCGCTCGCGCGCGACGAACTCGCGCGCCAGACGGTCCAGCTCGACGGGCAGCTCTCCGGCGCTGCTCACGCGCCCGCCTCCGCCGAGCCGGCTTCCTCGAGAATGGAGCGCAGGCGCTGGAGCGCACGGAGGTAGCGCTTGCTGGCGGCATCCTCGCTGATGCCGAGCTCGGTCGCGGCCTCGGCGTGCGTCAGCTCCTCGAAGTGACGCATGACGAGCACTTCGCGGTCCGCCGGCTTCATGCGGTCCAGGCCCTCTTGCACCTGGCGGCACATCTCCTCGCGCATGACCGTGCCGCTCGGGCTCGGCAGCCCCCCCACGAGCTGCTCCGCCATCACGGCGGACGACGCCGCGGGGAAGGCGGCGCGGTCGATGCGCACCTGCTTGCGCGCGTCGCGCTTCTGCGTGCCCACGTGGTGGCGGTAGAGGTCCACGAGCTTCTGGGCCGTCAGGAACCGGAGCCACAGGAAGAAGGGCATGCGCGGGTCCTGCAGGTACGTGCCGACGCGGCCCGAGACCTCGACGAAGGCCTCCTGCAGCACGTCGGAGGCGCCGACGCGCGCGCGCAGGGCCGCGTCCATGCGCAGATGCACCATCCGCTGCAGGCGGCGCCGGTGCTCCTCGAACAGCTCGCCGAGCACACGCTCGCGGTCGGCCTCGTCGGCCGCGCGCAGCGTCTGCAGATCGGAATCGGCGCCCTTCGCGTTCACGGCGCCCAGGATACGCCGACGGCGCATCGGCCGGGGAGCCCCCCGCGCCGCTGCCGAGGCCCGAGAATCAGGGCTCTGGAGGGGAATCGGCGCCCGCCTGTCGCCGGATCTCGCGTTCTGCGGTTCATGGGACAGCCCCGGCCGCCGGCCGGGTCCGGAGACCCCCCCCATGCTTCGCATCGCCTCCTGCCTGGCTTCGCTCTCGGCCCTGCTCCTCGCCGCCTGCGGCGGGGGTGGCGGCGGCGGGACCCCGCCCGGCGGCCCGCTCGTGTACGACTACGCGCTGGTCGCCCCCTCGATCGACGCGCTGGACGGGCTCGTGCGCTCGGACGGCACGGTCTCTACGACCGGCTCGTGCGGCTTCGTGGGCGACATCGACGGCCCGCGCTCGAACGTGGGTGGGACCCAGTTCTTCGCGTTCGACATCTCGAGCCTCCCCGCGGACGCCATCATCGACTCGGCGTCGCTCACCCTCCACCAGGAGGCCGTCGTCGGCGATCCGTACAGCTCCCACGGGGCGGTGATCGTGAACCACGTGAACATCGGTCCGACGCTGGACGCCGCCGACTTCTGGATCGTCCCCGTGGAGAACGAGGTCGGCATCCTCAGCGCCGACGCCCGCCAGGAGGCCAAGCGCGTGGACGTGACCAGCGCCGTGCGTCGCAGCTGGCGCGAAGGCTGGAGCCGCGTGGACTTCTCGCTCGCCTGGTCGCGCAGCGGCTACACGAACAGCGACGGCAACCCGGACTTCGCGATCTTCAACGACGGCGGCGACGCGTGCGGCTCGGGCAACGTGCCGACGATCATCATCAGCTACCGCCTCCCGTAGCCGCGTCCGAGGAGCCACCGCACCGTCAGGTGCTCTCCCCCAAGCGAAGGCGGTGCGCCCCCCGGCGCACCGCACGCTTCTTTCGCGCGCGTTCGCGCATGCGCGGCAGGCGCATCCGGTTCTCTGACTGACGGAACCATCCGCCCGCAGCAGCCACGCTGAGGAGCGTCACGATCAATGCGTGTACGAGGAGCTTCTCCACCGCACCATCGGGAACGCGAGAGTACGAGTACGCGAACGCCTTGACGAGCACGGAGGCGAGCTCGTAGGTCGCCACGAGCAGGTGGAACCAGAGCGCGGCACGGGAGCCGCGGAGCAGGCCGCCTGCGACCTTGAGCAGCAGCCAGACCAGGACGATGCAGACCAGGCCGAGCGCGGCCATGTCGCCTCGAAGACTGCGCGGCCCGCGCCATACGCCCTCTGCGACAAGCACGAGCCACAGCACGACGCCCAAGGCCATGAGCCGGTCCAGCCAGGCCACGAGGACCACGCCGCCGGGCGGCTTCGGCCGCTGCGCCTGCCGGAGGCGGCGTGCCTCGCGCATGCGCTTCTGGATTCGTTCGAGCTTCTCGTCGGTGATCGCCACGGCGGGTCTCCGGTGGGTCCACCAGGGAGAGGCACCGGCCCCGCCGAACTTGCCACCGCGGCGCCTCCGGTCTCCACCTGGCGCGCCTTCGCAGTTGGGCTCCAAGCGGAGCTCTCGGGCCCCGCCCCCCCCGAGACAAAGAGCGCAGGAGCCACCATGCAGACCTCGTCTTTCCGCCCCACCCCTCACTTCCTTCGCCGCGCCCTGCAGGGTGCCGGCCTCGTCCTCGTCCTGATGCTGGCGCTCTTGGGCACCACCCCGGCCGCCGCCGGCACCACCGGCCCGGATGCCGGCCCGGACGGGCTGCGGGAGCTGGCGGAGAGCCTGATTGGCCATCCCGAGCGCGTTCGCGCACTCCAGCCGACGATGGCGGAGAGCCTGGCGATCGCGGCCAGCACGGGTGACGCGGTGCGCATGTACTTCCACGCCGCAGCGGCGTTCCGCAACATGCCGGATGACGCCGTCCGGCCCCCTGAGGGCGACTGGAAGGTGCTGAGCCAGATCGTCGCCAAGCCGGACAGCGAGGACGCGCAGGCGTACCGCCCGTACGTAAAGGCCGGAATGGTGTTGGGGACCGACGTGGACCAGCACCTCGTCCACTACACGGGTACGTCCTCCACGCGGACGTACGGCTCGTTCTTCTACGTGAACGGCCGCTGGATCATGATCCCGATGTTCGCGCGGGTCCCGCAGGAGGCGTCCGAGTACGAGGTCGAGAAGGCCTTCCTCCTCCTCCTCAAGGTGGGCCGCTTCGAAGAGGCGTACGCCATGATGTCGGCGCGCGTCCACGAGACCACGACCTACGAGACGCTCGAGCGCGAGTTCCGGGCGCTGTTCGCGAGCGAGATCGAGAGTGTTGACTGGCACGGTCACGAGTGGCGCGGCAACCGCTACGGCAAGAGCCAGACCGAGGTGCGCGGCACGCTCACCTACAAGGATGGTGCCCAGGCGGACTTGCTCATGGGCCTCGTGTTCGAGTCGGGCCAGGTGCGCGTGGCGCACGTCGAGCGCCACTCCGCGATCGGTGTGCCGCTGACCGTTGCCGTGACGCCGTCCCGCGCCCGCTCGATCGAGCTCGCCAAGGACGCTCTCACGCGGCTCAACAACTACTTCGTGTCGAAGGACTACGCAGCGCTCGCGAAGCAGATCGTCGGCGAGCACCTCACCGAGGCGAACATCGCACGTCGTTTCGCCATGCACCTCCAGCCCGGCCTGCACTTCACCCACCTGGAAGATGCCGAGTTCTCGCTGCGCGAAGAGCCCATCGTCGAGCACGACGACACGGCCAACGAGATGCTCGTGATCCGCTGCGACGTGGTGAATCCCACCTCGCGTCGCCGCTTCCACATCGCGGTCGCGTTCCGCTTCGACGGCTTCAAGGAAGAGCTCCGCCTCTACGACATCGCCATCGGCGACATCGACTACGCCGGGCCGCGGGGCGCCGAGCCCAAGGTGGACGACAAGCTCGTCCGCTCGCTGGCCGACGGCGCGTACGCCGAGCTGCGCAAGGCTCTCGCGACGAACGGGTTCGCAGAGCTGAGGCCCACCTGGAGCACCCTCCTCCAGGAGACGCTCACGGACGAGGCCATCCGCAACCTCCTCGCGAAGGCAGATCGCCTGGGTGTGCTCCGCGCCGTGGCGCGCGGTGACGAGTTGGACACCGTCGAGCACGAGGTCCGCGCTCCCGGCGTCCTGGGGATCGAAGCGCGTCAGCCGGTGTCGACGGGCCTGTTCGTGCAGTGGTCGCTCGTGTACGTCTTCGAGGCCGACGGCACCTGGAAGCTCGCCGGCTTCAACCTGGAGCTGACGAAGGCCTGATCACACGGGCTTGGACCCCCGGGCGGCCCGGGCCGTCAAAGCGGAGATCGTGCTTCCGGCAGCGCGATTCCCGCGTTTGAAAGCTGGGGGTCCCCATGAGTCGAGCTCGCGCTGTCGCCGCGGCCCTGTGCGCCGCCTTCCTGCTCCTGCCCACGGTCTCGGCCGAGGCCAAGGACCCCAAAGACCGGCTCAGGGACCGGTTGAAGCCGGGCTCGCCGGAGCGCAAGGAAGAGCTCGATGACATGCGCAAGCGCGACAAGCTGCCGACGGCGCCGGCGCCTGCCACGCCGGGCGAGCCGATGCCCGGCCAAGGGCAGGGCCCGCAGCGCGCGCCGAGCCTCGTGGGCATGCACCACGGCAGCGTTGGCATCGTCGGTGACCTGGCCCGCGTGGATCTGACCCTGACGGTCACGAACCAGAACACGATCGGCTCCGTCGAGTGGCGGCAGACGTACGCCGTCGATCCCAGGGCCGAGGTGATCGGCGCGGTCCTCCGGCGCCGGACGGGCGCCCCCATCCTCGCGCGCACGCTCACCCTCGGCGACGCCCGCCGCATCTACGACGAGGCGCGCACCCTGCGGCCGCGTCGCGTGCCCAACCGCACGCGACGCCCCTCGCGCGGACGGGATCCCCTCCGCCTGGAGCGCCTGGCGCAGGATCGGCTCTCGATCGTCGTGTTCCCGGTCGACGCCGGTGAGACCGTGTCGATCGACCTGACCTTCGTGACGCCGCTGCGCGGACGCGGCGCCCACCGCATCTACGAAGACGTCATGGGCGGGCGCGGCCTCGAGCCTCAGGTCGTGCAGCCGAACCAGCCCGCGCGCCCGAAGCCGCAGCGCGAGCGCCCCACGACCTTCGTGCGCACGCCCGACAAGGCGCAGTGGATCGTGCGCACCCACGGCCTCGTGCTCGACGCCGAGCCCGAAGGCATGAAGCTCGCGGAGGAGTGGGCCGACGGCACCCTGCGCTTCACCGGCGTCGCCCACACGACGGCGGACAGCCGGCGGCCGTCGATCCCGATGATCGTGCCGCAGCCGGAGAACGTGGCCATCAGCGTCCGCAGCGGCGGCTTCGGCAACCGCACCGCCCTGTGGCGCTTCGACCCGAAGAGCTATCTGGAGTCCAAGGGGATCACGCCCAGCCGCGGTATCGAGCTGCGTCTGCTGGGGCATGGGAAGGAGACGTCGCGGATCGCACCGTGGTCGTTCCACGCGCACGACGATCCGCTACCCGTCGCCGCACACGTCCGCTCGGTCAAGCGCGGCCTGCGCTACACCGTGCAGGTGCTGGACAAGGACGGCAACGAGATCCGCCGCTTCGAAGAGCGGCTGCCGATTCGCACCGTCCCCGTGCAGAACGAGCTCGAGGTCGCCCTGACCGGCTGGCACCGCGCGGCGCTGGTGCGTCGCGTCAACGACTGGGCCGAGGGCGACGCGAAGCGCCGTGTGCACGCACTGCGCTACGCCGTCGACGTGGGCGTGCTCGTCCAGGGCACCGCGGCGCTGGCGGTGCCGAACGCGGAGCTGCGGATGATCAGTCGCGAGAGCCGACGCCTCTACCGGCAGGATGGCGCCGTGCTCGGGGCGCAGCGGCGCGAGGCGGACCTCAAGGTGCCGCCGTCCGGCTCGATGTCCGAGCGGTAGCGATCCGGTCGATCCCCGCGAGGTCGGGCAGCACACGGCTGTCCTCGTAGCCGAGCTCCGTTAGCAGCCGGACCGCGTCCGCGCCGCTCTCGTAGCCCACCTCGAACGCGACGAAGCCGCCGGGCCGTAGCGCCTCGCGCGCCGTCTCGGCGATCCGGCGAACGAAGCTGAGGGCGTCGTCCCCTGGGACGTAGAGCGCGGCCTCGGGCTCGTGCTCGCGCACGTCTGGGTCGACGTTCGGATCGTCTCGGAGCACGTAGGGCGGATTCGAGAGGACGGCATCGAGCGTGCCCCAGTCCTCGGAACCGCGCAGGGGCTCGAGCAGGTCGCCCTCGTGGAAGGCGATGCGATCGGCCACGCCGTTCTGCTCCGCGTTGGCGCGCGCGACCTCGAGCGCGTCCGCCGAGACGTCGAGGGCGTGGGCGCGCGCGCCCGGGTGGTTCGCGAGCACGGCGATGGCGATGCAGCCCGAGCCCGTACCGACGTCAGCGAGGACGGGGGCCTCGAGCGGCTTCAGCGCCTCGAGCGCCAGATCGACCAGGTGCTCCGTCTCCGGGCGGGGCACGAGCACGCGCGCATCCACCTGGAAGGGCAGGGAGTAGAACTCGCGCTCGCCGATCAGGTAGGCAACGGGCTTGCGGCCGCCGCGCGCTTGGATCAGCGCGCGGGCGCGGGAGAGCTCGTCCTCCTGCAGCGGCCGGTCGTACTGCACGTACAGGTCGAGCCGCTTCACGCCGAGGGCGTGTGCGATCAGGAGCTCCGCGTCGAGGCGCGGCTGCTCGATGCCCCGCTCCGAGAGCCACGACGTGGAGCGGCGCAGGATGTCGATCACGGTCGGCTGCGGCACGGCGCTAGCCTCGGTGGAAGTAGAGCGCGTGCGCTTTACCGGCGGCGGCGGCTCCCGCCTTCCTCGGCGGCAGCCATCTTGGCCTTCTTCGCACCCGTCATGATGCCGTTGAGGATCACGATCAGGACGATCATGCCGCCCAGCGTGAGCATCCAGTAGGCCGGCGGGATCGCTGAGAGCGGCACCATCATGTCGTCCATCAGCGTCTTGCTCTCGGCGTTCTCGAGGTAGGTGCCCGCCATCTCCATGGCGTCGCTGCCCCAGCCCCGGGCGATGCCGCCGATGCCGACCTCGAGCGCGACGAGGGCGTTCAGCATGAACGGCCAGACCTTCGTGGTACGACCGACGATGTTGAAGACGACCTGGAAGAAGCCGTACATCGCCAGCACGAAGATGAACGTGCCGCGGATCGTGTCGAGGCCCATCAGGTAGGTCGACGGATCCAGCTCGACACGCGCCTTGCCGGCGGCCTCGAGCCAGTCGGGCGGAATCATGCGCGACCAGGCGGCGAGCGCACCCGCGAAGAACAGGCAGTTCGCGAAGAGGAAGACGAAGTTCTCGCGCGGGATGAGGTGCCAGGACGCCTTCATCCGGAGCTGGTCGTCGTACGCCTCGGCCATCAGGGCCGCGGTGTCGATCTCCCCGCCCTCGGCGGCGAGCTCGTCCTCGAACTCCTCGTCACCCATATAGGGCTCGGCCTCGGGAGCGCCCTCGGGGTCTCCCTGATCGAGGGTGTCGTCCTGCTCCAGGGCGTCGTCGTGCTCTTCGGTCATCCTCGGCTCTCCTCAAGCGTCCTGCCAACCGAGCGGGAATCGTACGGGAACCGCCCCGGTGACGCTACTTGCGGGGCTCCCCCCGGAGCCCACCCCCACTCCAACGGTGGTGCGGGCTAGAGGTTCTCGAGACGGCGCTTCAGCTCTTCCTGCCGCAATGCCTCGATCACGGCCTCGATCTGGCCGTCGAGGATCTCGGGCAGGTTGTGCACGGTCAGGCTGATGCGGTGATCGGTGACCCGCGTCTCTTTGTAGTTGTAGGTCCGGATCTTCTCGCTGCGGCTGCCGGTGCCCACCTGGCTCGAGCGCGCCTCGCTTCGCTCGCGGGCCAGGCGCTCGCGCTCGGCCTCGTAGAGCTTGGCCTGCAGGAGCCGCATGGCGGTGGCGCGGTTCTTGTGCTGCGAGGGGTCGGCCTGGCACTTCACGACGATGCCCGTCGGGATGTGGGTCAAGCGCACGGCCGACGAGGTCTTGTTCACGTTCTGCCCGCCGGGGCCGCCAGCGCGCATCGTGTCCATCTCGATGTCGCTGTCCTTGATCTGGATGTCGACGTCCTCGGCCTCGGGCAGCACGGCCACGGTGGCGGTCGAGGTGTGGATGCGGCCCTGGGTCTCGGTCTTGGGCACGCGCTGCACGCGGTGCACGCCGGACTCGAAGCGCATGCCGCCGAAGGCGCCCTGCCCGCGCACGGCGAAGGTGACCTGCTTGAAGCCGCCCTGGTCGCTGCCGTTCTCCTCCATGCCCTCGATCTTCCAGCCGCGGCGCTGCGCGTAGAGGGTGTAGAGACGGAAGAGGTCGCCGGCCCAGAGCGCAGCCTCGTCGCCGCCGGCCCCTGCGCGGATCTCGACGATCGCGTCGCGGAGATCGTCGGGGTCATCGGAGACGAGGCTCGTGCGGACTTCCTCGGCGAGCCGCTCCACGTCGCCCGTGGCTTCCTCGAGCTCCATCTGGGCGAGCTCGCGGTACTCGTCTTCGCTGGAGCCGTCGGCGAGGATCGACTTGGCTTCTTCGATGCGGTGAAGCGCGGTCTTGTAGCCGGAGTACAGGTCGACGGTCTTCTTGAGGCCCGCCAGCTCGCGGTTGAGCTTGTTGTACTCCTTGTAGTCCGCCGCCACCTCCGGGTCCGCGAGGCGCTCCTGGAGCGCAGTCGCTTCATCGGTCATGCCGTCGAGGCGGGCGGTGAGGTGGTCGGAGAGCATGCG
>JASJAY010000140.1 GCA_030066775.1 Planctomycetota bacterium
AGGTGGAGGTGATCCTCGACGGTCAGCCGATCGAGGTGGATGCCGAGGCCACGCTGCTCGAAGCCGCGCTCGAGAACGACGTCTTCATCCCGCACCTCTGCCATCACCCCGACCTGGTGCCCGCCGGCGTCTGCCGCCTCTGCTTCGTCGAGGTCGACGGCCGGATGGTCACGGCCTGCAACACCCCCGTGACTCCCGGGGCCCAGGTCCGCACCGACACGGAGGAGATCAAGCAGACGGTGCGCGGCGCCGTCGAGCTCTTGCTCGTGAACCACCACCGCGGCGTCGTGGACTGCGAGGAGGGCGAGGCCTGCGAGCTGCGCCAGATCGCCAACTTCGTCGGGGTCAACGAGGCGAAGCTTCGGCGCTACCGCAGCCCGGACCACAACCTCGTCGCGGACACGTCGAACCCGTTCTTCGAGTTCGACCCGAACATCTGTGTCCTGTGCGGCATCTGCGTGCGCACCTGCGACGAGATCGTGGGCGTCTCCGCGATCGACTTCGTCAAGCGCGGCGTGTTCACGTCGATCGGCAGCGCGCCGGATGCGGAGTGGATCGAATCCGACTGCGTGTCCTGCGGCGAGTGTGTGGTCCGCTGCCCGACGGCCTCGCTCTCCTTCAAGGAGTTCGAGGCACCGCAGCGCGAGGTCGAGACGACCTGCACCTACTGCGGCTGCGGCTGCGGCATCCACCTCGGCGTCGTCGACGACCAGCTCGTCTCGGTGCGCGGCGTGCGCGAGAACCCGTCGAACGAGGGGCGTCTCTGCGTGAAGGGCCGCTTCGGCTTCGACTTCGTGAACGCCCCCGACCGGCTCAAGACGCCCTTGATCCGCCGGAACGGCTCGCTCGAAGAGGCGACCTGGGACGAGGCGCTCGACCTGGTCGTGGAGAAGTTCCAGGCCCATCGCGGCGCCGCCTTCGC
Organism: Planctomycetota bacterium; assembly: GCA_030066775.1. Taxonomy (GTDB): domain Bacteria; phylum Planctomycetota; class PLA2; order PLA2; family JAEUHO01; genus JASJAY01. Next base: position 923 of record JASJAY010000140.1, read on the forward strand.
CGCGATCGCGTCGGCCAAGCTCACGAACGAGGAGAACTACGTCCTCCAGAAGCTCGCCCGCGCCGTGCAGGGCACGAACAACGTGGACCACTGCGCGCGGCTGTGCCACGCGCCGTCCGTCGCGGGCCTCGTGCAGAGCTTCGGCAGCGGCGCCATGACGAGCTCGTCGAAGGACATCGGCGACGCGCGCTGCGTGTTCGCCATCGGCACGAACACCACGGCCGCGCACCCGATCATCGGGCTGCAGGTCATGCGCTCGATCCGGCAGGGCGGAAAGCTGATCGTGGCCAACCCGCGCGAGATCGAGCTCGCGCAGCACGCTGATCTCTTCATCCAGCACAGGGCGGGCAGCGACGTCGCCCTGCTGATGGGCATGATGCGCGTGATCCTCGAGGAAGGGCTGCACGACCCCGACTACATCGCCGCGCGCTGCGAGGACTTCGAGGCGTTCGAGGCATCGCTCGCTGCATACGACGACGCGACGGTCGAGGAGAAGACGGGTGTGCCGTTCGCGCAGATCGCCGAGGCGGCACGCATGTACGCCGCCAACGCGCCCGCCAGCATCCTCTACGCGATGGGGATTACCCAGCACACCCACGGCACCGACAACGTCCTCGCCATCAGCAACCTGGCGCTCTTGACGGGCAACGTGGGCCACCCGTCCTCCGGCGTGAACCCGCTGCGCGGCCAGAGCAACGTGCAGGGCGCGTGCGACATGGGCGCCTTGCCCAACGTCTACCCCGGCTACCAGAGGGTCGACCTGCCCGACGTGAAGGCGAAGTTCGAGCAGGCCTGGGACGTCGAGCTCGACGATGCCCCGGGCCTCACGCACCTCGAGATCCTGCGCGGCGTCACAGGCGGGACGATCAAGACCATCTACCTGGTGGGGGAGAACCCGGCGCTGAGCGAAGCCGACGCGACGCACGCGCAGAAGGCCATGGAGGAATGTGAGTTCCTCGTCGTGCAGGACATCTTCCTGACCGAGTCCGCGCGCTACGCGGACGTCGTGTTGCCCGCCGCGACCTTCGCCGAGAAGGACGGCACGTTCACGAACACCGAGCGCCGCGTGCAGCGCGTGCGCAAGGCGATCGAGCCGATCGGCGAATCACGCTCCGACCTGTGGATCACCTGCGAGATCGCCCGCCGCATGGGCGCGCCCGGCTTCGACTACGCAGACGCCGCCGACGTGATGGAGGAGATCGCCGCGCTCACGCCGATCTACGGCGGGATCAGCCACGACCGCATCGAGGACGTCGGCCTGCAGTGGCCCTGCCCCGACAAGGAGCACCCCGGCACGCGCTTCTTGCACGGCGAGCAGTTCCCGCGTCCCGGGGGCAAAGCGCGCTTCTTCCCGCTGGCGTACCGGCCGCCGGACGAGGAGCCCGATGCCGAGTACCCGCTCGTGCTCACGACGGAGCGCAGCCTGTACCACTACCACACCTCGACCATGACCCGCCGCGTGCACGGCCTCGAGGAGCTGCGCCCCGAAGAGCTGGTGGAGATCCATCCGCGCGACGCCGCGGCGCTGCAGATCTCGAGCGGCGACGAGGTGCGCGTCACCTCACGCCGCGGCGAGGTGGTCGCCAGGGCACTCGTCACGGAGGTCTCGCCGCCGGGGACCGTCAGCATGACGTTCCACTTCCACGAGGCCCCGACGAACGTGCTCACGAACGCGGCCTACGACCCGGTCGCGAAGATCCCGGAAACGAAGGTGTGCGCCGTGCGCGTCGAGCGCACGAGCTGACCTACTCGCCGCCCGCCCGCTCGCGCTCGAGGCGCTGGACCGCCGGGCAGTCCGCGGGCCGCATGGGCATGCCCTTGCGGATCGACTCGATGAGGTCGTCGCAGTGCTCGACCTCGATCGCCGAGGCAGGGCGGCACATGACGCCCTCGGCACCGTGCACGAGCGCCTCGTAGCACGCGTCGCAGCCGCCCTCGGAGCGGGGGGCGAAGAAGACGATGCGGTGCTTGCCGGGGGGCAGCCGCTCGGTGAACACGAACTCGAGCCCGCCGGCCTCCCAGTCTCCGACGATCACGTCGGGGTTGGCCTCCCAGATCCGGAAGAGGTCCTTGTCGGGATCCGTCGAGATGCCGCAGACCTGTACGCGGTCGTCCTCGCGCAGCTTCTTCGCGATGGCGTGTCCCAGCTCCTTCTCGGGGACCAGGATGAAGGTCGTGACCGGGCTCTCGGGATCCGTCGACATGCAGGGCGTCCTCGCGGTGGGGGGCGAATTATACCCCGTGTCGGGTGCCGCCGTCCCACCGACACCCCGCGCACAAATGGGTGCCTCGCGCCGCAGTACGATGGCCGGCCCGCAAGTGAGAGGTGGCGTGGGGGCGCCCGCTCCGCCGCTTCGGAAGGGAGTGCACGTGCGTGGACTCGGCGCGGCCCTGGTGATCTTCCTCCTTCTCGCCGGCGTACCGCCGGTTGGTGCCGAAGAGGAAGCGAAGGCGACGGACTGCGAGACGCTCTTCGCGTGGTTCCGATCGCTCAGCTCCTACGACGGCCCGGCCGACAAGCCATGGGTCAGCGTGTACACCGGGATGTGGTCGCGCTCGGGCGACGACGCGCCGACGCAGACGCCCCGGACCGGCTTCCTGCTCGCCGAGGACGGCGAGCACTTCGACGTGCTCTTCCTCGACCTGGCCAAGGGGCGCTACAAGCGAACGAAGCCGGACACGCCGGCGCATGAACGCGTGGACTTCGAGCGGATCGAGCCGGCCGCACATGCGGACGGCTTTCTGAAGGTGATGGCCGAGCTGAAGGATCGCGACGATCCATGGCGTCGCTTCGGTGCACGCACCGGCGAGTTCACCGAGGTGTTCGTCCTGGCGCTTGCCGCAGATGGCCAAGGGCTGACGGACCACGCCAAGCGTCTGTGCGCCCTGGCCGCCGAGCTCGGCGCCACGGATCGGCGCGGCAAGAAGCGCACCCTGCGCCAGGCACTCGAGCACGACTTGGCTCACGCCCGTACGTGGCGATTGGTCGTTGCGTTCGGCGGCGACTCGTTTGCGATCGACGATCCCGAGCGCGAAGGGCTCGTGGCGCGCAAGGACCTGCTCGCCGGATTCAAGGCGCTCGCCAAGGACTTCCCCGAGAGCCCGCATGCCGAGCGCGTGGAGACGACGATCGCGCTGCTCCAGAAGATGGTCGAGGAGGACGAGGCGCACGCGGCACGGCCCAAGCGCGAGTGGAAGGAGCTCTCCAAGAAGGAGCAGATCGCCGAGCTGATCTGGCAGCTGCGCGACCAGAACGGACAGCAGTGGTCGCAGCCGGGCTGGTGCGACGTGTTCGCGGATCCGCGCGGGGATGAGAGCCCGGCCAAGCGGCTGGTGGCCATGGGCTTCGATGCCGTGCCGCAGCTCATCGAAGCGCTGGACGACGAGCGCTTCACGCGCTCGGTGGGCTTCCACCGCAACTTCTACTTCTCGCACACCGTGCTGCGTGTCTCGGACTGCGTCGAGGCGATCCTCTCGAGCATTGCCGGCAGCCCGTTCTGGGAGCCGGCCACGACGTCGTCCACCGTGGGGAAGGACGGCAAGACGAAGTCGGTGAAGGAGCAGGCGCAGGCCTGGTGGGAGGCGATCCAGGAGCGCGGGGAAGAGGCGGTCCTCGCCGACGGCGTGCGCGCGGGCGGACGCGACGCGGTCGATCGCTCCGATGCACTGGTCCGGCGCTTTCCGAAGGCGGCCGCTGCGGCCTTGATCGAAGGCATCGGCAAGACCGACGACGCCTGGGCGCGCATCGGATTGATCGACATGCTGACGCGCGTCGAGCCCACGGAGAGCGTGCTCACGGCGCTCCGCACAGAGCTCGCCGACGGACCGACGCTCGGCGCGCGCATCGCGGCGGTGCGCACGCTCTGGCATCACGGAAAGCGGGACGGACTCGAGGTCGCACTCGGCGCATGGCGCGCGCTCGCCCCCGAGGAGACGACGGATTCCTTCGGATTCGGATCGGACGACACGGGGGCCCTCATCGCGTTCCTCGTCGGCTGCGGCGAGCCCACTGCGATCGAGGCGCTGGACAAGGGCCTCGATCGCCACCCGCTGCGCAGGCGATACGGCATCGTCTCGGGCCTCACCTCCGGAGGACCCTCGATGATGATGGCGACGGGCCCCGCCGCCGCGGCCGGCGGAACGGGGGGCGACGCGGATGGGCCCCCGAAGTGGCGCGCGGCCGTCGAGGCGCTGCTGGTGGGCCGCCTCCTGGACCTCGAGCGGATGGAGGGGATGTCGGGGAGTTGGAACGGAGTGAACTTCAGCGACCCGCGGATTGCCGACATCGCCGCCTACGCGCTCAGCCAGCGCTTCCCCAAGCGCTACACGTTCGATCTCGGCGCGACGCAAACGATCCGCGACCGCCAGCGCATCATGGCGCTCAACGTATGGCGCCGGGCCAACGGGCAAGACACCGTGCCGCTCCCGAAGCGACGCCGCGTCGCGCGCACACCGGCTGCCGAGCTCGAGCCCTTGCTGAAGGCCGCGTCGGGGGCGGAGGGAGAAGCGCAGGCCGATGCGACCGCGAGGCTCGAGGCGCTTGGCCTGGCTGCGCTGCCTGGACTGCTCGCGCACGCCAACGCGCTCGACGAGAAGCACCCACGACGCGCGCCTCTGGTCGAGCTGGCATCACGCCTTGGCGCGCACGTGGCCGTGTTGAGGGTCGAGGGCCCCGAGCCCGCGAAGGACTCCGCCCTCGCACGCGCGATCGACGCGCTGAAGGACCGCCCCCTCGACGGGAAGCACGTGACGGCGGTCTTGCTGGAAGCAGCCAAGGCGTTGCCCGAGGGATCGCGGGCCGTGCGCTTCGAAGCCCGACGCGAACCGGACCTGACGGGGATCGTGGTGCGCATCGCCTTCGAACCCGGCAAGCCCCGATCGCATCACAACGGTCCCGGATGGGAGCACGGCACACGCATCCACGTGGGGCGTCGCGCCATTACGGGATCGCACGGCAGCAGCAACTTCACCTACCTGCAGGGCGCAGATGCGTGGAAGGAGACGGGCGAGCAGGTCGACGAGGCCGTGGCGATGCCGCCGGACCGATCGCTGGTGGTCCGCGTCTCGCTCACGCTCACCGTGGCGAAGGACTGACGCATGCGTCGCACGCTGCTCTGCGTGACCCTCGCAGCCCTCACGCTCGCTTGCGGCGCGAAGTCCGCGGAACAGACGCGGGCCGAGACGGAGGCGCTGGCCGCCGTCGAGCGAGTCGTGGAAGCGCTCGAGCGAAGGCAACCGAACGCGGGTGACGATCCCGCCGACTGGGGGCTCCGCGCCGAGGCCCACGCGGCGTGGATCTTCGGCAGCACGTACACGAACCTGAATCCGGGACCGCGCAGCGCCGTGGACGGCTACGCGCGCATCGTGCTGTCCGGGATGCTCTCGCGGCTCGCCAAGGCGAAGGCTGCATCCACGGAGGCACCACGTCTCGCCTACGACGCTACCAACCCTGACCAGCCGGAGGTGACCTGCACGATCGGCAGGGAGGCGTTCCTCTTCGTGCTGACGCGCGAGGGTGCGACGGATGTGGAGATCGTGGACGTCGGGGTGGGGGGGAAGTCGTCCGGGGCGATGCTCCGTTTCGCATGGGAGCAGGCACAGGCCAAGGCGCCCGACGGCATGTCGCAAGAGCGACTGCTCATGGGATTCATCGCCAAGCTGATCGAGTCCATTCAGGCGAAGGCGCGTCGCAGATAGACGGCCGGGCCGGTCGTCGCTCAGTGTTGCCCTTCGTCGCGGTCCGAGCGTTTGCGGCCGAAGACGATGAACGCCAGGGACGTCAGCAGACCGAATCCGCCGACGCCGATCAGCACGGCATCACCCTTGGGGTCGTACTCCTCCGCGCGGAGCCACGCCCAGACCAGGAGCCCGATCGAGACGACGGCCCAGAAGGGGGCCCGCAGCCGGATGTTCCACCACGCGCTCATGGGGTGGCCGCCACCGGCGCGAGCGGCCAGAAGATCGGCAGCACGACCATCACCACCGCGAACACGACGAGCATCAGCCCGATCCCGACCTTGGTGTAGTCGGTGAAGCGATACCCGCCCATACCCATGACCAGCAGGTTCACGGGATGCCCCACGGGGCTCATGAAGGCGCACGAGCTGGCGATAGCGATGCACATCGCCGCGCTCTGCGGATCGACGCCGAGCCCGGCGGCGTCGCTCAGGACGATGCGCGACATCAGGACCGCCACGGCCGCCGTCGGCATCACGTAGGCGGCCAGTGCGCTGACCAGGAAGATCCCCGCCATGACCGCCCTTGGGCCCATGGGTTTCAGCAGCATGAGCACGTTGTCGGCGATCATCACGGCTGCGCCGGATGTCTCCATGGCGAGGCCGAGCGTCAGCATGCCCGCGACGAGGATGATCGCCTTCCACTCGATGTGCTCGTACATCTCGCCCGGCTTCAAGCAGCGCGTGACGGTCATGAGCGTCGCGCCGCACAGAGCCGCGAGCCAGATGGGCACGAGCCCGAAGGCCACGGTCACGAGCACGGCGCCCATGATCATCGCGGCGATCGGTCCCTTCTCCGTTCGGAAGGGCTCGGCCTTCGTGCCCGAGATCACGATGAAGTCGTCCTGCCGATGCAGCTGGGCGATCCGGTCGCGCGGTCCGTAGACGAGCAGCGCGTCGCCGAGCTTGAGCTTGAAGTCGCGCAGGTTGGAGCGGTAGGCACGCCCGCCGCGCCACACGGCGATCACCGACAGGCCGAACCGCTCGCGGAAGTGCAGCCCGCGCACCGTCTTGCCGGTGATCTCGCTGCGCGGCGCCAGAACGACCTCGCCGATGCCCACGGTGCTCGACTGCAGGGACTCCATCTTCGGCGCCGGCCCTTCGTCCACCTCGAGCGCCTGCAGCGCACCGAGGTAGTTGAGCTCCTCCAGCCGACCCTCGATGTCGAGCACGTCGCCTTCCTCGAGAACGACCGAGGGCTCGGGCAGCACGATGCGCACGCCGGCGCGCTCGATGCCGACCACGGTGAGGGCGCAGGCGTCCCGGAGGTTGGTCTCGGCGAGCGTGCAGCCGGAGAGCCCCGATCCCGCCGGTACGCGCACGCGCATGAGCCTGCGCGTGAGGTCGTACGTCTCCGCGGCCGTCTGCGCTTCGAGTGGCGTAACGGCCGTCAGGCCGTCCAAGGCCCTGAGGAACCCGAAGTACGCGCGCGGGCCCATGGCGAGCAGGCGGTCGCCCGCGGCCAAGGGCAGTGCCTCGAGCCGCGTCAGGCGCGCCTCGCGTCGCCGCCCATGTGCGATCGCGAGCACGCGCAGGCCGGTGATGTCGCGGAACTCGACGTCGAAGAGCGTGGTCCCCGCCAGGTCACCCTCGCCGAGCACGATCTCCACGAAGCCGATGTCGTCGGACTCGAGGCCGTCGAGCGCGGGCGTGCCCTCCAAGAGCTCCAGTGAGCCCCAGCCGCGGACCTCCTCGTAGCGCTCCATCCGCCCCTGCACCACGAGGGTGTCGCCGCCGCGCAGCTCGGCGTCCGGACCGGGCGCGAGGCGCGGCTCGCCTTCGTGGTTGATGGCAAGCACGTTCCATCCGAGCGCCGGGTGGAGACGGCTCGCCTTGAGCGTGGTGTTCGCTAGCGCCGAGTCGTGGGGGATGCGCACCGTGAAGATGCGATGCCCCAGCTCGTACGCCTCGCTGACCTGCGCGTCCGAGGGGTCTTCGTCCTCCCGCCCCACGTGGCGCTCGGGCAAGAGCCGACGGCCGATGAGCACCATGTACGCGACGCCGGCCACGAGCGCGCAGAGCCCAATGGGCGTGAAGTCGAACATCGTGAACGCTTCGTTGCCCGTGTCTTGCAGCAACCCCGAGACGAGGATGTTGGGCGCCGTGCCGATGAGGGTCGTCATGCCGCCGAGCAGCGAGCCGAACGCCAGCGGCATCAAGAGCTTCGAGGGCGACAGCTTCAGGCGCCGCGACATGGAGACGACGACGGGCAGCATCAAGGCCGTCACCGCGATGTCGTTCATGATGCCGGAGAGCAGGCCCACGGTGAGCATCAGCACCGCGGTCAAGCGGGCCTCGCCGCGTCCGGCCACCGCCAGGACGCGGCTGCCCAAGAGGTTCGCGATGCCCGTGCGCTGGAGTCCGCCGCTCAGGACCAGCACCGCGGCCATCGTGATGACCGCCTCGTTCGAGAAGCCGCCGAGCGCCTCCTCCTCCGAGACGATGCCCGTCAGGGCCAGGGTGATCAGGACGAGCAGGGCGACGACGTCGACCCGCAGCCACTCCGTCACGAACAGCAGGATCGCCGCGCCCAGCGTGCAGAAGACGACGACCAC
>JASJAY010000022.1 GCA_030066775.1 Planctomycetota bacterium
GGCGGGAGGACGAGCGCGGGATCGCGCCCGGGAACGATGATGCGCTCCTCCGTGCCCTTGCTCGCGCGCGCCTTCGCGAGCCCGATCACGGGGATCTCGCCCAGGCCGATCTCGCCCAGGGCCTTGCGCGCCGCCGCGACCTGGCCGCGCCCGCCGTCGATCAGGACGAGATCCGGGAACGAGCCGAGGCGCTTGCCGGAGACGAAGCGCCGTCGCACGACCTCCTGCATGCCGGCATAGTCGTCGCCCCCTTCGGCTTCGCGGATCGCGAAGTGTCGATAGGACGACGTCTCGGGCACGCCGCCGATCAACACGGACATGCCCGCCACCGGATCGGCGCCGCCGAGGTGCGACAGGTCGTAGCCCTCGATGCGGTACGGCGGGGCGTCGAGGCCGAGGTGCTCCCCCAGCGCACCGAGCGCCTCCTGCATCTGCTTCACGCGGGCCGAGTGCTCGCTGAGCGCGACCTCCGCGTTGCCGAGCGCCATGGCGATCAGCTCGCGCGCCTTGCCGCGCTGCGGGCGGCGCACCATGACACGGCCACCGCGCAACGAGGTGAGCAACGCCGTGAGGCCCTCGAGATCCTCGGGCTCCGCCTCGACGAGCACCTCCCCGGGGATCACCTTGCCGCGCAGATAGAACTGCGAGAGGAACGCGTAGATGACGTCGGCCTTGCCGAGCGTCGTCCGCTGCGCGATGGTCCGCGTGGCCACGACACACCCGTCGCGCACGTACACCAGACCGAGCATCGCAACGCCGCCGGCCGACGCGACGGCCACGACATCGCGGTCCTTCCCGTCGGGCGTGAACGTCTCGTGCTGCGCCAGCGCGCGCTCGATCGCCTCCGCCCGGTCGCGCAGGATCGCGGCGCGCTCGTACTGCAGCGCATCGGAGGCCGCCGCCATGTCGCGCCGCAGCTTGCCGAGCAGCCCGCTGTCACGGCCGCGCAGGACCGCGAGGGTGCCGTCCACGAGCTCGGCGTAGTCCTTCTGTGAGATGAGGTCGACGCAGGGCGCGGCGCAGCGTCCGATCTGGTGGTAGAGGCACGGCTTGGTGCGCTCCTCGAGCTCGCGATCCGAGCAGCTGCGCAGCGGATAGAGCGTGCGTAGGAAGCGCACGGTTCGGCGCACGGCCTTCGCGCTCGCGAAGGGGCCGACGTACTGCGCCCCGTCCTTCTTTACCTTGCGCACGAGCCGGATCTGCGGGAACGGGTGGCTCTTGTCGATGCGCACCAGCAGGTAGGCCTTGTCATCCTTGAGGCGCAGGTTGTAGGGCGGCCGGTGCTGCTTGATCAGCGTGTTCTCGAGCAGGAGCGCCGCCTCGGGGGTCTCCGTCGTGACCACGTCCACGTCCGCGGCCCGGCGCATGAGCAGGGTCACCAGGGGGCGCCCATCGCCCTTGTTGACGTAGGAGCGCACGCGAGCGCGAAGGTTCGTCGCCTTCCCGACGTAGAGCACACGCCCCGGCTCGTCCTTGAAGAGGTAGACCCCGGGCCCCGTCGGGAGGCGCCGGACGCGCTCTACGAGGTCTTCACGGCGGCGGGAGGGCTTCGTGGCCATGCCGCCACAGGGTATTCGCGATGAGCCCGGGCGCCCTTCCGCGATGATCCGCGGATGCTTGCCCTGCTCCTCACCGTCCTGATCGCGCTCGGGGTCTCGTTCCTGTGCTCGATTCTCGAGGCGGCGCTCCTGAGCATCCGCGACACGGAGCTGGCGGAGCGGGCCGCGAACGGCGAGAAGGGCGCGGCCAAGCTGAAGGCGATCAAGTCCGAGCGCCTGGACGACGCGATCAGCTCGATCCTGATCCTGAACACGATCGCCCACACGATCGGCGCGGCCATGGCGGGCGCGCAGGCGGCGGACGTCTTCGGGGACGCCTGGGTCGGCCTCTTCTCCGCGGTGCTGACGCTGCTCGTGCTGGTCGTGACGGAGATCATCCCGAAGACCATCGGGGCCGTGCACGCCTCCGGGCTGGTGACCTTCGTGGCCCGGACGCTCGTCGTGCTCCAGCTGATGCTCTATCCCGTGCTGCTGCTCACGCGCGCGCTGACGAGCATGATCCAGCGCCCGGACCACGCCCGCATCTCGCGCGGCGAGGTGCGCGCGATGGTCGAGAGCGCTGCCGAGGAGGGGCTGCTGCTCCAGCACGAGTCCCAGATCGTCACGAATGCGCTGCACCTCGGGAACGTCCCGCTGCGCGACGTCATGACGCCCCGCACGGTCGTCGGGCGGCTCTCGGCGGACCTGCCGGCGTCGGCGCTCCTGCACAACGAGACGAGCATGCCGTTCACCCGCATCCCGCTGTTCGAGGACGGCGAGGAGGACATCATCGGCTACGTGCTCGTGCCGGAGATCCTGCGTCGGCTCAGCCGCTCGGACGCCCCGGCCAAGCTGCGCGACTTCCTGCGCGAGATCCCCTCGTTCGAGGTCGACGCGCCCGTCGGCGACGCGCTGCGGATGCTCATCCGCGAGGGGACGCACATCGCCGTGGTGAACGACGCCTTCGGCGGCCTCGCGGGCATCGTGACGCTCGAGGACCTGCTCGAGACGCTCCTCGGCGCCGAGATCATGGACGAGTCGGACCAGGTCGCGGACCTGCGCCAGCTCGCCATGGAGCTCCGCGACCGGCGCCTGGGGCGCACGCAGGAGCGCCTTCAGCACCAGACCGAGGCGGACGACCCCTCCTGACGCGTCATCGGTGGTAGAACCCGGGTGGTCCTCTTTCGAGGAGATGCCCGCATGCCCGCCCCGACCGTGATCTGCGCCTGGTGCGAGACGACGATGTCGGAGGGCGATCCCGCTGAGCCGGTCACGCACGGCATCTGCCGCATGTGCATGGTCAACGCGAGCGGGCGCGAGCTGGTCACGCTCGCCGCCGAGGATGCGGACTGTTTCGACATGCTGCCCTTCGGGCTCGTGCAGCTCGACGCCGACGACTGCATCGTGATCTACAACCGCGCGGAGTCGGAGCTCTCCGGCTGCCGTCAAGAGGACGTGCTCGGCAAGCGCTTCTTCGACGAGATCGCCCCGTGCACCAACGTGACGGAGTTCCGGGGCGTGCTCGACAGCCTGCGTGCGACGGGGCGGCCCGCGCTGCGCCGCATGCGCTTCGCATTCCGGTTCGGTGAAGACGACGCGGAGCCGACGCTGGCCGAGATCGTGATGACCTACGATCCCGAGACCAGCCGGGCCACGCTGTTGATCAAGGCCACGTAGACGGACCGTGCCCGGCGTGGGATGGGCGGCTACGGTCTAGGTGCCATGTCGTCGCGCACCCGGGACAGCTTCGGAACCACTCAAGAAGGGCGTGAGTTCCTCCGCCAGCGGGTCGCGCGGTTTGGGCTCTTCGCCGCGGGCGTCTTCGGGGTCGCCGCTGCATTCCGCCTGGGCTTCTCGCTCTTCAGCCACATCGAGGAGACGGCGCTCCATCCCTCGATGCTCTGGCACTTCGGCTGCATTGTCGCCTTCCTCGGCATCTGGTTCCTGTGCCGCAAGCCGGGCTCGAGCACGCGCTATGTCCGGCACGTGGAGACCGGCGGCCTGATCGCGGCGGGCGTGGCCGCGATGATGATGGGCGCCTCGATTCCGCTGATCGCCCGCCCCGAGCTCATCGTCATCATGTGCCTCACGCTGGGTCTGGTCGCCCGCGCCATCTACGTGCCCAGCAGCGGACGCCGCACGGCCATGCTGGCGATCCTGATCGGGGTGCCGCTCCTCATCACGACCTACTGGTCCTTTCGCCACGCGGGCACGGACTTCGACGCGCTCGTCGAGGCGGGGATCGTGACGACCGATCGCAAGACGGCGGCGTACGGCACGACAGGATTCGCCCTCATGTGGTGGACGCTCACCACGCTGGTGACATGGTCCGCCTCGCGCGTCGTCTACGGACTCCGCCGGCAGGTGCACGAGGCCGAGAAGCTGGGGCAATACACCCTCGGCCAGAAGCTCGGCGAGGGGGCGATGGGCGTCGTCTTCCGGGCGAACCATGCGATGCTGCGCCGCCCGACGGCGGTGAAGCTCCTGCACCCGCACATCGCCAGCGAGGTCGCCCTCAAGCGCTTCGAGCGCGAGGTCCAGCTGACGGCATCACTCAGCCACCCCAACACGGTCACGATCTACGACTACGGGCGCACGCCGGACGGCCTCTTCTACTACGCCATGGAGCTGCTGGACGGGGCGACGCTCGAGGACGTCGTGCACCTCTCGGGCCGCCTGCCGCCCGCCCGTGTGATCCACCTTCTCGATCAGGCGGCCGGCGCGCTGAGCGAGGCGCATGACGCGGGCCTGATCCATCGCGACATCAAGCCGGCGAACATCTTCGTGTGCCGGCAGGGCGGTGAGCTGGACGTCGCCAAGGTGCTCGACTTCGGTCTGGTCAAGGACCTCGGCATGGGCGAGGACGCGAACATCACCCAGGCCGGACTCGTGCAAGGCACGCCGCTCTACATGTCGCCCGAGGCGATGGGCGCCGGGGACGGCGTCGACCAGCGCAGCGACCTGTACTCGCTCGGCTGCGTCGGCTACTTCCTGCTCACTGGCACGGACGTGTTCCGCGGAGACACGATCGTCGACGTGTGCACCCAGCACATGCACGCCGAGCCGGAGCGGCCCTCGGAGCGGATCGGCGCCTCGCTGCCCGAGGACCTCGAGGCGCTGATCCTCGCGTGCATCGCCAAGGCCGCCACCGCGCGACCGCCCAGCGCGGCTGCGTTGCGTGAGCGCCTGGCCGCCTGTGCGGACGCGGGCCGCTGGCAGGCTGCGGATGCGAAGACCTGGTGGGACGAGCACGGCGAGGCCGTCCGCCGTCGCCATCCCGCGGCGGACGCCGCCGAAACGGCGTCCGGTCCGCGGGAGACGCTGGTGGTCGACCTCGCGCGCTGAACCGGGTTACGTACCCGGGGCTAGGGGCGGGCTGACTGCGCGGGCGCCCGTGGTGTCGATGTCCGACGAACCGTCGAGGGTCCAGATGTCGATCGCGGCCGGGGGCGTGCCGCCTTCGAAGCGGGTCGGCTCCGGGAAGCCGTCCCACACGTTGTCGCGCGCCGACACGTCGATGCCGGGCATGGCGAACAGGTCCGCAGTCCGGTTCCCGAAGAGACGGTTGTTTCCGCCGCTGCCGGCAGCACCGCCACCGAGATCGGCGCCATCGCCGCTGTGGTAGAAGACGCCGATGCGGTTGTCGGTGACGGTCGTGTTCTCGATCGTGGTGCCGACACCGCCGCCCTCGATGAACATCATGCCGATGCCACAGATCGTGATCCGGTTGAGGTCCAGGTGCAGCCCTTCGGCACCGGGGAAGAAGCTGATGCCGTGGTCGTTCCCGGCTTCGATCTCGCAGCCGATGATCTGCACCGCGGGCGCGGCAGCGGCTACGACGACGTCGATGGTGTCGGGCGCGTCGTGCACGCCGAAGTTCTGGAGCTTGAGGCCCTTCAGCACAGCGCGCTCCTGGGGAACGATCGTGGCGAAGACGGTGGTGCCGGGGCGGATGTCACCGCTCGTCTCACCGGTGCCGAACAGGCGCACCTCGGTGCCGGGCCGGATCGGGTTGAAGTCGCCGAGCAGGGTCACGCCGCGCGGGACCACGATGGGGAACTTGTCGCCGTTGGCTTCGCTGTAGATGCCTTGGCGGACGCGGACGACGTCGCCGTCCTGGGCCACGAGCATGGCGCGCGTGATCGTCTTGAAGGGGGCTTCGTCGGTGCCCGGGTTGTTGTCGTCGCCGCGTTCGACGTCGACGACGAACGCGAACGCCGCGGCGTTGTCGTCGCCGGGGTCCGCGCCGCCGCCGCCGCCACCGCAGGCGGAGAGCAGGGGTGCGAGGAGGAGAGAGAGAACGAGGGGGAGGAGGGGTCGCATGGGAGGGGTGCCTTTGGGGAGGGAGGAGGAAGGGCGGCCGTTTGCCGCTTGCCCCCCCAGAGCGATGCCGCCCCGCGAGCTTCTCGCCAATTCCCAGATTTCCTCGAGGCCCCAGAGTTCTGGGCTCCCCGCCTGCTGAGGTCGTTGCCCTACAGGGTCGTCAGGGCGCGACGACGGGCCGGACGAGGTCGTCCGCCGTGTTGGCCTTGCCGTCGGGGCCGAACGAGCGGACCGCGAGGCCTTCGCCCTTCGCATCGAGCACGTAGGCGTTGCCCCACGGGTCGGCGACCGGCTTCGCGAAGACGTCCGCCATGGACGCAGGACGGCCCTTGGTCGTCTTGTGCTTGTGGACCTGGTGGGCGAGGGCGGTCATCTCGCCGTCCGCCGCGCTCCGCGCGGCCTTCATCCGTCACCCTCACGGGGGCTTCAGGAACACCCAGTACGCGCCAATGGCGGCAATGGCGAGAGCGGCCCATGCGATCTTCACGCAGGCAGGGTACCCCTGATCAGGCGTCGCGCCCGAACGGATCCGCTTCGCCCGCGAGCAACCGTTCAAGTACGGCGATCACGAAGATGTTGCGGTTGTTCACCTGGAGCGCCTCCTGCGCCCAGCGCAGGGCCTCCCCCTCGTCGTCCTGCATGTACGCGACGAGCGCCGCGAAGATGCGCGGGCGCTCGTCCTGGGGCAGCCCGCGCGCGGCGTAGGTCAGGTGCTCCATCGCCTTATCCAGGTTGCGCCCCAGGAGCTTGGGCGCGAACAGCTTGCGGCATCCGAGGGCCACGTGCAGGCGCGGGTTTTCGGCATCGAGCTCGAGCGATCGTTTGTAGGCGTCGGTGATCGGGCGCTTGAGCTTCATGGCGGTGCCCATGCTCGTGATGCGGTTCGCGAGCAGGCTGCCCTCGACGCGGTAGCCGTCGGCCTCCGGCTCCCCCACCGCGCGCGCCTCCGCCAGCGCCTCGAGACCGGCGCGGATATCGGCTTCGATCGGTGCGGGCACACGCCGGAACAGCGGCTCGCCCGGTCGCATGCCGAGCCGCGCCGTTCGACAGTAGACGCGCTCGAGGTACGCCTCGGCCAGCACGTGCAGGTGCCGGCCGCGGTCCGCCGGCGTCTCGGCCTGTTCGACCAGCGCCCGCTGCGCCTCGATGAAGGCGTCGAGGGATCCCAGCCGGCACTCGCGGCGCACCTCGGCGAGGACGTCGCGTCGTGTGGGTGCCGGCGGATCCTCGGACGAGGGACCGTCCGAAGGCGGATCCTCCGGAAGCGGTCCGTCGGGAACCTCGGGGACGGTTACGTCACCGAGCTCGTCGTGCGCCACGTAGTTCCAGCCCGCCGCCATGAGGCCGAGGAAGGCCGCGATGATGAGGAGGGTCCGGATGCGCACGGGCGCGATTGTGGCCGAAGATCAGGCCGAGGCCGGCTCCTTCACGTCGTGCTTCGGTGCCGGCGCGTCCCCGCGTCCCACCCTGCACGCGCGGCGAGATCATCCTTGACCGAGCCTCGATCGTGCCCTGCACTGGGCGCTTCGAGTCGGCCCCGCGGGGCTCTGCGAGGATCTTCGATGTCGGACGCAGAACCCGGGCGACGCATGGGTCCGTCGGGCGCCTCTCAGCCCACGGACGACGAGATCCGTGATCTGATCCGCCGCGCCGAGGCCCACGACCTGGGCCTGCGATTCCTGCAACGGGGCGCCCAGGACGCGGTCGCCGCAACCTTCGGCGTGCACGCGTTCGTGGTGGACGCGGCGCGCAAGCGCCTGGCCCTCTAGCCGCACGGCCTCGCCTACTCGGGCGGGATCGCGCCCGCGTCTTCGCCCTCGCCCTCGTCGCCGCCCATCAGGATCAGCTTCTCGAGCCGGCGCATCTGGTCGCGGTGCTTGGCCGCCTCCTCGAACTTCATGGCGGCGGCCGCCTCGCGCATCTGCTTCTCGGCTTCATCGCGGCGCTCGACCAGGGTGCGGCCGACGGCCTCGGCGTCGCCGTCTGCGTCGATGCCCGTGAGATCGATGTAGTCGCGGTCGGCGTAGACCTCCGTGACGGTCTCCCGGATGCCGCGCTTCACGGTCGTGGGCGTCACGCCGTGCTCCTCGTTCCATGCCGCCTGCTTGGCACGCCGGCGTTCCATCTCGTGCATGGCCCGGTGCATGGAGTCCGTGACCTTGTCGGCGTACAGGATCACGCGCCCGTCCACGTTGCGGGATGCGCGCCCGCAGACCTGGATCAGCGAGGTCTCGGATCGCAGGAAGCCCTCCTGGTCGGCGTCGAGCACCGCCACCAGCGTGACCTCCGGCAGGTCCAAGCCCTCGCGCAGGAGGTTGATGCCGACGAGCACGTCGAACGTGCCCAGCCGCAGGTCGCGCAGGATCTCGGCGCGCTCTAGGGTCGAGATGTCCGAGTGCATGTACCGGGCGTTGACCCCGATCTCGGTGAAGTGCTCGGTCAGGTCTTCGGCCATGCGCTTGGTGAGCGTCGTGACGAGCACGCGCTCGTCGCGCTCGATGCGCGCGCGGACCTCGTGCAGGAGGTCGTCGACCTGGCCGCGCGCCGGACGGACCTCGACCTCGGGATCGACGAGCCCGGTGGGCCGGATCACCTGCTCCACCACGCGCGTACCGGCCTGCTCGCGCTCGTAGCCGGCCGGCGTCGCGCTGACGTAGATCACGTTGCCGACCCGCTGCTCGAACTCCTCGAACATCAGCGGCCGGTTGTCGAGGGCGCAGGGCAACCGGAAGCCGTACTCGACGAGGTTCTCCTTCCGGCGCCGGTCGCCGAAGTACATGCCCCCCACCTGCGGGACGGCGACGTGGCTCTCGTCGATGACCATCAGGAAGTCGTCGGGCATGTACGAGAGCAGCGTCGCGGGCGCCTCCCCCACGCGGCGCCCGTCGAGGTGCCGGGAGTAGTTCTCGATGCCCGGACAGAACCCCGTCTCACGCAGCAGCGCGAGGTCGTACTTGGTGCGGCGCGTGATGCGGTCCGCTTCGGCGAAGCGCGCCTTGTTCTTGAACCACGTGACGCGCTCCTCGAGCTCCTCCTCGATGCCGACGATGGCGCGCTTGAGCGCCTGGTCGCTCTGCATGTAGTGGCTGGAGGGGAAGAACGACGCCGAGCCGACCCGGCCGAGCAGCTCGCCGGTCAGCAGATCGACCTCCTCGATGCGCTCCACCGTGTCGCCGAACCACTCGATGCGCACGATGCGGTCGTCCGCGTCGGCGGGACCGACCTCGACCACGTCGCCACGCACGCGGAATGTGCCGCGGCCGGGCTGCATGTCGTTGCGCTGGTACTGGATGCGCGCGAGCCGACGCAGCACGAGATCGCGATCGATCTCGTCACCCTCCTGCACCCACACGTGGAAGTTCCGGTACTCGTCCGGCGAGCCGAGGCCGTAGATGCAGGAGACGCTCGCGACGATGATGACGTCGCGCCGCGTCAGCGCCGCCTTCGTGGCACCGTGACGCATGCGGTCGATGCGCTCGTTGATGCTCGCGTCCTTCTCGATGAACAGATCCCGCGCAGGTACGTATGCCTCGGGCTGGTAGTAGTCGTAGAAGGAGACGAAGTACTCGACCGCGTTGTCGGGGAAGAGCGCGCGGAACTCGTCGAAGAGCTGCGCCGCGAGCGTCTTGTTGGGCGCGAGGATCAGCGTGGGCCGGCGCAGGCGCTGGATCACGTTCGCGATCGTGAACGTCTTTCCGGAGCCGGTGACGCCGAGCAGGACCTGGGCCTCGGCGCCGGCCTCGTCGTTCGCGACGAGCTGGTCGATCGCCGCGACCTGGTCACCGGCCGGATGGAACGTGCTCACCAGCCGGAACGGGGCCGGGCCGGTGTCGTTTTGGGGGAGCGCGCCGTTCTGGGGAGGCGCGCTCGGCTCGTTACTTTCCGGCACGCTTGCCGAAGCCTCGACCGGCGTCGTCCTTCTTCGCGGCCTCGGGGTCGACCTCGTCCTCGCGCGGATCCCAGGGCTTCACGGGCGTGTCCTTCCACAGCCCGCTCTCCCACCAGTACGTCCAGCGCTTCAAGCGCGCCATCGCGATCTTCGGGTCCGAGACGTGGTGGATGCGCTGGCGCGACTTCCATTCGCGCTCGAGCGTGCCGTCGATCGTGCTCAGCACGCGATCGATGACCATGAGCCGCATCATGCCCTGACGCTCCATGCCGTAGCGCTCGATGATGACGGGGAACTCGGAGATCAGGCGACCGCAGATCTTGCGGCCCTGTGCGCGGAACCAGTCCTCGGCGTCGCGGCCGTCGCGCCCGCCGATCTCGACCATGTTCTCGAGGTGCTCTTCCGCCGCAGCGCGCGTGGCCGCGTCGACCTCGTCGGGCCAGTCGAACTTCTTCAGCTCGATCTGGCTCACCCGGGGTCGCGTACGGCGCTTCTTCGGCGTGGGGTTGGGGTTGTCCGGTGCCGTGGCGCCGGGGTTCGCACCCGGCGTACCGGGAACCACGCCCGGACCGCCGGGCAGCTTGCCGGGCGCGCCCGGCATGGCCCCGCTCGGATCGAGCGGCGTGGGCTGGATCGGCATCGTGCCGGTCCCGGTGCCCGCGGGGTTCTGTGCCGTCGTCTTCGGACCCTTCTTGGCGGGATCCTCGGGCGTCTCGTCGTCCTGGCCCATGAGGACGAAGATCAGGATCGCAGCCACGGCGAGCGCCGCGATCGAACCGATCAACAGCGCGTTGCTGTTGTCCTTGCGGTGGTAGCGCTGACCCGCGTGGCCGAACTCCTCGTGCACCGCATCGGCACCTCCGCGCCCGTGGGCACGCCGGCGGCGCTTATGGGCCGCGGCGGCACGCTCGTGCTTGGAGACGGGCGCAGCCGGTCCGGCGGAGCGTCGCCCGCGACCTCCGCGTCGACCGCCTGCGGCGCGCGCGGGCTGGGCGGCCGGCGCAGGCGTGGCAGCGGCGAACCCGGACAAGTCCATCACCGTTCCGCAGCTCGTGCAGGTGAACTCGGCCGGCGGATTGTCAGGAAGCCGGAACTTCTTGGCACACGTAGGACACTGAATGATCTCGGACATGCTGGGTTCCCTGATGGACCCGACCGAAAGCGGGGGAATCTCAGTGCGGGTCTGGCGTCCCATGATACCGCGCCGGCAGGCGGATCGGGATGGCCCCCGCGGTGCTCCCCTCCGTTCCGTCCACCCGGCGTCGGGTAGGCTCTCCCCGGAGCACGCATCGTGGCACTCAAACCCGCCTTCTTCCGCAGCCTCGCCGCGTACCACCGCGCCGGCATCGGCTGGCCGGACGCCGTCAGCTCGGCCGCGGGTCTGCGCGGCGGCATGGAGGGGGTGGCCGACCGGCTGCGCGGGGGCACCTCGCTCGCCGACGCGCTGGGGAGCCACGTCGACCCCGTGGACAGCGCGCTGCTCCGCGCCGGCGAGGCCTCGGGCAATCTCGAGCTGACCCTCGAACGCATCGCGCAGACGAAGGAGGAGACCGCGCGCGAGACGAAGGAGCGCTGGGCGGGCCTCGCCTACCCGATCGTCCTCGCCCACGTCGGCGCGCTGCTGCTGCCGATCCCCGACGTGATGCAGGGCAACCCCGGGCGGGCGCTGATCTGGGCGGCCCTGATCCTTGTGCCCGTGTGGGCCTGGATCCTCGGCATGCGCCGGCTCGACGCGGGGCGGCGAAAGCACGCCGAGCGACCGATGCGGGCGTGGGGTCCCTTCCGGAGCACCGTGGAGGAGGGCGACGCGCGGTGCCTGCGCGTGTTCGCGGCCTGCCTCGAGGCGGGCGTGCCCCTGCTCGAGGGGCTGCGGCTCGCGCAGCAGGTCGCGCCCGGCAGCCGCGTGGGGCAAGACCTCGCGCGCGCCAACGTGCTCGCGCAAGGCGGCAGCTCGCTCGCAGAAGCGTGGCAGGACCTCCCGGAGGAGCACGCGGATCGGCTGCGCACGGCGGAACGCGTCGGCGAGCTCGGCCAGGCGGCGCGGCGCATCGCCGACCAGCTGCTGCTCGACGTGCGGCTGCGTCGCAAGAAGACCCAAGCGGTCATGCCGATCGCCATCATCCTCGTCATCGGCGCGATCATCGCGTGGCGCGTCTTCAGCTTCTACGGCGGGCTCTACGGCAAGCTCGGGCTCTGACCCACGACGCCGTCCGCGTCGATCGCAACCGCGGGACGCAGGGCGCGCGCGTGGACGATGGAAC
Organism: Planctomycetota bacterium; assembly: GCA_030066775.1. Lineage (GTDB taxonomy): Bacteria > Planctomycetota > PLA2 > PLA2 > JAEUHO01 > JASJAY01. Next base: position 12,012 of record JASJAY010000022.1, read on the forward strand.
GCTGCAGCGCGTCCGCCCACGCCGCCGCACGCGCCATCGCCACCGCAATCGGCGCGTCCTCCGTCGGCAGCGCGTGTGCGCCCTCGCCTTCGCCTTCGCCTTCGCTCGCGCCCTCGGCAGGGACACCGGCGGCGCGGAGATACGTGACGGCCACGTCGCGCGCCACGCCGGGCGGGGCGACGACGGTCACGCGCGCTTCCAGGAGGCGGCGTTGGCCCGCCTCCCCCACATCGGGCAGGACGAGCTGGCGCGCGTAGCGCCTTAGCGCGTCGTCATCGAAGGCGGCCGCCGCGGCGTCGCCCCCGCCGCGACGCACGAGCAAGCGCACGCCCTCGCCTTCCGGCGTCTCGCGCAGGACCTCGTGGCCGAGCGCGCGCACGCCATCCGGCACGGTCGCTGCGCCCTCTTCACCGAGCGCGATGTCGAACACGTGGCCGGGTGCGGCGTCCTGCAGCGCCTTGCGCGCGCGCAGGAGGTTCATCGGGCAGCGCTCGGTGCGCAGGTCGAGCTCTGCATCCGGTGCCGGCGCGTTCTCGTCGGTGCTCGCGTCGCCTGGCGCGGTCTCGCACGCGACGGCGTCGGGATAGGCCTCCACGGTGTCGTCGCCGCCGGCACAGACGGGACAGCTCGCGGCGGCCCGCACGCCCAACGCGAAACCTGAGCCCGCCTCGAAGTCGAAGACCGTGTACGCCGGTTCCGGCGCGTCGCCCGCGAGACAGCGCAGGGCGGCCTGCGCGGCCAGGAAACCGACGGTCCCCACGACACCGTTCCACACGCCCAGGTCGGCGCAGGCCCCGGTCTCCTCCACCAAGCGCCCGAAGAGGCAGGCGAGGCACGGCGCGCCCCCCGGTGGCACCGGCAGGAGCCGCCCTTCGCTGCGCAAGCCGGCGGCGTGGATCAAGGGCAGCCCGCGCCGCACCGCGAGCTGGTTGAGCCAGTCCTTCGTGCGGGCGCCGTCCGTCGCGTCGACGATCACGTCGACGCCGTCGAGGATGGCCTCGGCGTTGGAGTCATCGAGGCGTGCGTGCACGCCGTGGACGCCGGCCTCCACTCCGCCCAGCAGCGACGCGGCGACCTCCGCCTTCGGGTGATCCAGGTCCGCGTCCGCAAACAGGATCTGTCGCGGGAGATTCGAGAGCTCGACGCGATCGGGATCCACGAGCGTGAGGCGCGTGACGCCCGCGGCGCGGAGCGCCCAGGCGGCGGGGCAGCCCAGCCCGCCGGTCCCGACCACGAGCACGTGCCCTTCGACGGGCGGGTGATGTCGCCTGGCAAAGTCCGGTCGCTGCATGCCTCACCCGGTGCGGCGGCCGCGGACCACCCCCGCGGCGCCCGCGAGCGCCAAGCCTACGCCGAGCCACACGGCCCCCGTAGGAAGCGGCGACGGCGGCTCGATGAGGTCCGACGCCATCGGCACGGCGTCGTAGACCTCCGTGTCGTGCAGCCGGTCGTGGTCGGCGGCGCCGTACGCGCAGGCCAGCAGCAGGTCGATGTACACGATCGCCTGCCGCGCCTCGCGCCGCTTCTCGACCGGCAGCTCGCGCGCGACGTCGTCCGCCCAGAACAGCGCAGTCATGCCGACGGCGAGGAGCAAGACCGCGACGACGCCCCCCGCCACGCGCGATGTGCCGATCGCGGCGCCGAACGCGGCCATGCCCGCGGCCGCCATGCCGACGGCGAGCACGAGCCACAGCAGGGCGGGTGCGCCCGCCACCCCAACGACGCCCGCATGGACGAGGCCGCTCACGAGGCCCACGCCCGGAAGCAGGACCGCCACCTCACGCCACGTCAGCGGAAGGAACGCGAAGACGCCCGCGGTGGCCACGAGCAGCACCGCGCCGGCCTGGAACGCACCCAGGGTGCCGTCGGCACCGAAGGCGAGCAGCCCCGCGTGCGCCACGATGGGCACGCCCACCGGCGCGAGGCGCGCCCAGGCACGCCACCTCGTGGCGTTCGTGGCGGGTCGTGTGGGCGCGCTCAGATCGACCGTCCGTCCGTCAGGGCAGGCGGTTCTTGACGAACGCGAGCGCCTGGAGCGCGTAGCTCGTCACGATCACCGGGCTGCCTTCTTCCCAGCGGTCCTTGTCGTTCACCCAGAAGCCGCCGTCGCGCTGCAGGGCCACCAGCTGGTCGCCCATCTCCTTGCGCCACGCGTGCGACTCGCCGTTCGCGTCCCGCACGACGAGCGGCTCGCCGGTCCCCAGCTCGTACTCGGCGAGGGCGCGCGTGGCGGTGTGCAGGTAGTAGTAGTAGCCCTGCATGCGCTCTTCGGCCGTCTGGAAGCCGGGGTTGTACTCGGTCGTCCAGTTGTCGCTGATCCACCGCACCGCACCCTGGACGCGGGGATCGTCGGCCTTCACGCCGGCCCAGATGAGGCACTTCAAGAGCGCGTAGGTCATCGAGCCATACGAGCGCGCCGTGTACTTGCCGTCGTCGCGCTTGTCGTAGCCGGCCTTGCTGTTGCCGGCGTGGTAGATCGCGCCGTTGTCATTGCCGCTGACGACCTCGACCTCCGTGTCCTGGCCGTCGACCTTGATCTTGGCCTTGACGGTGCCCGTGTTGACCTCCGAGCGGTTCTGGAACCGGGCCAGCAGCTTCTGGGCGCGCTCCCATACGACGGGATCCACCTTCTCACCGGCGCGCTCGGCGTTCTTGAGCGCCTCGAACGCGTACTTGCTGTTGGAGAGGTCGGCCGGCTGGCCCTGCGCCTGCTTGTAGGGGAAGCCGCCGTACGAGAGGTCGCTCTCGTCCCCGGCGATCTGACTGCTCTGCAGGTAGTCCTTCGCCGCCACGAGGGCCTTGCGGTACTCGGGGTTGCGGGCGAACGAGAGCGCACTGACGAAGACGGCCGTGATGTAGTTGCGCTTGCCGGTCTTCTCGATGATCGCGCCCGTGTCGTCCTGCAGCGGCAGCAGGTACTGGATCGCTTTGTTGATCGCGTCGTCACCGCGGATCTTGTCCTTCGGCGTGGTGGCGATCAGCCCCAGGACGCCCATCGCCGTCATGGCGGGACGGTACTCCTCCGGCCCCTTGCCGATCGAGCCGTCCTCGTTCAGCTGCGATACGAGATAGGCCCGACCGCGATCCATGGCTGCGGCCATCGCGTCGGCGTCCGGCGCCGGCGTCGTCGTCTGGGTGTCCGCGGGCTTGTCGCCGGGCTTGTCCGCCGGCTTGTCGTCGCCGCATGCGGGAACGAAGGCGAGCGATGCGACGAGCAGGGCAAAGAGCAGGACGCGCATGGGAACCTCCGGGGAAATACGAACTGGACTTCATGATCGCAACGGAGCATGAGGGCCGCGGTTCGGGGTCGCGTAGATCCCTACGACGCCGCAATCTACCGGTCATGTCTCGCCATAGAGAGAATCGATGGACGCGCAAAACGCGACTGATCAGCGCAAGTTCGACCGCGCCGTCGCGTACTTCAACGCAGGCCGGTACTACGAAGCGCACGAGGACTGGGAAGACCTGTGGAACGAGGCCGAGGGCGCGCACCGCCTCTGGCTCCAGGGCCTGATCCAGTACGCCGCCGCGTTCGTGCACTTCAGCCGGGGCTACTACCCGCGCGGGTTCAGCGTGCTCATGCGCCAGGCCACCGAGAAGGTCGAGGGCTACGACGGCGACACGCACCAGATCCAGTGGCCGCGTTTGGCAGACGATCTCGGGGTGTGGATCTCACACGGCGAACAGGTCGGCGCAGGCGCGGACCTCGTCGCGGACGCGCCGGGCCCCGTTCCGCTCATCCACTACGTCGATGGGTTCCAGCCGGATCCGCTTCCGCTCGAGGACGACGACGACGACTAGCCTTTGCGGCGCGCGCTTCGCCAAGGGGCGCGCACGCGAGCACCGCGTCACCGGCCAGCCGCTCGAGCCGCAGTCGATGATCCAACGCGCCTTCGTCGCGCGCGAGGTCGGCAAGCGCGCAGAGCGCCGCGTAGAGCGTGCGCTCCCGACCGGACGCGAACGCCCTTTGGTAGAGCTCGCGCCGTGCCGCGGGCACGTGGATGCCGAGCGCCGCCAGCGCTTCCACCGGTTCGTCGACGGGAATCCACGTGAGCCCGCTGAGCGCCCCCACCACCCGGCGCACGCGCTCGAGCGCGGAGCCGCGAAGGATGCGCGCCACGTCGTCCCCGGGCTCGATGCGCGTTCCCGGCAGACTGAACGCGCTCCAGCGCGCGGGCCGCACGAACCGCGGACCGATCGTCACGGTGTTCCGGCGCAGATCGGCGTACAGGTAGGCGCCGCTGAGCAGTTCGTCCCCTGCGCGCACCTCGCGCACCGTGCCCGCCAGGCTCGTCCCGATCGCAATCCGCCCCTGCGCGTCGACCGCGCACGTGTCCATCAGGACCAGGCGCGACCGGGCCACGGCCTCGAGCGCGTCCCCGCATCGGGCGAGGACCTCGCGCACGCGGCCGGCGCCATACGGCCGGCGCATGCCCACGACGCGCTCGAGCTCAGGCAAGGCCTCGCCGGCGAACGCGGTCTGGAGCCGCTCGAGAGCGCGGATCTCCCCCCGCCGGGCGCGAGGCCCCAGGCGGAACGCGTGCCCCGGTTGGACGTGGCGGAGCTTCAGCGCGTGCCAGTAGACGATCTCGGCATTGACGCGCAGCCCGCGGAAGTTGCAGTGCATCGGCGTGCGGCCCTTCCGCCGGCCCTGGAGGGGTCACCCACACATCGGCCGGCCCCCCCGCACCGCCGCATTCTCCCACGATCTGCACGCGCCGTACGCGGGGCCTGGACATTGCGGTTCGGCGGCTGCCCCCTTTACGCCCGCTCGGCGCTCGGGTAATACCGTGTCCCGATCTCAGGGGTGAGTTCGAGGTCCATGTCGGCAATCAATGATCTGCGCAGCCTGGCGCGGCGACTCGAGACCGCGCTGCATACCGCGATCGCGGACCCGCGCGACGCGAGCGCGCTGGAGCGTGCGCGCGGCCTCGCCACGCTGGCCCTGGAGCTCGCCAGCGGCTCCGGCGGCCCCACGCAGGGCGCCACGCCGCAGACCTGGGAGCTCGACACCATGACCGAGACCGAGCTCACGCTCGCGTTCGTCCTCGGCTCGATCGAGCGCGCCGCGCGCCAGCCCGAGCGGGCGCCGCACCTGCTGCGGGACGCCGTACCGCGCATCGAGGCCGTGCGCCTCAACCTCGACCGCCCGCGCTCGCGCTGAGCGGCGCTACTTCCTTGCGTCGACGAGCGCCTGCATCTGGATGAGCGGTCGCGTGAAGTCGTCGAGCGCCTCACGGATCACGTCGTCCGCGGCGTCCACCATCGCGGCGTCGCCGAGCTCGATCCCCAGACGCACCGCGGGCCACGACCACGACGCATAGCCCGAGAACGGATCCGTACCGGCGTACACGTTCCGGTACCACGGACGCTCGGGCAGCCCCGCCGGCGAGAGCCACGCGCGCGCGGCGCGAATCAGCAGGCGGGCAGCCTCCGTACCCGTGGCCACGTCCAACCCGTGCACCGGAACCCCGGCCCGCAGCGCGTCCACGGCCCCCAGGCGGAGACGCGCCGCCTTCATCTTCTCTACCGTCGCGAGCAGGCCGAGCCGCGTCGACGTCGACGGCGCGCGCGCGGCGAGCGCCTCGAGCCGATCAGCGCCCTCGCGCAACACGTTGTCCGGGGAGTACGGCAGCACGCCGTAGCCGGCCATCCGGGCGAGGAGCACGGCGGCGACGCGGGTGAGCATGCGCGCGCCCGCGTAGTCATCGCCCACGACCTGGCGATACCACCGCAGGTTGTCGTGGGCCGAGTGGTACGAGACGCCCTTCGATCCGCCCGCGCCCAGCGAGACGGAAGGAACGCCCGCGTGCAGGTACAGGCCGACGTGATCGGACCCGCCGCCCAAGACGCCGAAGCGCGGCTTCCCATCCGTATCCGCCGTCCAGGCGTCGAAGACGCTCTGGGCCGGCGCGGCAGGATCCTGCGCCACGCTCTTCGTCGCCTGGACGACGACGTCGTACAGCATCGGGTCCGCGCTGCAGCGGAACGTGGTGCCCATCGCCGCCATGTCGAGGTTCAGGTACATGACGCCGTGCTCGTCGAGCCGCTCGGCGTTGGCCTCGCACCACTCGGTGCTGCCGATGATGCCCATCTCCTCGGCGCCCCAGTTGGCGAAGACAATCGTGCGCCCCGGCGCATTCCCACGGCGCGCTTCCTGCGCGAGCGCCTTCGCCAACGCGTACAGGACGATCGTGCCCGCATGCGGATCGCCGGCGCCGAACGTCCAGGCGTCGAAGTGGCACCCGACGATCACCAGCTGCTCCGGATACCTGCTTCCCTTCACGACACCGAGCACGTTGGCGGTCTTGGCGATCCGGCGCTCCTGCTCGACCTGCAGGCGCACGCGGAACGGCGCGTCGCCTTGCGTCACGCGGTAGCGGAACGGCAGCCCGCCCTGCCAGCCGGCGGGCACGTCCTGTCCGCGCATGCGCTCGAGGATCGGCTGCGCCGCGATCCAGCCCACGCACTGCACGGGGATCTTCGGCAGCGCCAGCGTCGCCGGATCGACGCGCGCCGCGTCCTTCGTGGCGGGACGCCCGGGCGTGAGCGGGTCGCCGGCGTAGGGCAGCGTCTTGATCGAGCCGCGCTGGATCGAGCTCGGTGCCGCATACCCGCCCTCGGGCCAGGAGAGCCCACGCCCCCAGCCGCTGTCGGCCGGGTCCGTGTACATGATCAGCCCCGCCGCGCCGGCCGCCTCGGCGAACTTCGCCTTGTAGCCGCGGTAGTTCTTCCCGTAGCGGGCGACCACGATCTTGCCGTCGCACGAGACGCCGAGCTCGGCCAGCTTCGCGAAGTCCTCGCGCGTGCCGTAGTTCGCGTACACCACCTCGGCCGTCACGTCGCCGGAGCCGCTGTACGCGTTCCAACCGGGAAGGACCTCCTTGTAGTACGCGTCGAAGTCCGCCTCGGACTCGCCTTCCGGGAGCTCCCGCACCGGAAGCGCCACGCGTTCCTCGCCGTCGACGAGCGTCAGCGAGGCCGAGACGAACCGCGGCAGGTAGGGCCAGATCTCGTGGCGCTCGGGCTCGATCCCGATGTCGTGAAACAGCGCCGCGAGGCGCTCGATCATCCACGCGTCCTGCGCTGTGCCCGCCGGATGCGGCCGCTCGCAGACCGCGTCGTGGACGGCGCGCAGATACGCGGGGTCGTCGGCGCACTCGAGCAGCTTCCGCTCCCAGTCGCGCTGCACGGACCAGTCGCGGCCCGAGTAGCCGGGCGGCCGGGGCACGGCCCGGGGCGCCTCGTCCTCGGCCCGGGCCGTCGGCAGGACGCCGAGCAGCAGGACCACGAGCCCGAGGGCGACGCGCTTCACGGCAGCCGCGCCAGGATCCAGGCCTGCGCACCCGCCAGGGTCGTGCCCCCGGCTTGCGCCACCTCGCTGTGGTCCGTGCCGGAGAACACGCACGTGAGCCCCGTCGTGCTGCCATCCAGCCGGGCGTTCCAACGCTCGTCGTACTCGATCAGCGTGAACGGGTTCGCCGGGTTCACGATCAGCGCCCCCGAGCGCACCTCGTACGCCTCCTCCACGTTCGGGAAGACGACGTCCTCGAGGTCGAACGGCGGCGGAGCCGACGGCACGGTCGGATGCGCCGGGCAGACGATCGTCGCGTTGATGCCGTACGCCCCCTCCGGGGCCCCACCCTGCGTCGGGTTGTCCCCGGGATGCGTGAGCAGCGTCCAACCCACGGAGCTGCCGTCGAGGTCCACCATCATGCGAACCGGGCAGTCGGGGACGGCGCGCACGGCCGCGTGCGAGCGGACGCAGCCGTAGCTGTGACTGACGATCACGATCTGCGTCGGATTCGACTGCCCCACGATCCAGTCGTCTCGGATCTGCTCGAGCTTCGCCACGAGGTCCGTGTAGCCGGGTTCTGCACCACCGCCCAAGTCGTCGGCGAAGTAGCTCGCCTCGAGCGAGTACCCGGCGCCCTGGATGGCCGCGACGAGCTGCGGTCCCGTGCTCGCCTCCAGGTAGTTGGGGTCGAAGGGTGAGAAACCGCTGCACACGAGCAGCGCCACCTGCGGCCCGGGGTTCGGCGTCGGCCCGGGCACGGTGCCGGCGCCGGCGTCGCCGGTGCCGCCGCCACCGCCGCAGCCGACGCTCACGAACAGGAGCAGCAGGGCTGCGTGGCGCAGCCAGGACTTCATGCTCGACACCCGGTCCTCCGTGGTCTGCCGGGGCCGAGCCCGGTTCGCCCGAAATCAGTGTACGTCCGTGGGGCGTTCGGGTCTGCGCCGGGGCGCCGCAGGGGAATCCGGTACACTCGCCCCTTGCCGCTGATTGCACGCGGTCGGAGCCGTTGATGAGCACGGTCATTCCCAGCCACTGGGGCCACCAGGAGAAGTTCCGCGCCGAGGCCGAGCGCCTGGCGCGCGGCATCTTCGAGGAGCTCGATCCCACGCTCGAGCCCCGCGTGCTGCTCATCGGCCTCGTCGCCGACCACGATCGCGACCTCTATCCGCTCTTCGTGGAGTCCGCGGACAAGGAGGGCATGCCCAAGCTCTTCCTCAAGGCGTCCAAGCACGCCAAGGAGGTGCGCGCAGCGCTCTACGCCGAGGCGGAGCGCGAGGGCGGCCTCGACGAAGCGGGATTCCAGAAGCGCCGCATCGTGCTCGAGGCCTGGCGCCAGGGCGTCGAGCGGGCGCTCGCCGAGGGGGAAGAGGAGCACGACGTCGTCTCGTACTGCTCCGAGCCGCGCGCCGTCGACAAGTTCCAGATCTGCACCGTGCTGCAGCTCAAGCGCTCGTCGATGAAGCCCTACTACCGGCTCGCGCGCGACGACAAGGACATCCGCGAACAGCGGCCGCGCTCCCTGCTCGAAGCGACCGTCTACCAGTACATGCGCAAGTGCGCCGTCGGCCTCGCCGAGCACAGCGCCGGCGTCACCGATCCCGGCGGCGAGTGGGACCACGAGGAGATCCTGCGCGGCGCCGGCCGGCTCTTCGCCGACTTCCCCGCCCTGGGCGGCCTGCAGGACGTGACCCGACGCGGGCTCTTCCACGCCTGCAACACGATCTCGTCCCTGCGCTACGAGGGCGATGCCGCGACGGGCGAGCTGATCATCTCGAAGCCCGACCATCCGGGCGTTGCACCGGCGGTCACGCTCGAGAACCCGATCCGGCTCTACAACTACACGGCGGTGCGCAAGCTCCTGGAGGCCGCCCGCGAGGGCTACTCGCTGCTCTCCGACGGCACCGTGGTCTACGGCCTGGGCTCGCTCAGCCTCGCGTCGTCGCTTCCCGGCCAGAGCCTCTTCCGGGTCGGCTTCCTCAAGCACTACACGTGGGAGCTCTCCTACGGGATGCGCACGATGATGCGCGTGTCGTACGGCCACCCGCGCATGCCCAAGCTGCCGCTGCTGGAAGCCCGCTTCCGCCAGATCCTGGCGGCCACGTTCCCCGAGCTCGAGAACGACGCGAGCGAGCGCCTGTGGGAGATGGCCCACGCCGCGTGCGAGCAGGAGCACGGCACGATCCTGGTGATCCACCCCGAGGCCGAGAGCGAGGCGCGCCGCCTGGAGGCCCAGGGGGCCCCCATCGCCGCCGCGCCCCTCGACACGGAGGGCGTGCTCTCGCTGACATCCGTCGACGGCGCGATGCTGATGGACCCGGCGGCGCAGTGCCATGCGTTCGGCGTGATCCTCGACGGTCTGACCTCGACCCACGCGAACTCCGCCCGCGGCGCGCGCTACAACTCCGCGCTGCGCTACGTGTATTCGAGCCGGGTCCCCTGCCTCGCGGTCGTCGTCTCGGAGGACGGCGGCGTCGAGGTCGTGGCGAACTCGTAGCCGTGCCGACCCTCGACCGCGCGCGTCGCGCCCTGCTCTGCACGGCGCTGGCCATCGCCCTCTTCGCATCGACGGCGGGCTGCGCGTCGGGGCCCCTCTCGACGCCCGCCGCACCCGGGCCCGGCGGTGATCCGGCGAATGCCTACCGCGAGCCCGGGGACGGGGCTTTGCGCGCCGCCGAGAACCTCCCCCTCGCGCTGCGGGACCTGGGCGGTCGCGATCCGTGGACGCTCACGTTCAGCGGCTCGACCGGCTACATCCTCGGCGGCGAGGACGGGCCGGACGCGTTCACGAATGCCGTCGCCGTCTCGCTGACGCATCGGTTCCACATCGCCTCGACCCTGACGATGACGCTCGCCTACAACCGCCGCGAGTACGACCTGGCCGACGATCGCGGCCTCTTCGAGGGGCTCGGCGCGGAGCCCGGTCAGCTACACACGCTTGCCGCCACGGTGAGCCTCTTCCAACCGCTCAGCATGGAGTGGGCCGTGTTCCTCTCCGCCGGCACGGCCGCGTCGACGGAGGTCGGCGTCGAGATGTTCGAGGACCCCAGCTTCATCGGCATCGCGGTGTTGGGCCACAAGGTGAACGAGAATCTGTCGCTGGGCGCAGGCGTGCTCACCGCGGTGCGACCCGAAGAGGACCCGTTCTTCTTCCCGATCCCCTTCGTCGACTGGCAGATCAACGAGCGCTGGCGCTTCAAGACGGAGGATGCCGGCGCCGGCTTCACCTACAAGGCCACCGACACGCTCGATCTCATCGGCATGGTCATGTTCGACACCCGGCGCTACCGGCTCGACGCGAAGGGGCCGGGCACGCCCGGCATCTTCGAAGACTCCCGCACGTCGCTGGTGGCGCGCGCCATGTGGGAGCCGTCCGATAGCGTCCGCATGGTCTTCACCGGCGGAATCGACATCCTCCGCTATCTGGAGGTCGCCGACGAAGACGGGCGCGTGCTACGCGACGAGGACGCCGGCATCGGCGGCTTCTTCCGCTTCCTGCTCAGCGTCGCCTTCTAGCCGTCCTGCTCGGCCTTCTGCCGCGCGACCTCGCTCCGCCAGAGGGAGAGGAAGCCGTGCTTGATGACCTGCGCTTCCTCGCTGGCGGGGAACTCGGCCTGTAGACGCTCGAGATGGGCCACGGCCTCCTCGATCCGTCCAACCCCCACCGCCAGCTCGGCGACCTGCAGCCGCACCGTCGAGTTCAACGGTCCATGGTCGGTGGGCGGCGCCAGGTACTCCTCGGCGAACCACGCCAGCTGCCGACGCAGCGCGTCCTCGTTCTCGCGACGCTTCTCGAACTCGGCGAGCGAAACGCGCGCACGCGCCTCGGTGTCGAAGTGCTCTGTCTTGGCGGCCAGCTCGGCGATCTCCGCGAGCTCGATGGCGACCAGCTCCTCGGCCGCGGGGCCGGCGTCCGTACGCTCACCCGCCGACTCGAGCCGGAGCAACGCCAGGTCGAGACGCCACTCGAGCCGCTGCGGATGGTCGGGCTCGTCGCGCAGCAGCCGCGCGTACGCCACCTCGGCGGCCGCACGCTGGCCGGCGCTCGCCTGCAGCGACGCAATCTGCGCCTCCATCTCGACGGACGGATACGCCGCCTGCGCCTTCATCGCCACGGCCAGCGCGCGCACGTACTGCTCACGCTCGACGAAGAGACCCGACAGCTCCATCGCGGCGTCCGGGCCCGGCGTCTTCTTCAGCTCGGCCATGCGCCGATCCACGACCTTGGCCGCACCGATGCGCTGGCGGATGAGCGTCAAGAGCTGTGGCGGCGTCAAGAGCCCCTCGGGCGGGGCCTCGTCGATCTTGCGGTCGATCCCGTAGATCGAATAGAGCCCGGCGGACTGTCGGTGCACGACGCCCCCTTCGGGCGTGAGCAGGAAGAGCATGGGGTACGCCTTGATGCCCAGCTGGTCGATCAACGCGCGGTCCGCCGGACCGTGCGTGGCCTGATCGGCATCGGCCACGATGTGCAACGGCACGCAGAGCTTGCCCAGCGGCTGCAGCGCCGGGTGCACGAAGAACTCGGTCTCCAAGTAGCGACACGGCGGGCAGGTGCGCGGATCGAGGCCCGCGTAGAGCAGCACGAGCTGGTTCCGCTCCTCGGCTTCCTTCCGCGCGTCGTTCCAGTGCGGATGCCAGTCGACCACCATCGGCGGGGCGGCCTCGATCTCGGCCTGGACCTGCGTCACGCCCGTCACGTTCGCCATGGGATCCGCGGACTGCCCGTCGGGACGGGGCAGATCCGTCGTCACGGGCTCGGGACGTGCGTCGGTCTGCGTGCCGGTTTCAGGACGCATGACGACGATCGCGGCGGCTACGACGACCACCGTGATCGCAGCCCAGAGCATGTTGTGTTGAGTGCCCGGCACGCGGCGGCTTCTCCTCATTCCTTGAGACGTCTCGTGTTCCCCGAAAGTGCCCTTCCAAACGCGAATCCTAGGCCTGAATCTTGGGCCTGCCTCGGAGTTCACGTCGCAATCGGGACCTCCTGCTACACGCCCGTGAGAAAGCGGAAATGCGGTTGCCAGAGGCACGTTGCAAGCATTCGTCGCAGGCGATGCTCGACGTCAGCTGCGCGCGGGGATACCGATGCAATCCCCGCCTTGCATCGGCATGCGGAATCATGCGCAGGTATCGAGACGATCTATTCTCGGTCGACTTCCATTGTATGAGTCGATCCATTGGGTTCCGTCGTCACGAAGGTGACGCGCGCACGCGGCGCGCACGACCCACGGAGCCCAGCCATGCGCAAGACGACACGCACTCGACGGTCCCGATCCCACCGCCGATCCGCCTGCGCTGTTCTCGTGGCGGGCCTCCTCCTGCTCGCACCGGCTGCATCGGCCGGCGACCCCGCGCGCTCCATTGAAGAGGTCAAGCTCGGCACCCTCTTCCACAACATCGAAGCGCTCGAGCCGATCCAGGCGGGTGCACTGACGGTCGTGCCCCTACGTGCGCGGACGCTCACCGATCCGATTCGCGTGAAGGGCCACCCCACCTTCCTCGAAGCCACCCTCGTCGATGCCACGCCGGCCCGTCCGGTCCTGCGCCTCGAGAACCCGAAGGACCGACCGGTGCTCGTCGCGGCCGGACGTGTGGCACACACGGGCACGGCGGATCTGATCCTCGCCCACGACGTGGTCGTGCCCGCGAAGGGCACGAGCCTCGCGCGTGCCCTCCCGGGCTCGTTCGAGCGGGGCGCGACGGCCCCCGGCGACACGCTCACCTGGTACCCGCGTTGGGCACCGCCCTCCCTGCGTGAGGCCATCGTTTCGGACGCGACGTCCTACGACGTGAAGACCTTCCTCTCGCTCTTCCACGAGGTCGTCGCCCATGAGGGCGCCGGCCTGCCGACCCTGCGCGAGGTGATCTCCTCGTCGTTCGCCAAGTACCTCGACGCCGAGGTGGCGCAGATCATGCACAAGCCGGCGTTCCGCGCAGACGACGTGATCGGCTTCGTGTCGGGCATCTACGGACGTCCGGTCGCGCTGCAGCTGTTCGGCTCGCCCGAGCTGCACCGCAAGCAGGCCAGCAAGCTGCTCGAGTCCCACGGGATCTACGCCGCCGCGATGACGGCCCGCGCCGAGGCACTCGGCATCCCCATCCACACGGGGGCCAAGGCCAAGGCGATGCTCGCGGAGACCACGCGCGACCTGCTCGCCACCCTGCGGTTCAAGAGCCGGATCGAGGGCCAGATCGACGGCATCCACGCCATCCGCGGCCCCGGTGTGGTCGGGAACTCGGTCTGGTACAGCGACCGCCCGGTCCACATCGTGATCTACCCGCACGACCCGTACGAGAAGGTGCTCTTCTCTCGCATCTTCGAGGCCCCCGCTCCGAAGCCCGAACCGGCGGAAGCAAAGCCGACCCCGGCGGCCGCCGGCGGCAGCTGACGCGCCCCCCCCACCGTCGGGCGTTCGGCACTCC
>JASJAY010000141.1 GCA_030066775.1 Planctomycetota bacterium
CGTCACGCGCCTCCTGGACCGCCTCGAGAGCGCAGAGCTCGTTTCCAGAGAGCGCGGCAAGAACGACCGCCGCATCGTCGTCACGCGCATCACGCGCAAGGGCCTCGCGATCCTCGCCAAGCTCGACGAGCCCACGATCGACCGCCACGCCGAGCTGCTCGGCCACCTTGACGAGCCCGAGCTGCAAGAGCTCATCCGGCTGCTGGAGAAAGCGCGCGACGGCAGCACCGAGCCGACGGCGTAGCTTCGCCAGCTCCTCCTCGCGTTACTCGAAGACGAGCACGCGGTGGTTGTCGCGGTCGGTGACGTACAAGCGCTTGCCGACGATCATGACGTCCGTGGGTAGGGACAGGGTCCGATCGGATGGTGTCGCATCCTTCAACCCGTTCTGGTCGTCGTCATTGGGCCCGCCGCGATCGAACGCCCTCTGCCCCAGAACGATGCGGGGGCGCTCGTGGTTGAACAGGGGCCACGTACTCCAGATCAGCACCCGATTCGTGCCGGCGTCCGCCACGACGATCTGGGTGCCGTTCGAGACGACGTCCGCAGGCGTCAGGATGACATCGACGTGAGCACCCGGATGGGGCCACCCCACTCCGCTCGAGGTCCCATCCACCCGCCCGGTGAAGTTGGGCGCGCCCAAGACGCGGTCCGCCGCCTGCCCGTTCCGCGTGGGGAACGCGTCCCATACGAGGATGCGATTGTTCCCGGTGTCGGCCACGAGGAGCTTGGTGCCGTCCGACCAGACGGCGCTCGGTTGGTCGAAGCCTGTTGCGCTCGTCGCCGGCTTGTTCGAGATGAAGTCCTGCTGGCCGAGAACAAGGCTGGCGCTCGCGTCGTTGCCGGTCGGGATGTAGTTCCAGATCAGCACACGGTTGTTGCGCGCGTCCGCGACGAGCAGCTTGTTGCCTGTGACACAGATGCCATGGGGTCCATAGAGGCCCTTCCGCGTCGCTCGTGCATCCTTGGTGAACATGTCGGGCTGCCCTACGACCACCTGCGCCTGGGCCCCCGTGGTGGCGGGCAGGCCGTCGAAGATCAGGACGCGGTTGTTTGTCTGGTCAGAGACGAAGAGCTTGTCCCCGCTGACCGCGACGTCGACCGGCCAGTGCAGATCGCGCTCCGTCGTGCCGAAGTGGGCCGACGTCATGTCGACCTGCCCGAGGCTGATCTCGGCGTCGGGACCATTGCCGGTCAGCGGCCGCTCGTAGCGCAGGACCCGATTGTTGAACGCGTCGGCGATCCAGAGGTCTCCGTAGACGGCCCCGCCTGATTCCGCGATCCCGCCGCCGAGATCCAGCGTGTCGGCTGCAGTGCCGATCCCCTGGTTCGGGGACTGCCCCTGGAAATCCGGCTGCCCGATGACCGCGCTGGCTCTCTGGAACGTCTCCAGCTCCAGCAGCGGGATCTTCGGCTGGGGGGGCCGTCCACCTCCGCTCCCATCGTCGTCGTCCGAGAGATCAGGCCCTCGAGGCACCTCGGGTAGCGGGTTGTGATCGAGCGGGACGAAGCCACTCGTGTCGTCTCCCCCACCGCCACCACATGCACCCAGCAGTCCGAGCACAGCCACGATCATGAGCGTCGTGTGTGTCCGCGGCATCTGGCCTCCTTCCCGCGCCGAGGGCGATTGCCTCGGCCTCCCGTCCGCGACGCGCTTCGATGCGCCGCTACTCGAAGACGAGCACCCGGTGATTGGTCCCGTCCGCCACGTAGAGACGCTTGCCTGCGATGTGCAGGCCGTTGCTGCCGTAGAACGTCCGATCGGACGGTGTGGCGTCGGTGATCCGATTCTGGTCGTCGTCGTTCGGCCAACCGAAGTCGAACTTCCGCTGTCCGAGAACGAGCCGAGGCTGTTCGTGATTGAACGACGGCCACGTCGACCAGATCAGCACCCGACTCGCGCCAAGGTCGGAGACCAGGACTTGCTGGCCATTCGACTCGACGTCGACGGGAGCCAGGATGGTGCTGACGTGGTAATGGTTCGAGGGCCAACCGGCCGCTGTCGACGTGTAGTCGATTCGTCCATCGAAGTGGGGAGCTCCCAATACGCGGTCAGCGGCCTGTCCGTTCTGCGTTGGAAACGTGTTCCATACGAGGACGCGATTGTTGTAGGTGTCGGCCACGAGCACCTTCGTGCCGTCCGACCAGACGCCCATCGGCGTCCGCATCCCCGTAGCCGTCGTCGCGGGCTGGTTCGAGGTGAAGTCGCCCTGCCCCAGCACCAGACTCGCGCTCGCGTGATCGCCGCCCGGGATGTAGTTCCAGATCATTACGCGGTTGTTGCCGGTGTCGGCGACAAGCAGCTTGTTGCCCGTCACGCAGACGCTCTGCGGCCAGGAAAGTCCCTTCACGGTTGTCGCGGGCGCGTTGTCGAACATGTGCATCTGGCCCACGACGATGTCGGCCGAGGCGCCCGTTGCAGTCGGCAGCCCGTCGAAGATCAGGATGCGACTGTTCCCCGAGTCGCAGATGAACAGCTTGTCCTTCGTGACGGCGACATCGGTCGGATGGATGTAGTCGCCATCGGATGTGCCGGAGTAGGTCGAGGTGAGACTCGCTTGACCGAGGGCGATCTCGGCGTTCGGCCCGTTGCCCGAGAGGGGTAGGGCATACCCCAGCACGCGGTGGTTGTATGGATCCGCCACCCAGAGACGCTCACCCTCGGCCATGCCCGACGGCTGAACCAGCCTGTTCGGGAGGCGCAGCGTGTCGGCCGCGGTGCCCGTTCCCTGGTTCGGGTCCTGTCCCTGGAAGTCGTGCTGCCCAATGACCGCGATGGCGCGCTCGAAGGTCTCGAGGTCGAGCAGGGTGATCTCGGGCACCGTTGGGCGACGCCCCCCATTCGCGTCGTCGTCGTCGGAGAGATCGGGGCCCGCGGGCACTTCCGGAAGCGGGTTGTGATCGAGCGGAACGAAGCCGCTCACATCGTCGCCGCCGCCACCACACGCACCCAGCAGCCCGAACACAGCCGCGACCGCTAGCGCAAGACGCATCCGCCCCATCTGCGCACCTCCCCATGGGCCCAGCGGCGCACTGCCTGGAAGGGAGGGCGCGCGGCCCTATGCCGCGAGTCTACACGAATTCGCAAGATGCGGGTGCGGGCATGAAGCCCGCACCCGCATGCAACGGGACTGTCCTCCCTACCGTCCCACGACCACGTCGGGCACGACCACGCCCCCCGGCGCGCGGTACTTCTTTGCGCCCGTGGCGTCCACCACGCCCGTCACCTGCCAGATATCGGTGTCCTGCGCCGACGGCGGGTTGCCCGTCGCCACCGTGGGCGACTGCACATCCCAGAAGCAGTTCTGTGCGAAGGCCGTGCTCGGCGTTCCGACGAAGTACACGAAGTCGGTCCCATCGTTGCGAGCGAATGCGTTGCCGCCCTCGCTGCCGGCGTCACCGCCGCCGAAGTCGACACCTGCCGCGAACGCCATGACCCCGGCGCCGTTCTCCGTGAGCGTGCACCCCTCGACGCGGTGACCGGGACCGGTCTCCGAGATGAACAGCCCGATGCCGTTTCCGTCGAATGCACAGCGCTCGATCACGTTGCCCAGGGCACCTGCGACGATGCGGATGCCCTTGTCGCTGTCGTGAAGCCGGCATCCATCGAGCGTCACCTCCGCGTGCGCCAGGACCACCGCAGCCGGCTTGGGACCGGGGAAGGGAACGAAGGCCTGGGGGTTGTGGATCGCCAGCCCCCGGAGCAGGGACAGCGGACCGGGAACAAAGGTCGCGTGCAGGCGCCCCTCCGCGTCTCCGTCCCAGAGCCCGCCGCCGACTACGCGCGTGAGCGGCTTGGGGCCGCCCAGCACGGTCACGTCAACCGTGCCGCGCACGGCGACACCGAGACCGGGCTCGAGCGGGAAGACCTCGCCCAGGGCCGCGTCGTAGAGGCCCGGGCCTACGCGTACCACATCGCCGTTGACGGCGGCCCCGAGGCCCTTGGTGATCGTCCGAAAGGGATTCTCGGGCGAGCCGTCGCCGGTGAGGTCGCTGCCGTTCGTTGCATGCACGTAGATGCCGGGCAGCGCCGCGGTGTCGTCGGTCTCGTCGCCGCCACCGCCGCCGCCGCCACAGGCGACGAGGGCCGTGAGTAGGAAGGTGAGGAGAAGAGAGAGGCTGGAGAGTCGCATGATCGAGGTTCCTGGGGAGGGAGGGAGCCGACCGCGTCGGCGTTCACCCCCCCAGAGCGACCTCGGGCAGTCGGATTCTCACGCATTCTCGGAATTCGGGATCCGGCTGTGATCAGGCCTCGGGGCAGATCTCGGCCCTCAGCCGGCCGAAGCCCCGGGGCCACCAGCCGAACACGACGCCGCTCAAGTCCCAGGCCTTGTCCATCGCCTCTCCCATGGACGAGCTACGAAGGGCCAGGTTGATCCAGACGTCGACCGCGCCGAACAGGAACACGATGAGGATCCCAGCGATGTACCCGGCGAAGGGGATGGTGCACCAGAAGACGTAGGCGAGCACCAGCAAGCCGCGGCGCCAGAGTGACGGCGTTGGGGGTACGCGACTGGGCCACAGCGGACGCATGCCCATTGCCTGGTCGCGATAATGGACGTGTGGGTACGGGGGCGTCTTGTAGGCGCGCATCACGACACGCGCTCCCCGCGGGGCCGCTTCGACGTGCCCAGCTTGCCGAGCTCACGCGGGTCGTACACGACGTTGCTCTCACGCGAAGCGTCCGGACGCCCACGGACTCGCCTCACCCGGTGCGAAGAAGGAAGCGGTCCCTCGTGCCATAACGGCTGAAGAGCCGTGCACTGGAACAGGCCCATGAAGAAGCCGATCGAGCCACACCCGACGACCTCGAACACCGGGAAGCCCGGCAGGACCTCGACGATCGCCCATCCCACGATCCCCACACCGAAGAGCCCGACGATCGCGCCCAGCAAGGCACCTCCGATCGTGCGCAGGAACCAAGGACCGAAGCCGACGCCATGCGTCGCGAGGATGCTCCACTGCAAGACGCCGAGCAGGCAGGCTCCGGGTACGAGCAAGGTCAACAGGATGTGCGGCGCGAAGACGATCACGCTCAGCGCCTCGCCCCAGAGCGGCCACAGCATCGCGACAACGACGATGATCGTCACGCCACACCAGAGGACGGAGCGGATCGCGATCGTCTTGCGCGTGAGCTCGAGCGGGATCGAGCGCAGCACGAAATGGAGCGCGATGGCTTGGCCGAGCCCGAGGCCCACGCCGACCAGGACCGCGAATCGCGTGACGTGAGCGCCGTACGCGCCGACGGGGTTCACGCCGGCCGCAGCTTCCGGCACGAGCGTGGCGGCCAGCCATCCGCCCACGGCCATCCCCAACGCGCTGCCAAGCAACCACGTCATCTGCGGTCGGAAGGCGGGGTGAACCGTGTCCATGGGCGAGCCTGTTCACGTCTCGAGGCGCAAATCGCCTGCCGAAGCGGATCGCCGCCCGGCCCGTCGCGATCGTCCAAGTTCTGCGCGGTACCCCCCATCGCGTGCGAATGGCTCCTCATGCGCTTGCCGGCCTCGAGCGCGCCGCATCCGTCGATGTGCGTTGGTTGACGCCCCACACGTGCGCACCTACGGTTGAACCCGTCGTCGAGTGATCGCGATGGCGGTGCGTCATGGACCTCGACCAAGCCCGGGAGGGCACGCCATGAGACACCTCGCCTACGCCGCCCTGTTCGGCCTGGTGCTCATCCCGATCCTGCTCATGGGCACGCAGACGGGGGCCGGCGAGGCCGAGTGGATCCGCGGCACGGTCGTGGACATCGCAGGCCGGCCGATTCGGGATGCCGATGTCTCGCTCCGCATTCGAGGCGGCGCCTGCAAGTTCGTCCTGGGCGAGCACATCAACGGACGCGACGTGACCGACGCAGACGGACGCTTCGAGCTCCTGCGTCCCGATGGCGAGATGGATATCTACGTCCGCCACGCCGAGCACGCCCCCGCATGGACGCCGGCGGAGGACGATGCGCGCATCGAGCTGGTAGAGGCCTCGTGGCTCGAGGGCTCGGTGAACACGCCGGCCACGCTCACCGTGGCCATCGGAACCTGGCGACTCGTCCACGAGCGCGTCGACGGGCGCTTCCGCTGCGGCCCGCTGCCGCCCTACGTGCCCCTCTCCCTCCACGTGACGTCGGACTCCCACAAGCCGTACGCACAGCGCATCATCCTGCGCCGCGCCGCGACCAGCGAGGTCGACGTAACGCTGGAGCAGGGCGCGGACGTCGCAGGCCGCGTCGTTCCCGCGACGAGCGACGTGACGATCGTCGCTCACGGGAAGAACGGTCGGGAGTGCACGGCGAAGACTGAGGAGGACGGGACCTTCACCGTGACGGGCCTGGACCCAGGCTGGGTACGCCTCCTCGTGATGCGCGCCGACGGTGCAACCCAGGTGCTCGACAGCCATACCGGCGAGTCCGTGGAAGTGAGGTGGCCGCGATGATCCGCCCCACGCGCGTGCCCTCGCTCCTGCTCGTTCCCCTGCTCGCCCTGCTGCCGTTCGGCTGCGGCGGCGGTGGCGGTGGCGACTACGACCCGTCGACCCAGGGCGGCACGGGCGCCCCCGTCGACGTCCCCGCGGGTCCCGGTGAGCTCCCGGGGCAACCGACGCCGCCGGCACCGGGCGGATCAACACCGCCCGGGACGACGACCTCACAACCGCGCGTGCCCCGCAACGCCACGCCGCCGATCGGCCTCACCTGGAAGATCGGCTACACGGAGAACGCCCCGCTCAGCACCCTGCAGATCATCTACGGCAAGGTGCTCTCCCTGAACTCAGCCTTGTGGAACGCGACCGAGGGTCAGGTCTACATCTACGAGGTCGTGATCACCGACAACGTGGGGCCCGGCACGACCACGTCCGGCTGGACGCTGAACAGCAGCACGATCACGACGACGGACCTCGACATCCTGGTCTGGCCCAAATCGTCGTGGGACCTGTCGGGCGTGGCCGGGTTCGTGATCTGGTCGTCTCCCCCGCAGTTCGGGCGCACGGGCCTGATCATGGCGCTGCCGTCGGATGCCTCGACCAACACGTGGTTGCACGAGGCGGGGCACCTGATCTGGGACCTTTCGTGGTCCGTCAGCTTCGGACTGGAAGACGAGTACCTCGACGGTGTGCAGGACATCTCGTGCGTAATGGAGTCGACGAACACGCCATGGCGTTTCTGCTCGGCCGCGAACCACACGCACCAGACGTCCCAACCGCGCGCGTGCTGGGCACAGATCCTGCTCGACTACGCCAACTTCACGCACACCGACCAAGACAAGGCCTCGACCTCGCCCTGGACGACGAAGGTCACCTACAACGACAGCCCCTGACGCCGCAGCGCCGGCCGTTCCCGGACGGCCGCACGGCATTCCCCCACCGTTCGCGTCGGGGCTCGCCCTCCCATGGGCCCCTGGCCTAGGATGACGCCCCGCACGGGCGGAGGCGTCCGTGCACGAGGGGAGGACCGGCATGTCGGGCTTCACGAGCAAGATCGGACTGATCGTCGGGGGCGTGCTCGTCCTCGGCGGGGCGGTGTTCGCGTTCACCTACGATCCGGACACCACGCCGGAAGCGGCACCGCCGCCGGTGCGACCCGCCAAGACCGAGGTCGTCGCTACCACCGGCGAGGTCGTGAAGCGGGCGTTCCCCGCGGTCGTCCGTGCGCAGGACCAAGTGGACCTCTCGTTCCGCGTCTCCGGTCCCCTGATCGAGCTGCCCGTGAAGGCCGGCGACGAGGTGACGAAGGAACAGCTGATCGCCCAAATCGATCCGCGCGACTTCCGCTCGAAGCTCGCAAGCGTGACGAGCCAGCTGGAGCAGGCGCGCGCCACGTTGGTCAAGCTCAAGGCCGGCGAGCGCGAAGAGACGATCCGCATCCTCGAGAACCAGCTCTCGGCCGCGCAGGCCGAGCGCGACAACGCGGCCAAGGAGGTCGAGCGCAACCAGCCGCTCGCGGACAAGGGCCGCATCTCGAAGAGCCAGTTCGACCAGATCAAGCTCGCGCTCCAGATCGCCGACGACCGGCTCGAAGCAGCCAAGCAGGATCTCGCTCGCGCCAAGGCAGGTGCCCGGGCCGAGGACATCCAGGCGCAGGAAGCCGCCATCCGCGGGCTCGAGGCCCAGCAGCGTGCCGCCCAGGACGCCGTCGACGACACGAGCCTGAAGGCACCCTTCGCGGGCGTGATCGCCAAACGCTTCGTGGACAACTTCCAGGAGGTCCGCGCCAAGAGCCCGATCGTGAGCCTGCAGAGCGTGGACCAGGTCCGGGTCGTCGCCGACATCCCCGAGGCGGTGGCCGCCACCGTGAAGCGCACCGACCTCGAGAAGGTGACCGTGAAGTTCGAGGTGGAGGGCACGCCCGAGTTCGACGCCGAGATCGAGGAGGTCGAGATCGAGGCGGACGCGCGCACGCAGACCTACGCCGTCACCCTCACGTTGCCGCGTCCTACGGAGTTCAACGTCCTGCCGGGCATGTCCGCCTCGGTGCGCATCTATTTGAAGCCCGAGGTGCTCGAGCGCCAGAGCGGCATCCCCGTGTCGGCCGACGCGATCTTCGTGGACGAGGCGGGCACGCCGTTCGTTTGGATCGTCGACTCTTCCACCATGACGGTCAGCAAGAAGCAGATCGAGGTGACGGACATGTCCGGCCCCCAGGTCTACGTGCGGTCCGGGATTTCCGGCGGTGAGCGCATCGTCACCGCCGGCGTGCACTTCCTCCAGGAAGGCATGAAGATCCGCCTGCTCGACGGGCAGGAGTAGAGGCCGTCATGGGCATCGGCGAAGCCGCACTCAAGCACCGCACGACGACGTGGGTCCTCACGATCTGCGTCATCTTCGGGGGCTGGATGTCCTACGAGTCGCTCGGACGGCTCGAGGACCCCGAGTTCACGATCAAGGACGCCAAGGTCATCACGCAGTATCCCGGCGCCACGGCCCAGGAGGTCGCCGAGGAGGTGACCGACGTGATGGAGAAGGCCGTGCAGCAGCTCGGCCAGCTCAAGGAGGTCACCTCGACCTCCCAGCCGGGCCTCTCCATCCTGACCGTCACCATCAAAGACAAGTACGACAAGAGCACGCTGCCGCAGGTCTGGGACGAGCTGCGCCGCAAGGTCATCGACGCCCAGCGCCAGCTCCCTCCGGGTGCCGGCCCCACGCTCGTCAACGACGACTTCGGTGACGTGTTCGGCGCCTACTTCGCCGTCCACGGCGACGGGTTCTCCTACGCCGACCTGAAGGATCACGTAGACATGCTGGAGCGTGAGCTCCTGCTCGTGAAGGACGTGAAGAAGGTCACCTTCTTCGGCGTGCAGCAGGAGATCATCTACGTCGAGATCAGCCGCGAGCGGTTGGGTCAGCTCGGGATCTCCGAGGACAAGATCTACAAGCAGCTCGAGGGCAAGAACGTGATCCGCCCCGC
>JASJAY010000142.1 GCA_030066775.1 Planctomycetota bacterium
CGTAGTCCTGGTTGGTGGAGTAGCGCGCGATCAACCGCCCCAGCTCGGCCGCGCACGGCAGCGGGTCCTGGCTCCGCTCGACGATCGCCAGGTGCGCGCCCGGCCGGAGCGCCGCGCCGATGCGCGGCAGCGTCACGCTCCACTCCGTCCAGTGCAGGCTCTCGCCGGCGACGGCCAGGTCGTAGGGCGGATCGAGCGGCGCCGTCTCGGCATCGCCGTGGATCAGCCTCACGTCGCCGCCCGCGAAGCGGCGCGCGCGGAACACCTCGCACATCCGGGCCGCGGGCTCCACCGCGTGCACGGAGCCGGCGAAGGGAGTCAGGTGCCGCGTGAGATCCCCCGTCCCGCTGCCGATCTCGAGCACGCGCGGCTCCGGAACACCGGCCGTCCCGGCAAGCACGTCCGCGAGGCCGTCCGGATACGGGGGTCGGGCGTCGTACGCGCGCACGATCTCGAGATCGCCGAACTGGGCGCCGTACGTCGGACCGAGGTGCGTCGGCTTCGGACGCATCAGCCCGACTTGGCAGGCGGCGACGTGGGCTTCGTGGGCGCTTCCACTTCGGGCTTCGCCTCCGGAAGCTCGAACGTGAGCGTCGAACGCACGACGAACCACTCGGCCACGTGCTTGCGCGGCGCGCGCTCGAGGCGGACCGCGCGAACAGCCCAGGCGCCCTGCTGCGTGAACGTGAACGTGGCGCGCCCACGGGCGTCCGTCATGGCGACGAGCTCGCGGGTCGGCGCGTTGCGCGGAAAGGCGACGACGCGAGCCCCCGCCACGGGTTTGCCTGCCGCGAGGAGCCGGACCGACAGAGCCTTGCCCGTCGCAAGCCGATCGGGCCGCTTCGCGGGAACGAGCTCCAGGTCGAGTCCGAGCACGCGATCGGCCTGGCCTGCGTCACCGCCTTCCACGGCGACGAACGCCTTGGCGTGGTGGCGCTCCTCGACGCGCCAAGGCCGCGCCATCCGCGCCTGGGCGAGGGCCTTGCCGTGGGCCTTCTCGGCGCCCGCCTCGCGCACGACCTCGAGCAAGTCGTCATGCGGCACGTGGACGAGGCTCGGGCGCGGGGCGTAGCCGAACAGGTACACGCCCGCCGCGGACGCATCGAAGAGGCCGACGCCCGCCCCCTCGGCGCCCGGCACGTGGCGCTTCCCGTCGGGCGTCACGCACACGTACGTCGCGGCCTTCTGGTCCGGATCGAGGGTCTTGCCCTCGCCGGCGTGTCCGAGGAAGAGCTTCATGCTCACGACGGCGCGCGCGTCGAGGTGGTCGTGGCTCGGGTCGAGCAGCAGATCGTGCGCTTCCAGCCCGCCGGTGCACGTGAGCAGCACGGCCCCGCAGACGAGGGCGGTCAGGCGTCGGCGGAACCCACGGCGCATGGCCTCAGGCTACCGGCATTCGGCCGATCCGGGCCTCGAGGGCGCGCGTGCCGTTGCCGCGTGCGCGCGCACCCCCTACGCTGGGTGCGTGCGCACGACCTTGCTCGCGCTGCTCCTCTCGCTCTGCATCGCCCCGTGGGCGGTCGCGGAGGACGACCCGCTCGACGAGGTGAAGTCCCTCATCGAGCTGGGCCAGGCGCTGATCGACGCGGGCGTCGAGCTCGAGGACGAGGCGCGTATGGCGAAGGGCCTCGCGAAGCTGAAGGAGGCGCGCACGAAGCTGAAAGGCATGGCCGCAAAGCCCGGTGTCACCGCCGCGGAGAAGAACCGCATCGAGCGCTACGTCGTCGACGTGGAGGCGCGCCTCGACTGGTACGACTCCGACCTCTTCCGCGAGGGCAAGCCGGCCGATCCCGCGACCGAAGCCGAGGCCGATCCCCTGGACCAGCCCGAAGTGGACCCGGAGGTCCAGACGCCGCCCTTGAAGAAGGGCGAGCAGATCGGCACGTGGTGCCGCCGCGTGATGAAGGTCTACGACGCGACCGAGTCCGGCACGGGCCGCGCGGCACTCGCGCGCCAGATGGCCTGGAAGGGCGGCGTCAACGCGCTGCCCACGCTCTTCGCGCTGTTCGACAAGGAAGAGGACGAGGACGCGCGCGTCGGCATCCACGAAGCGCTCACGCGCGTCGGCACGAGCCGCGTGTCGCGCCGCATGGCCGCGTACGCCAAGAAGTCGAAAGAGACATACTGGGACCACGCTCTCGACGTGATCTACCGCGCGCTCGAGCGCCCCGAGCGGTTCGAGCCCGAGCGGCCGTGGATGCGTGCCGTACGCGCGTTCCACAAGCTGAAGAACCGCGAGCTGACACTCGGGATCCTCACCCACCTCGACGGCATGGGCGGCCCCGGCATCGCGGCGCTCGGCGAGGTCATCTACGTGGACGACTTCGGCTACCACGAGCACACGATCCGCCTCTTGTCGAAGAAGCGGGACACGCGCGCGGTGCCGCCGCTCGTGCACAAGATGAACCGCTTCAAGTTCGAGGGGAAGGTCAAGCTCTCGGCGCACAAGGCGCTGCTCGAGATGGGCTGGTACGCGGTGCCCGAGCTGGTCAACCGGTTGAACGACCGCGCGGCGGGGATCTGGATCTCGTGGACGCTGCGCAAGATCACCGGCGAGACGATGGGCACGGACCGGCGCAAGTGGAGCCACTGGTGGATGAAGGAGAAGATCCGCCACCCGGAGCTCTTCGACGATCCCGATGAGCGGCCCGCCGTGGTGACGGGCAAGTAATGACGGTGTAGGCTCTCCCGCCACTCGACGGGAGAGACACATGGACATCGCGATCATCGGCTCGGGCAACGTCGGCGGCACGCTGGCGCGCCGCTGGGCCGCGGGCGGTCACACGGTTCGCTTCGGCTCACGCAACCCGGAGAGCGAGAAGCTCACGGCGCTGGTGGCCGAGATCGGCGACAACGCGTCGGCCACGACGATCGCCGGGGCGTGTGAGGGTGCCGACGTGCTCGTGCTGGCCACGCCGTGGTCCGCGACGGAAGACGCGATCACCGCCATGGGCGATCTCACGGGGCGCGTGCTGATCGACTGCACCAACCCGCTCAAGGACGACCTGAGCGGCCTGGCCATCGGCACCGATACGTCGGGCGCCGAGCTGGTGCAGGGCTGGGCTCCCGGCGCACGCGTCGTGAAGGCGCTCAACACGACGGGCTCGACGAACATGGAGAACCCGGCCTACGGCGCCGACACCGTCACGATGTTCGTCTGCGGCGACGACGCGGAGGCGAAGGGCGTCGTGACCGAGCTCGTCTCGGCGCTCGACTTCGAGGTCTGCGACGCCGGCCCGCTCTCCGCCGCGCGCTACCTCGAGCCCACCGCGATGCTGTGGATCCACCTCGCCTACCAGCAGGGGCTGGGACCCAACATCGGGTTCCGCCTCGTCACCCGGTGAGCGAGACCGTCACGATCCGCCGTGCCGTGCGGGCCGACGCGGACGCGATCGTCTCGTTCCAGAAGCGCATGGCGCACGAGACCGAGGCGCGCACGCTCGATGACGCCACCGTACGCGCGGGCGTCACGCACCTCTTCGACGTGCCGACGGACGGGTTCTACCTGGTCGCCGTGGAGGCCGATCGACTGGTGGCCTCGCTCATGGTCACGACGGAGTGGAGCGACTGGCGCAACGGCCTCTACTGGTGGATCCAGAGCGTCTACGTGATCGCGAGCCATCGGCGCAAGGGCATCTACAAGCGCCTCTACGCCGAGGTGAAGCGGCTGGCCGAGGCCGAGCCCTCCATCTGCGGCTTCCGCCTGTACGTCGAGCAAGACAACGCGGCGGCGCGCGCCACCTACGAGGCGCTCGGCATGGAGCCGACGCCGTACCAGCTCTATGAAGAGACGACGCGCCCGGGTGCGGACGAGCACGCAGTCTGAACCGGATCTTCAGCGCTGTTAACGCCATATGAATCCGCGCACCCCGTGGGGGCGCCACCCCCGCCGCCCCACCGACCTCTCGTAGGGAACGAGGTCCGGGGGGATCACATGTACTGCCTGTCGGAGGTGCGGACACGAACCGTTCCCGGGCGCGTCTTCCGCGTGCGCCCACGTACGCCGGAGGGCATGCGCCCGATCGACCCGCCGGCGAGGCAGCCGCTGCCCCCCACGCCGGCCTGCAGCAACGAGGCCGTGCGCGCGCTGCTGACGGCGATGCCCGATGCCGTCGTCGTGATCGACGACACCGAGCACGTGCTCTTCGCCACCCCCGCGACCCAGCGCATCCTCCTGCGCACGCCCGAGGAGCTGGTCGGGGGGCCGCTGGGGATCACGCTGGTCACGGACGAGGCCGCCGAGGTGGGCCTGACCCGACCGGACGGCTCCCACGCCGTGATCGAGATGCGCGTGCAGCCCTTCACCTGGGAGGGCCAGTCGGCGCGCGTCGTGACGCTGCGCGACGTGACCGAACGTGCGCGCATCGAGGATGCGGCCCGCCACGGCATCGCGCGCGAGGTCGGTCGCACGACCTGCGCACGCATCGCGCGGGATTTCCGCGATCTCCTGACCACCGTGCTCTGCGGGGCGCAGCTGCTCGAGGAGGCCGCGCGGGAAGACGAGGCTCTGGGCGCGCTGGCTCACCGTGTCGTCGCGTCGGCACGCGAGGCGACCCAGCTCACCAAGCAGCTCTTGAGCGTGAGCGGGGCCCGCGTCCAGAGCGGCGTGGCGGCCGACCTCGACGAGACGGTGCGCGCGTTCGAGAGCCGGATGCGGCCGCTGCTCGCAGAGGGGCTCGACTTCGACGTCGCGCTGGATGCGACGCGCGCCCAGGTGACGCTCGAGCCGCAGCTGCTCGACGAGATCCTCGCGCAGCTCGTCCAGAACGCGTGCGACGCGTCACCGCGGGGCGGCCAGCTGAAGGTCACCACCCACATTCGCGGCGTGGCCGATGGAGCCGACGGCTTCGCCCCGGGACGCTACGCCGTCCTCACCGTGCGGGACGAGGGCCGCGGTATGAGCCGCGAGACCAAGGAACATCTCTTCGAGCCGTACTACTCCACCAAGGGCGGGCGTCGCGGGCGCGGGCTCGGCCTCGCGCAGGTCTACGGCCTCGTCGAGCAGGTAGGCGGCTTCATCGAGATCGAGAGCGCGCGCGACCAGGGCACCCGCATCGAGGTGCTGTTGCCGCTCCTCGAGGGCACGGGGTCGGAGGACGTGCCCACGCCGCGCGTCGCACATGCCGCGTTGGCGGACCGCCTCGTCCTCTTGGCCGAGGACGAAGAGGGCATCCGCCGCCTGCTGGGCGAGGTCCTCGAGCACGCCGGCGCCACCGTCACGCAGGCGTCGAACGTGCACGAGGCGCGCGCGATCCTGGACGACCCCAGTCGCCCGGTCGATCTGCTCATCAGCGACGTCCGCATGCCGGACGGCAGCGGCCTCGAGCTGGTCCGGGCCGCGCGCGACAGCGGCCGGCCGGACCTGCCGGCCATCCTCATCTCCGGCTACAGCGCCCATATGCCGCTGGGGGCCGTCCCCCCGGGCCCCACCGAGTTCCTGCCGAAGCCCTTCCTCCCGGGCGCGCTGCTGGAAATCGCCACCGGCCTGCTCACCGCCTAGGCGCCCCCCTCCCTGTCGGAGGGACTTTCGTCTGTTCAGGTCTCGAGGGAGGCTGACACCTGGACAGCGTAGGGGGAGTCATTCGGGAAACGTCCAGATTGATACCTGAACAACTTCCCGGAGATTCAACCCCCATGAAGGCCATCCTCCCCATCGCCCTGCTCTGCGCGAGCGTCCTCTTCATCGGCGGCTCGCCCGTGCACGCAGGTGACTGCGGCGCCGGCGCGAAGCCCATGCCCGTAGCCCAGAAGGACATCGTCGACACCGCCGTTGGTGCCGGCTCCTTCAACACGCTCGTCGCCGCGGTCAAGGCCGCCGGCCTCGTTGACACGCTCAAGGGCGAAGGCCCGTTCACCGTCTTCGCGCCCACGGATGACGCCTTCGCAGCGCTTCCGGCCGGCACCGTCGAGGGCCTCCTGAAGGACAAGGCGGCGCTCACGAAGATCCTCACCTACCACGTCGTTCCGGGCCGTGTCGCGGCTGCTGACGTCGTCAAGCTCAACTTCGCCGAGACCGTCAACGGTCAGGCCGTCCGCATCCAGACCTCGGGCAGCAACGTCATGATCGACGGCGCGAAGGTCGTGCAGGCCGACATCAAGACGTCGAACGGCATCATCCACGTCATCGACAAGGTGATCCTTCCCCGCAAGGACATCGTGGACACGGCCGTCGAGGCCGGTGCCTTCAAGACCCTCGTGACGGCCGTCAAGGCTGCGGGTCTCGTCGACACGCTGAAGAGCAAGGGCCCCTTCACGGTCTTCGCGCCGGTTGACGCCGCGTTCGCGAAGCTTCCCGAGGGCACGATCCCCGCGCTCCTCAAGGACAAGGCGCAGCTCACCGCCGTGCTCACCTACCACGTGATCCCCGGCCGCGTTCTTTCGGGCGACCTGAAGGTCGGCACGATCGAGGTCGCGACGGTCCAGGGCTCGAAGCTCCGCATCGAGAAGAAGCGTGACGGCAGCGTGTTCGTGGACGGCGCCCAGGTGAAGACGGCTGACGTGGTCACCGGCAACGGCATCATCCACATCATCGACAGCGTGGTCCTGCCGAACGCCAACCAGCAGTAGAGCCACCCCGCACAGATACTCGAACCGCTACCAGGTTCACCCGCGGCCGGCCGCGCTGCCGTCCCTAGGAGCGCGGCCGGTCGCTTTTTCGTTGAGGCTCAGCGCTCGGACGTGAGCGCTTCGAGATAGGCGTTCCACTCGCCGAGCCCGGCGACGTAGCGGATGCCGCGCGGCCCGCGTCGCCCGCGCCGGGCCCCCTCGCCGCCCACGACGAGCTCGACGGTGTCCGGAAGCGCCGTGCGCAGAGCCGCGAGCCGACGATCCGTGTCGATGCCGCCCGTGGCGAGCGAGACGCTGACGCCCAGCACATCCGCCTCGATGTCGACGGCGGTGCGCACGAGGTCCTCGTCGGGCGTGCTGACGCCCAACACGTAGGGCGCCAGGCCGTGCGCACCCGCGATGAGCATGGCCATCTGCAGGCCAAGGCCGTGCCACTCGCCTTCGAGCGTGGAGAGCACGATGCGCGGCGTCTTGCGATCGCGCTCCTGCTGGGCCACGAGGGATCGCAACACGTCGCTCGTCGTCGCCGTGAAGAAGTGCTCGTGGCGCACCGAGAGCCGCCCCTCGGCCCATCCCCGACCGACGCTCGCGACGAGCGGCGCGAGATCGTTCTCGAGGAACTCGAGCGCCGACGTCTTGCGCGCGGTCTCCAGCAAGTGCGTGCGCAGCGCGTCCCCGTCGAACGCCTCGAGCAACGCGAAGACGTCCTCGTGGTCCGCCGGGCTCGTCTCGGGCCCGGCCAGCTCGCCCAAGGTCGCGCGCAGCATCTCCGGCGGCATGCGCAAGACACGCCCCGGGCGCAGCCCGCGTGCCAACGCCTCGGCCACGTCGCGCAGCCAGATGAGCTGGTCGCCCGAGTAGCGGCGATGCCCGCTCGGCATGCGCGTCGGGACCGGGGCGCCGTACCGACGCTCCCACACGCGCAGCGTCTCCGGCGTGATCCCCGTCTCCTCGGCGATGTCGCCGATCGAGTAGTGCTCGCGCGTCTCGGGGGTCGTCATACCGGGGCCGTTCCTGTCGAGGATCCTACATGGACACCGCATCTAGACACGGCCCCTTCCGCCGATGGGCACCCCACCCTTCAATGGAGGCATGAGCGCAGGTTCGGCGGGCGACCCGATCACCACGGCACGACGTGCGCTGGCCTGCCTCGATCTCACGTTGCTCGGCGCCGACGTCGGTCCCGGGGATGCCGTCGCCGTCTGCGAGCGCGCCCTGACGCCGAACGGACCCACGGCCGCGGTCTGCGTGTGGCCACGCTTCCTGCCCCTCGCGAAGGCAACGCTCGCCGGGGCGCCGGTCAACGTCGCGACCGTGGCCAACTTCCCCGAGGGTCACGCCGCGCCGGACCGTGCGGCGGCGGGCTGTGCCGAGGCCTCGGCGTACGGCGCCGACGAGGTCGACCTGGTGTTCCCCTTCGAAGCATGGCACCGCGGCGACGAGCGGCAGGCCGTCGACCTCGTGCGCATCTGCCGCGCCGCGCTCGGTCGCCGCATCGTGCTCAAGGTCATCCTCGAGACCGGCACCTTCGAAGATCCCGACGCGCTGCGCCGCGCTGCGCATGCCTGCGTGCACGCGGGCGCCGACTTCCTCAAGACATCGACCGGCACCCGTGAGCCGGGCGCCACCGTCGAGGCCGCGACCACCTTGCTCGAGGCGGCGCAGGAGATCGGGCCGCAGGTCGGCGTGAAGGTCTCGGGCGGCATCGCCACGCTGGCCGACGCCGGCCGCTACCTCGAGCTGGCCGAGCAGATCCGCGGTCCCGAAGGGAGCGACCCGAGCCGTTTCCGCATCGGCGCCAGCCGCCTGCTCGATCCCCTGCTCGCGGCCCTCGCGGGCGCCTGACCTGGACGGTCGTCCGCGTCGATTTGGCGCGACACGGCCCATTCGCCGTCCCGAAGCCCCTGCATTGCAAGAAGTTGTGGTGAAGGCCCCTGTCAGGTCGGGACGGGAGTCCGGCAACGTGGCGAGCTTCCGCGGGACTGGGCGGCGCCTGCCTGTACCATCCGCGGATCGAACCGGCCGCGCCACGGCGGCCCAGAGGCAACCCAGGAGGTTCTCAGATGCGCAAGATGCTCGGCATCTCGGCTGCGCTCGCCGTCGTGGCGGTGGCAGCAGTTTGTTTCAACGGTGCGTTCGCCGGCGAGGAAGTCCCCGCCAAGGCGGCGCCGAAGACCGACGCTCCGGAAACCCCGGCCGTTGTCGTCAAGACCAAGACCGCTTCGCCCATGGACTCGATGATGGGTTGGGTCTCGGAGCAGATCAAGACGACCAAGGGCGCCGAGGGCAGCTGCTGCGGCGCGATGAAGGCTTGGTTCGCCGGTGGCAAGGACGTGCCGCTCGCGGGCATGCGTGATCGCCTCGTTGCCGACGGCTGGACCGCCGACAGCACGATCGCCTTCATGAAGAAGATGAAGGCCGCGAAGTCGGCTGACTGCGGTGGCTGCGACAAGGCCAGCGACTGCGGTGGCTGCGACAAGGCTGGCGACTGCAGCGGTTGCGACAAGGCCAAGGACTGCTGCGGCGGCTGTGACAAGGCCGGCGAGTGCGGCGGCGACAAGGAGTGCTGTGGCGGTTGCGACAAGAAGCAGCCCGACCCGACCAAGCCTCCGGCCAAGACGGACATCGGCAGCTAGCGCCGACTTCTCCCACATACACACACACGACGACCGGGCGGCTCAGGCCGCCCGGTCGTTTCAATTTCCGGCCAATGCGCGCGCCCGCTCGAGCTGCGCCGGGCGCCCGATGTCGACCCACGTGCTGCCGTCGACGCGGAACGGCAGGATGCGTTCGCCCTCGGCCGA
>JASJAY010000023.1 GCA_030066775.1 Planctomycetota bacterium
AGCCGCGCGTGCTCGAGATCGGCAGCGGGACGGGGGATCTCACGCGGCACCTGACTCCCTTCGCCGGCTCCGTGCACGCGGTGGAGCCCGCGTCCCGGATGTGCGAGGTGTTCCGCGCGCGCCGCTTCGCGGGCTGCGACGTGACGCTGGTCCAAGGCGACGCCGAGACGGCGCCGCTCGATCCGCCCTACGACCTGGCGGTTGCCGGCGAAAGCCTGCACTGGACCGAGTGGGGCGTTGCGCTGCCGCGCATCGGCGCGGCGCTCCGGTCGGGCGCGCACCTGGCGGTCGTCGAACGGAGCCAGGACCCGCTGCCGTGCGCGGCCGAGCTGGGGCGGTTGATCGCGCGCTACTCCACCAACCAGGACTACGCCCCGTACGACCTCATCGACGAGCTCGCCACGCGCGACCTGTTCCAGGTGCGGGGGCGCGCGTCCGTTCCGCCGGTGGTGGTGCAGCAGCCGATCGACGTGGTGATCGAGAGCATGCATTCGCGCAACGGCTTCTCGCGCGCACGCATGTCGGAGGACGCGGCACAGGCCTTCGATCGCGCCTTCGCTGCGCTGCTCGCGCAGGACTATCCAGACGGCATCGTGCCGCTGGCCGTGGGGGCGGAGGTCGTCTGGGGGCGTCCCGCCCCTAGAAGGTGACCTGCGCGCTGAGGAAGAAGAAGTCGACGTCGTCGTCGGCGCCCGTCTCCTCGAAGAAGTCGCCCGTGAAGAAGTGGCTGTACCCCGCCACGAGCAACCAGTGGCGATCGATCTTGTACTTCAGCAGGAGATCGATCGACCAACCCAGGTACGTCTCGTCGCTGCCGCCCGGTGCGCGCAGCACGCCGCCGGCGACGTTGTAGGCCGCGTCGTTGTCGTCGGCGCGCCAGAAGGCATGCGCTTGGGCCTTGGCGGTGAGCTTGCTCGTGGGCTTCGCAGACGCTTCGGCCTTCAGCGCGATCAGGTTCTGACGTCCCAGCAGGTCGTTCGCGCCGTACCACTTGTGGCCCGTCGGGAAGAGCTGGTTGAACGTGCCGACGTCCGCGTCGAGCGGATCGTCGTCGCCGGAGGACCAGTCGAACGCGAGCGCGAAGCGCGGTTCCCAGCAGGGTGCGCACGGCTTCCAGCCGAGCTCGAGCGCGACGAAGCCGGCCGAGATGTCGCCGTCACCGAAGGAGCCGAACTGGTAGCCGGCCGCCGTGTCGTAGTCGAGACGCGTGCCGGGGATCTCGCCGTACGCCAGGGCGGCCAGGGTGTAGCGGTCCTCATCGTCGGTCACGCCGGCGTAGGTGCCGGCATCGCGGTGCAGCCCGAAGAGGTACGCCTCCCAGGTGATGCAGGTCTGCACCGCGTTCTTGTAGGTGAGCCCCCAGAACGTGATGTCGTCGTTCCAGTCGTCGTCGAAGCTGTCGGGCTCGATCACCACCGGGCGGACGACGAAGCCCTCGACCGTGTGGAAGCCGCGCTTGTACCAGCCGCCGCCGCCCTGGAACGTGCGCCGCGTGTTCGCCCAGTCGAGCGGACCCACGAGTCGCTGCTTGCCAAACTGCAGCTCGTGCCGCCCGCCCCAGACACCGGCCGTGCTCAATCCCCCGACGGGCCCCATCACCTCGCCGAAGAGGTTGAGCAGGTCGCCCTGGTTGACGTCGATCGGACGCTCACCGAGCTCGCGCGTCCACTGGTCGGCGAAGATCCCCTCCGCGTAGATGCGCGCGTGCTGGCCGAAGTGCACGTCTGCGTGGGCGCGCAGCCGGAGCAGCGTCCACGAGTCGTCGGCGTCGTCACCGGCCGCGCCGAAGCCCTGGTTCTCGAACGACTCGAAGCGGAGCCGCGCCTGGCCGCCGAAGTTGGCCCAGATCGTCTTGTTCTGGGTCAGGGCCACGGCCTTCCAGGCGTCCGTCCAGTCGCCCCGGTCGCAGGGGGGGATGCACAGGCAGGGCCGCCAGTTCTCCTGGAACCGACGGTTGTCGTAGGGCGCCGGGCACGGCGGGTCCTTCGCCTCGCGGCACGTGCAGCAGTCGTAGCAGTCGCACGGCGGGGGCTCGGGGCACGCTCCGCAGGCCTCTTCCGGTGCAGCCCACGCCGGTGCGTTGAGCGCGAAGAGGAGCGCGACACAGCACGCAATGCGCGCAATGGTCCGCACGTGGTGCGCAACTTGACCCATGAAACCTCCCTGCACGCCCCTGCCAGGCGCTTGCGCGAGGAACTATGCACCTGGCGGACCAATGCGGGCCGCCGGAGGAGCTATCCCTCGAGGGGCAGATGCACGCAGATCGACGTGCCTTCGTCGCCGGGCTCGACCCAGACGGAGCCGCCCGCGGCCTCGACGACGCGGCGCACGAACGCCAGGCCCAGCCCCGTGCCGCCCGTCTTCGTCGTGTAGAAGGGCTGGAAGACCCGCTCGCGCAGGTCCTCGGGGATGCCGGGTCCCTCGTCCACAACGCGGAGCATGCCGCTGCGGCCCTCCACGCCGGCCGACAGCGTCACGCGACCGACCCCACCCTGGGCCTGGGCGGCGTTCATCAGCAGGTTCACCAGGGCCTGCTGCAGCGGGCCGACGTGGGCGAGGATGCGCACCGGTTCGTCCGGCACGTCCACCTCGATCTCGACCTCCGCGAAGACCGGCGCGATGGCCACGCTCGCACACGCGGATTGGATCAACACCTGGAGCTCGATGGTCTCGACCTCCTGATCCAGCGGGCGCGCCATCCGCAGCGTGTCGTCGAGGAGCGTCCGCATGTCCTCGAGCCGCGCGCGCGCCATTCCCACGATCTCCTCGCGCTCCTTCGGATCGTCCAGCTCCGCGATCAGGTCGAGTGCGCCGGCCACCGACGCGACCGGGTTGCGGATCTCGTGGGCCAAGGTGGCGGCCATGCGACCGATCTCGGCGAGCGTGCGCAGGTGACGGTCCGCCGGGGCGGTTCGGCCGCCCGGATCCTCGAGCAGACAGAGCACGCGCCGTCCCGCCTGGCCCGTCCACCAGGCGGCGATGTGCGGCGAGCCGAGCGAGTCCAACGGCATGCGTCCGTCGCTGGTGCCCAGCAGCGCGTCGCGCAGCCGGCCGGGCATCGACGCTTCTTCCAGGGGCAGACCGCCCGGCGGCACCGCGGGGGGGTACTGGAAGAGGTCGCGGGCCTTGGGGCTCCACTGGACGACCGTGCGTCGATTGACGTCGATCACCATCCACGGGTGGGGTGCCGAGCCGAGGTCGGGAACGACGCTCTCTTCGGTGACCGCCCGGAGGCTCCCTCGCTCGTGCTCGGCCAGGACGCTCAGCAAGAGCCGCGCATCGAGCGGCGAGTTCCACACGGCCGTCCCGCGCTGCTGCAGCGCGTCGCGCAAGGCGGCCGCCGCGTCCGCATCGGCCTGTTGGTAGGCCGCGGGCCGCAGGTAGAGCGTGGTCATCTCGGGCCGCTCCGCCTCGTCGATGGGTTCGGGCAGGATCCGCAGGTCGCAGGTGCAGTGCTTGCCGCCCGTTTGCAGGACCTCGTGCCCCTGCTCGCGGAGCAACTCTTCCAGGGCGCTGCGCAGCCTCCCCTCGGCGAGCGTCAGGCAGATTCTCACGTCAAGCGTCTCCCTCGGCGGTCAGGGCCCTCAGGGTCATCACGACCCCCGCGCCGCCGCCCTCCGGCTGGAACAGGTCCACCTTCCCTTGGTGCAGGTCCGCCACCAGCTCGCAGAACGAGAGGCCGAGGCCGATGCCGCGCGCGTACACGTCGCGGAGGGACTGGATGTGGGCGTCCCACCCCGGCCCCGAGTCGCGGACGCGTAGCTCCACGAGGTCCGTCTCGAGCGGCCGCACGTCCATGTGCACGTCGCCGCCGGCACCATGGGTGACGGCGTTCTGCAGCAGCTCCTCGATCGCCAGCTGGACGGCCTCCTCGTGGATGCGCAGCGTCAGGTCCTCCGGTTCGACCTGCACCCGCACCTTCATCTGGGGCTCGTGTCCGATCCGATCGCGGGCGAGCGTGACCATGGCGTACAGCGACGCCTCCCGCGGCGGCGCCACGGCGAACAGTCCGGGGGTGCGCAGCGGCTGCCCGGTCCGGCCGAGCTCGAGCAGCAGGTCGCGAAGCTTGACGAGGTACCGGCGACGCGCGTCGGGATCCTCGGATCCCGCGAGCTCGACGTAGCAGAGCGCGGCATCGAGCTGATCGCGCTGGCTGTCGGCGAGGCGGCGGACGGCACGCTCGGCGTAGATCGCGCGCTCCTTCTGCCGCATGAGCTTGCGCTCCTGGCGCCGATAGGTATCGAGCATCAACGCGAGCTCCAGGTCGAAGAGCATCGAGATGGCGTGCGCCGTCTGTCGGGCGGTCTCCTGCTCGTCCGCATAGGCCGCGCGGATCGACTTCAGCGCGTCGCGCCGGATCCCCGACATCGCCGTCACCATCAGATAGGGCGGCATGCCGATCCGGACGTGCGTCTGGCCGATGTTGGCGCGAGCCCGCTCGTAGTCGTCGTCGAACGGCAGCGTGAAGACCTCGTCGAACCAGGCGAAGAGGCTCCGCTTGAGGCGGATCACCCGGCCCTCGTCCGAGATCAAAGCCGCCGAGACGGGATCTGACAGAAGCCGGGCGTAGAAGTTGTCCACCCACGTCTGGAGGTCCTGCGCGATGCGCGGGTGCGCGGCGCGGATCAGCTCCTGGTGCCGGTCGGTGAAGCCGAGGCTGCGCCGGATGGCGCGGATGCCCCGCATTGCGGGCGGTGGCGACTTGGCCCCGACGCCCCCGGAACCTGCCTTGTCAGGGGGCGTCTTGCGATCAGGCATGCGCCGCGCCGTGTCGGGCGAGGAGACCGAGCTTGGCCATGCGATAGCGGACCTGGTCGCGCGACAGCCCGAGCAGGCGGGCGGCCGCCGACTGGTTGCCGCCGGTCCGGTCGAGTGCCTTGCGCAGCAGCTCGTCGATCACGTGCTCCACGTTGATGCCCTCGGGCGGCAACGAGATGATGCTGTCCGACTCCGTGGGCTCTTCGCGGAAGCAGCTCGCGTCGAGGCGGTTGCCGCGGGCCAGGATCACGGCGCGCTCGATGGCGTTGCGCAGCTCGCGCACGTTGCCCGGCCAGCTGCGTGTGCTCAGGTGGTCGAGGGCGTCC
Organism: Planctomycetota bacterium; assembly: GCA_030066775.1. Taxonomy (GTDB): domain Bacteria; phylum Planctomycetota; class PLA2; order PLA2; family JAEUHO01; genus JASJAY01. Next base: position 5,085 of record JASJAY010000023.1, read on the forward strand.
TGGGTCAGCGTGAGCTCCCGGCGGCCCCAGTCGCCCGCCAGATCCTTCGCGAACTGCTGTGCGAGCACCGACACGTCCTCGGGCCGATCGCGCAGGGGGGGGATGTGCATCGGGATCACCCGCAGACGGTAGAGGAGGTCCTTTCGGAACCGCCCCTCACCCACGAGCTTGTCGAGGTTCTGGTGCGTCGCGGAGATGGTGCGCACGTTGACGCGGATCTCCTTCACACCGCCGATGCGGCGGAAGGCGCGATCCTCGAGCACGCCGAGCAGCTTGGCCTGTAGGCCGGGAGGCATGTCGCCGATCTCGTCCAGGAACAGCGTGCCCTTGTCGGCCGCCTCCAGCAGGCCGATCTTGCGCTTGCGCGCGTCGGTGAACGCACCGGGCTCGTGTCCGAAGAGCTCGGACTCGAGCAGCGTGTCCGGCACGGCGCTGCAGGTGATGGAGACGAAGGGATGCTCGCGGCGGAGGCTCTCGCCGTGCAGGGCGCGCGCGACGAGCCCCTTGCCGGTGCCGCTCTCGCCCTGGATGAGGATCGTCTGCGCCGGGGAGGCCGCGACCTGGCGGATCGTCTCGCGGATCTCCTCCGCGGCGGGGGAGATGCCCTGGAAGGAGTCCGCGTTGATCGCGCTCTTCTGGAGGCGCTTGAGGCGTCGGTTCTCGCGGCGCAGGTCGCCCGTCTCGAGCGCCTTCTTGACCTGCATGTCGAGCTCGTCGGGGTCGACCGGCTTCTGCAGGTACGTGTAGGCGCCGCGGCGCATGGCCTCGACGGCGTGCTCGACCGAGGCATGCGCCGTGAGCATCACGCAGGGCGGCCGGCCCGACTGCTCCTCGACGGTTGCCATGACTTCGAACCCGGTGCCGTCGGGCAGCTTGTAGTCGACGAGGACGGCATCGAAGTTGTGCGCCCCGATCGCATGCCGCGCATCCGCGACGGATTCCACCTCGTCCACCTCGTGCCCCGAACGGCGCAGGCGTGCAGCCAGCGAACGACGGATGAGGGGATCGTCTTCAACGAGTAGCAGGTTGGCGGCCACGTGACTGGTCCTCCCGGCGGGTGGCCGGCCATCCGGCACACCCCCATGTAGCCGCTGCAAGCGGCAAACGGCGAGCCGGGCGGCAAGCCCCGTGGGCTTGGACCCACATCATACGCAGGCTGCGCAAAATTCCGCAGTTCCCGTGGCCCAGTCCCCAGGTTTCGGGCTCCATCCGGGGTCGCAGGGGGCCGCGGGCTGCGCGTAGACTTCCGCACCTCAGGACGCGTGCGGGCTCCTCGCCCGGCCGCGGACCGGGGGCGGTCCCCGGCACGCGGTCTGCAATCGCGCCTGGTAAGAGGAGGTCCCCCGTGGCAGCAACCGAACAGAGCATGGCCGAGCGCTGGGCGCTCGTCACCGCGCGCGACATCATGCGCACGGACGTGGTCGTCGTCTCCTACGCCGCCCCGCTCTCCGACATCGAGCAGACCCTGTCCGACAACCGGATCAGCGGCGCGCCGGTCGTCGACGCCGGCGGGCACATCATCGGCATCGTCTCCCTCAAGGACATCATCGACCGCTACGCCCAGGACCCGGGCGCGCGGCCGCGGCGCGGCGCCGGCTTCTATCACCTCTCGAGCGAGGAGCTCGAGGACGGCGACTGGAACAGCTTCGAGGTGCCGTCCGAGTCCGAGGACACCGCGCGCGACATCATGACGGCCGAGATCTACGCCGTGGACGTCAACGCCGGTCTCAAGGACATCGCCAAGGCGATGCACTCGCACCGCATCCATCGCGTGCTCGTCCAGGAAGACGGCAAGCACGTGGGCCTCATCAGCACGATGGAGATCCTCGCAGCGCTCAGCGCATGAATGAACAGGAGCAGGCATGAAGGTTCCCTTCGATTGCGTCCTCTGTCCGACGGATGCCTCCGAGACCGGGAACCTGGCTGTACCGCTCGCCTATCACCTGGTCGCCAACGGCGGCACGGTGCACCTCCTCCACGTGTGCGAGCCGCCGCGCTTCGGCAATCCGCTCTACGAGCAGTACGTGCATGGGTACGTGCCCACCGAGGAGGAGCAGCAGCAGGGCCTCGAGCGCGTGAAGCAGGAGCTGCACAAGCTGCCGCCCAAGGCTGCTGGGGACCGCGGGGTGCGCACCGAGTACCACTTGGTCGAGGGCATCAACGTCGGCAACGTGATCGAGAGCGAAGCGAAGCGCCTCGAGGCCGATGTCGTCGTCCTGGGCACCCACGGCCGGACCGGCCTCAGCCGGTTGCTCATGGGCTCCGTTGCGACGGACGTGGTCAACAAGCAGAACCTGCCGGTGATCCTGGTGCACCAGGACGGGATCGTCACCTAGCGGGAGTCGTCGCCCATGGAAGCCTGGATGGAAAAGGAGCTCGACGAGATGCTCGAGCTCGCCACGACGATCATGCAGGAGGGGCGCAAGCCCACGGAGGCCGAGCGCGAGCGGTTCCTCGAGCTGAAGAGCCACATCGGCACCGTCAGTGGCGACTGGAAGTCGCGCCTCGTCGATCAGATCGATCGCTTTGCGGCCATGCTCGAAGGCATGGGCATCTAGCGAGGGTCGTCAGCGCGTCCGGAAGCTGCGCGCCGGACCGCGCGCCTGGAAGCTCCAATCGTTCTGCGTGACCTGACTGGGCTCGGCGATCTCGTCGACCGAGGTAGCGGGGCCTTCCACGGTCGGCCACCACGTGTAGGCCGCATCCGCCCCGAGGCTCGCGATGCCGTACGGCGAGAGGTCGGGAATGAAGGCGACGGGTTCGTTCGAGAAGATGAAGTAGGTCGGCGAGTCCGGGCTCGCGATCTCGAAGCGGTACACGCCGTCCCCCGTTGCTTCGCACTCGAAGCCGGTGAGCAGATCGACGCCGAGGGCGAAGTTGGGCGGGAAGAGCGCGTCGGGGCCGGCCGGGACGCGCAGCGTGAACCCCGAGGCGATCGGGCGCACACCCCGCATGATCGCCGCGGTGAGGCGCGTGCCGTCGGTGGAGCGCGCCAGCATGCCGACGGCGTGGGTCACGCCCGGGATTGCCGGCGCGGCGTACGTGAAGGCGAGCAAGGGGTTCAGGTCCGCCGTGTGTCGCAGGACATGGCCCGACGGGAGCTCCGTGCCGACGGTCGCGCTCAGGAGCTCGTACCCCGGCTCGAGGTCGACGAACCCGTCGATCGTGCTCGTGAGGGTGGGCGCGAGCGGCATGGCGATGGTGGTCAGCGCGTCGCCGTGCGTGATCGACTCGGCCTGCGACCCGTAGCCCGTGAAGGCGATCGGGAGACCGGTCACGGGGTCGACGAGGTACTGCAGCGCGTGCACGCGCATGTTCGTGGTCGGGGTCTCGCCCCAGGCGAGCGGCAGGGTGGCGAAGAACCCCGACACGGGGCTCGCGATCGTGCTCTGGGTGTGCCCCTTGCGCGTCGGCGCGAGCAGCTCCGTGAAGATCTCGAGCGTGTGGTCGGCCGGCGACGGGATGCCCGCGCCGCCTCCGGTCACCTCGCCCTCGACCGTGGCGGTGTAGACCACGCCGTCGCCGGCGGTCGCCACGAGCGTGGGATCCGGGCGCGTGAGGCCCTCGTACACGGTCACGGTGGGGGAGCCGATCCCCGAGGCGATGACGACGGCGGTGTAGGGCACGGCCACGTCGCTGAAGCCGAAGGTGCCGTTGGCCCCCGTGGTCTGGAGCGGATGCCCGAGGATCGCCACGGAGACACCGCGCACGGCGTAGCCCGCCGGGTCCACCACGACCCCATTGATCGTCACGCCCGCGAGCGCCGCGGCCGGGGCCGCGCCCCCGCCTCCGCCACCGCAGGCCATCACGAGGGACGCGAGCACCAACACCAACGAGATCGACTTGCCCATGCCCTACCAACCGGGAACGGCCCGCCCACCGGACACGCCAAGACGGTGTCAGGACACTTTTCGCCCACTCGGGCTTGGCCCCGGGCCCGATGGAGGCGAAAAGTGTCCTGACACCGAGTTGGCGGAGGGAAGGCATGGGGCGGGTGATCCTGCAGAGCTTCGGGGCGTCGCGGACCGTCACGGGCAGCCGGCACTTGCTGCACACGGCCGAGATGAAGGTGCTGCTCGACTGCGGCCTCTTCCAGGGGCGGCGTGCGGAGAGCACCGAGCGCAACCGGCACGTACCGGTCGACCCCGACGCGGTGGTGCTCTCGCATGCGCACATCGACCACTGCGGGGCCTTGCCGAGCCTGGTGCGCGACGGCTACCGCGGGCCGATCCACGCCACGGCGGCCACGTCCGACCTCTGCGAGGCGATGCTCTACGACGTGGCGAAGATCAACGAGGCCGACGCGCGCCACTTGAACAAGCACCGGGGGCCCGGCCAGCGCGAGATCAAGCCGATCTACACGTCGAAGGACGTGGACCAGACGCTCAAGCTGTTCCGGGATCACGAGTACGACGAGCCGTTCGAGGTCGGCCCCGGCGTCACGGCGACGTTCCAGGATGCGGGCCACATCATCGGCTCCGCCGGCGTCCTGCTCGAGATCGACGACGAGCTGCGCGTGTACTTCACGGGCGACGTCGGCCGGCGCATGTATCCGATCCTGCGCGATCCGGTCGCGGTTCCGGACGCGGACGTGATCATGTCGGAGTGCACGTACGGCACGCGTGACCACCCGCCTGCGGAGATCGCCCAGGGCCAGCTCGCCGACGAGATCCGCCGCGTCGCGGAGACCGGCGGCAAGCTCTTCATCCCCGCGTTCAGCGTGGGCCGCACCCAGAACCTCGTCTGGGCCATCGCCCACGAGTGGCATGCCGGGCGGATCCCGCGCATCCCCGTGTACGTCGACTCGCCGCTCGCCGAGAAGGCGACCGACGTGATCGTGCGTCATCCGGAGTGCTACGACCAGGAGCTCGAGGACTTCATGTACTCGGGCGGCCGGCCCTTCTTCCCCAAGGGGGTGAAGTACGTGGAGTCGCGCCAGGAGAGCATGAGCCTGAACGGCAAGGACGGCCCCTTCGTGGTGATCGCGGGCTCCGGCATGTGCGAGGGCGGGCGCATCGTGCACCACCTCAAGCACAACCTGCGCGACGAGAAGAACACCGTGCTCTTCGTCGGATGGTGCGCGCCGCACACGCTCGGCCGGCGGATTCTCGAGGGCAACACGCCGGTGCGCATCCACGGCCGGCGCATCCACGTGAACGCGCGCATCCGCAAGATCAACGCGTACTCCGCGCACGCGGGGAAGTCGGACCTGATCGACTTCCTTTCGCCCGCGAAGGAGATGGGCGCGTCGATCTACCTCGTGCACGGTGACGAAGACACGGCGCTCGCCTTCGCCGATACCCTGCGCGAGGACGGGCACCACAGCGTGACGGTGCCGGAGACCTACGCGAAGTACGAGCTCGTATCGCGCATGACGTCCGTCGACTGAACGCGCGCGAGCGCAGGCGTCAGAGGACGTGCGCTCCTTCGGGGTCGTAGCGCTCCGCCAGCCGTTCGAGGTCGTCGGCGACCTGGAAGGCGTTGGCGGGGCGATCTTCGGGGTCCTTGCGCAAGAGCCGTCGGATCACGACCTGGAGCCGATGGGGGACCTCGTCGGGGAGCGGCGCCGGCTGGTCGTGGCGCACGGCGCGGATCATCTCGAGCGGGTCCTGGGTGGAGAACGGCAGCTCGCCCGACACCATCTCGTAGAGGATCGAGCCGAACGCGTACAGGTCGACGGCGTGCGTGGGCGTGCCGCCCTCGAACTGCTCGGGTGCCATGTAGGCCGGCGTGCCGACGACGTTGCCGGTCATGGTCATGCGCGTCGTCTGCGTGTCGCGGGCGACGCCGAAGTCCGCGATCACGGGGCGCACGCCGTTGGCCACGAGGATGTTGTGGGGCTTCAGGTCGCGGTGAATGATGTTCTCGCGGTGGATCGCGCCGAGCCCGCGGGCGATGCCGGCGCCGAGTCGCGCTGCGCGGCCCGGGGTGATCTGGCCCTCGCGGAGGAGCAGCGTCGCGAGGTCCGGCCCCTCGATGAAGTCCATGACGGCGTAGGGCGTGCCGTTCTCCTCGCCGACGCCGTAGATGCGCACGACGTTGGGATGATCGACCTGCTGCACGGCCCGCGCCTCGCGGACGAAGCGCTCGAATGCCTCGCGGTCGTCCCGGTGCTCCGGCTTGAGCGCCTTGACCGCGAAGGTGGTCGAGGTGGCGCGGTCCTCGGCGCGCAGTACGACGCCGAACGCACCCGCGCCGTGCCGGCCGAGGATCTCGACGGCCTGCGTCTCGCCGACCGGCGTCAGCTGCGAGCCTGTCGTGAAGCCGGAGGGGATCTCGGCGGCTTGGCGCTGGAACAGCTCGACCAGGAGCGAGCCGAGGGATGCGACGCTGCCGCGACGCTCGTCGGGGTCGGGGATCAGGGCGCCCTGCAGGGCGCGCGCGAGCGCCGTGGGGATCTCGCTGCGGATCGTGGCGAAGGGGATCAGGTCCGCGCCGTCGTTGGCGAGCTGCAGCGCTTCTTCTTCGGACTCGCCGCCGCGCGCGTAACGGCCCGTGAGCCAGTACACGATCGTCGCGGCGAGGCCGTAGAGGTCGCTCTCGAAGCTCGGGCGCTCGCCGTGGAACTCCTCCGGGGCGCTGAAGGGGGAGAGGCCCACCACTGCCGCGCGTAGCGGCCAGACGCCCGCTGCGAGGTCGGCGCTCTTCACCATGTTGATCAGCATGGCATCGCCGCGCTCGTCGACGAGCGTGACCTGCGGGCTGACCTTGCCGTGCATGAAGTGCCGGCCGTGCATGTAGGCGAGCGCGTCCGCGATCTGGGCGCCGAGCCGCGCCGCCTCGGCGATCGGAAACGGGCCGTCCTCACGAACGATCACGCCCGTCGGGCGCGTCGTGCGGAACTCGTGCACCGACCACAGGTGGTCCTGCTCCTCGAACACCTCGATCGGCTTCTGGATCTGCGGGTGGGTGAGCTGAGCGGAGTGGCGCTGCTCGCGATAGAAGGTCTCGCGCGCGTTGTCGGGCCGCGTGGGGTCGATCGAGAGGCGCCGCACCATCAGCTCGTGGCCGAGGATCGCGTTGCGGGCACGGAAGAACGTGCTCGGTCCGACCGAGAACAGCTCCTCCTCGAACTCGTAGGTCGCCAGGCCCATGGCCGCGATTGTCCTCCGGCTCGCGGGTCGTGACGATCAATCCGTCGATCGCCCCGCGTACCTCCCAGACGGATGGTGGGGCTCCGGGGTTTCCCGGAGCCCCGGCGTTCACGCCAGATCGAAGAGCAGGACCTCGGCCTCCTCGACACCTTGCAGGCGCACGGCGGTCTCGCTGCTCACGGCCAGCCCGTCGCCGGCCCGGAGCTCGTGGTCGCCGACCCGGACGGCGCCGCGCGCGACCTGGATCCAGGCGTGGCGATCCGCGTCGAGCGCGTAGTCGAGCGCATCGCCCGCCCCGAGGCGGGTCACGTGGAGCGCCGCGTCCTGGTGGACGGTGAGGCTGCCACCCTGCCCGTCGCGGGATGCGAGCGTCAGCCACGCGCCGCGGGCGCGCTCGAGGTCGAAGGCGCGCTGCTCGTAGCCGGGCTCGAGGCCGCGCTCCTCGGGCTCGATCCAGATCTGGAGGAAGTGCACGGGCTCGTCGGCCGAGCCGTTCATCTCGCTGTGGATGATGCCCGTGCCGGCCGTCATCCGCTGGAGCTCGCCGGGGTGGATCAGGCCCGCGTTCCCGGTGCTGTCCTCGTGGGCCAGGACGCCATCGAGCACGTAGGTCACGATCTCCATGTCGCGATGGGGGTGCTTCCCGAAGCCGGCGCCGGCTGCGACGCGGTCCTCGTTGATCACGCGCAAGGACCGGAAGCCCATGTGCGCCGGGTCGTGGTACTGCCCGAACGAGAACGTGTGCTGCGTGTCGAGCCAGCCGTGGTCCATGTGGCCGCGGTCGTCGGCTTTGCGGATGGTCTGCATGGGGAACCTCCTTCGTGCGTTTCCGTTCCGACGTCTCGGCGCAGATACTTGTTTCAACAAGTATCTCGCGCCTGGGCGAGGGCCAAACAGAGTGCGGGCGCCGGCGAACCGGCGCCCGCAGGGATGACCCCGCGCGGGGGAGGGGGGAGGGAGGGAAGGAAGAACGCGCGGGATCGAAGGGGGGTGTGGGGCCTAGCCGAGGAAGGCCCGGAGCATCCAGGCCGTCTTCTCCTGCTCGTCCGCCATGGGATCGAGCAGGTTCATGGTGGCGTCGTCGCCGCTGTCGGCGGCGGCCTTGGCCGTGGCCCGCAGCGCTTGGTTCAGCGTGCCGATGTCGGACACGAGGTTCTGGACCATCGTCTCGGCGCTCGGCGAGCCGTCGTCTTCGGCCAGGCGGGCGTGGTCGAGCGCCTCGCGCAGCGTGGAGAGCGGCTTCGTGCCGAGCGCGAGCACGCGCTCCGCCAGCTCGTCCGCCTTGACGGCGGCGTCGAGGTAGAGCTCCTCGAACTTCTCGTGCAGGCCGAAGAAGAGCGGGCCCTTCACGTTCCAGTGGTAGTTGCGCAGCTTCTGATACCAGACCTGATAGTCGGCCAGCAGGACGTTGAGCTGATCGGTGATGGGTCGGGTCGCGGTGGCAGTCACGGGATCCTCCGTAGGTCGTAGGCGTTTCGTTGACGGCTGTGCCGCCGGGTTGGTTGCCCCAGTCTCGGACAATCGAAAAATAATTCCAGTCGAACGATTGTCTGATTGTGATAAAGAAAACAGATCAATGCGACCGACCCTACGACAGCTCGAGTACCTCGTCGCCGTGGGCGAGACGCTGCACTTCGGCCGCGCCGCCGAGCGCGCCAAGGTGTCGCAGCCCGGCCTCTCGGCCCAGATCGCCCAGCTCGAGGCCACGCTCGGCGTGCGCCTCTTCGAGCGCAACCGACGGCGTGTGCTGGCCACGGAGGCCGGTGCGGAGGCCGTGCGCCGTGCGCGTGCGGTGCTCGCCGCGGTCGATGAGCTCGTCGACACCGCGGCGCAGCACACGCAGCCGTTGACGGGCACGCTCCGCCTCGGCGTGATCCCCACCGTCGCGCCGTATCTGCTCCCCGCCGTGCTGCCGCCGATCCGGCGGCGGTATCCGGAGCTGCGCCTGCTCCTGCGCGAGGGGCACACCCACGACCTGATCGCGATGCTCATGGCCGGCGAGCTCGACGTGCTCTTGCTGGCCCTCGAAGCGGACCTCGGTGACGCGCGCACGCTGGCGCTCTTCGAGGATCCGTTCTATCTGGTCGCCCCGCCCGACCACCCGCTCGCGCGCCGCAAGCGCGCGAAGCTCGACGACCTCGACGGCACGTCCGTGCTGCTGCTCGAGGACGGCCACTGACTGCGCGACCAGGCCTGGTCCGCCTGCCGGTCGGCAGGGGCGAGCGAGATCGGCGACTTCCGCGCGAGCAGCCTCGGCACGCTCGTGCAGATGGTGCGCAACGGCACCGGCATCACGATGGTGCCGGGCATCGCGGTCGAGACCGAGGTGGAGAACAACCCGGGCCTCGTCGCGCTGCCGTTCACGCGGCCCAAGCCGCATCGCACGATCGGCATCGCCTGGCGGCCCACGTCCTCGCGTGTCGGGGAGTTCACGCTGCTCGGCGAGCTCGTCGAGGAACACGCGCCGGCCGTGTGAGCGACGGGCCCCGCGTCCGCGAGCCGTCAGCGGGGCGCGGTACAACGCCCCGCGCATGGCGCTGCGGTTGCTCGACGTCGTCCTTCCCGAAGGGTCCTTCGACGCCCTCAAGGGCGCGTTCCGTGAAGATGTGATCCAGGGCGGCCCTTGGCGCCACTCGCTCATCGGTGGCTCACGCCTGATGCGCGTCCTGATCGACGCGGAGGACAGCGGGCGCCTCGTCGACGCCATCGAGCAGCGCTGTGGCGAGCTGCCCGGGTTCTCGCTGACGATCCAGCGGGTGGAGGCGGCGCTGCCGCGGCCGGTCGAGCGCGACGAGACGCCGAGCGCGCGCCGTTCCGCGTTCGGCCCGAAGCAGCGCACGCGGGGTCTCAGCCGGGAGGAGCTGTTCTCCGACGTGCGCGACATGGCGCGCACCACGCGCGTGTTCATCGTCACCGTGGTGCTGTCCACCGTCGTGGCGTCGGTGGGGCTGTTGGCGAACGACGCGGCGGCCATCATCGGGGCGATGGTCATCGCGCCGTTGCTCGGCCCGAACGTGGGGCTCGCCCTCGCCGCCACGCTTGCGGACGGGAAGCTCTTCCGGCACGCGCTGAAGGCGAACGTCTACGGCTTGGCGATCGCGCTGGGCATGACCATCCCGCTGGGGCTGCTGCTCCTGGGCGAGGCGGGCAGCGAGATCACCGCGCGCACGCAGGTCGACCTCGGCGATCCGATCCTCGCGTTGGCGGCGGGCGCCGCCGGCACGCTGGCCGTCACGACCGGCGTGCCGATGTCGCTGGTGGGCGTGATGGTCGCGGTGGCGTTGCTGCCGCCGACGGCCGTACTCGGTCTCATGATCGGCGGGCAGCGCTTCGACGCCGTGGGCGGCGCCTCGTTGCTCCTGCTCACGAACATGCTGTGCATCGTGTTCGCGGGCGCGATCACCTTCCGGCTGACGGGGGTGCGACCGAGCACCTGGTGGGAGGCGGAGCGCGCGCGGCGCTCGTCGCGCCTCGCGATCGTGATCCTGGGCGTACTGCTCGTGCTCGTGACGCTGATGATCGCCCGGCTGGCCGGCTGACCGAGGCGGCGCGGCGTTACGCGCGCAGATCGGCCTCGACCGCCGCGCGCTCCTCGTCGCTGAGCGCCTGCTCGTGCGTGTACTGCGGGTGATCGCAGCCCACGGCGACCGGCGGACGGTCCCCCGTGTCAAAGATCAGGAATTGGACCGCCGACAACCGTTCCTCGTCGCGCTGGCGCTCGTCGATCCGCGGTCGCACGCGCGTTCCGTCTTCGAGCGCGAGGTAGAGGTGCTCCGGAAGATCGCGCCAAGCGACGAGCAGCTCGGCGCGCAGGGCGCGGTCGTCGATCTCGATCAGGAGCGAGCAACCGACCTGGCCCTCGTCGCCGATGAGCTCGTTGTACGTCTGGATCTCGAACGCGATCTGGTCGTCGCGCACCATGCGCTCCGAGCGCACCATCTCCTGCACCTGGTAGCGCACCGTGTCCGCGTTCTCGAAGAGGAATGTGAGGTACGGCCCGAGGTGCACGCGCCGGATGCGCTTCACCTCGAAGATGCGGCGACGGTAGTCGGCGCGCTGCTCCTCGTAGCGCTGCAGATCGAGGATGTCGTCAAGAACCACCTTGCGGGACATGGGGATCTCCTGGGCGTCAGGCGTTGCTCTCGTCGTCGTCCTTCGCAACCGGCGTCGCGAAGCCGTCCTTGCGATAGGCGCGCGCCAGCGCGGTCATCGGATGCATCGGCTTGGTGCCGGCGTGCTGCTGGAACTGGAGCGCCGCGAGGGGGCAGTCCGTGACCCACACCTCGGCCTCGGCCTCTTGCATGCCGTCGAAGGCCTTCTTGCCGATGCGCTGCGAGGGCTCGAAGCCCTCGACCGTCATCGCGTAGGTGCCGTCGTGGCCGCAGCACTCCATGGTCATCCGCGGCGTCACGCCCGGGATCTTGCGCAGCAGGTCGCGGCCGCGGAAGCCCACAGCCTGAGCCCGGAGATGACACGGTGCGTGGTACGCCACGGCGCCACCGGGGGTGCTCTGGAAGTCTTCGTTGAAGCGCTCTTCCTTGCGGATCGACCAGAGGTACTCGCTCGGATCCTGGATCGCCTCGGACAGCGTCTTCGCGCGTTCGCGATCGTCGCCCTCGAGCAGCTCGGGGTACTCGCGGCGCATCATCATCGAGCAGGTCGGGTTCACCGCGAGCACCTTGGCGCCCTGCTCGACGAACGGCATCAGGATGTCGAGGTTGTGCTTCGCGGCCTTGCGGACCGCCTCGAGGTCGCCCTGCTCCCACGCCGGCATCCCGCAGCAGACGAGGCCCTTGGCGCAGCAGACGTCGACGCCGTTCTTCTGCATCACCTCGATCGTGTCGCGTCCGATCTGCGGCTCGTTGTTCTGCACGTAGCAGGTTTGGAACAGCACCGCCTCCCCACGCGGTGCGTCGGCCACGAGGCCCTCGCGCGAGGCCCACTTCTCGAAGGTGGTCCCCGCGAAGTGCGGCAGGAGCTTCTTCCGATGCACGCCGAGGAACTTCTCCATGAACCAGCGGTGCAGCCCGACGCGATTCATCACGTTGGCCATCCCCAGGCTCAGGCGCGCCTTCTTCGCGGAGCCGTCGGGATCCGCCAGCATGCGCTTGCCCAAGGGCACCTTCGTGTCCTTGTGGCGCACCGCGTTCCAACGATGGACGAGCTTGGGGAAGTCCAGCTGGAACTCGTGGTCGTCCCGCGGGGTGTACGGGCACTGGACCTCGCAGAGCTTGCACTGGAAGCACTCGGCGAAGACCGAGGCCGTCTGCGCTTCCGTCACCCCGCGCACGCTGCCATCGTGTTCGTCGTCGATGAACCGAAACAGCGACGGGAACGCGTCGCAGAACTTGAAGCACATGCGGCAGCCGTGGCAGACCTCGAAGACGCGCTCGACCTCCTTGGCCAGCGCCGCCTCCTCCCAATACACCTCGTCGGTGGGGTCGTAGGACAAGCCGTCGGTCGGCTGGTACGAGATCTGGCCCGAGGCGTCCGCCATGCGCGTGTGTGCTCCGGAATGCAAAGCCGCCCCGCCCCCGGACGGGAAGCGGGGCGGCGGCGTTCAGTCGGGACGGGACGTCAGCTGATCGAGTCGAGCAGCTGCTCGAAGCGACCCGCGTGCGACTTCTCCGCCTTCGCGAGCGTCTCGAACCAGTCGGCGATCTCCTCGAAGCCCTCTTCGCGGGCGGTCTTGGCCATGCCCGGGTACATCTCGGTGTACTCGTGCGTCTCGCCGTGGACGGCCGACTTCAGGTTGAGGTGGGTGTCGCCGATGGGCATGTCCGTCGCGGGGTCGCCGACCTTCTTCAGGTAGTCGAGGTGACCGTGCGCGTGGCCGGTCTCGCCCTCGGCGGTCTCGCGGAAGTTGCCCGCGACCTCCGGGTAGCCCTCGACGTCCGCGATCTTGGCGAAGTAGAGGTAGCGGCGGTTCGCCTGGGACTCGCCGGCGAAGGCCGCCTTCAGGTTCTCGTGCGTCTGGGTGCCGTTGAGCTCGGGCATGTTCGTTCGTCTCCGGAATCGGGAACCGCGGGATGTGCTCTGGAGAGGGTGCATCAGCGTGCGGTCCCCGTAAAGACGAGACCGGAGCGCCGGCCGCCCCGGCTGCCGCTCGGCTCAGCGCAGCCGTTCGAGGGCCTCGCGCGCCGCCTCGCGTACCTCGGGGTTCTCGTCCCGGAGCAGCGCCTCGAGCAGCGGTTTCGCCTCGGCCGCCGCCAGGCGGAGGGCGCCGAGCGCCCATGCGGCCGCGGCACGGACCTCGCCATGCGGGTCGTCCAGGGCCTCGATCAGGGACTTGCCGACCGCCTCGTCGCGGGCGCCGAGCTCGCCCAGCGTGAGCGCCGACTGGACGCGCACCTCGTCGTCTTCGTCGGTGCGCATTCGGCGGCGGAGCGGCGCCACGGCCTCCGGCAGCAGACGGCCGATCGCGGCCATCGCGTGGGCCGCGTTGTGCCGCACGACGGGCGCCGCGTCGTCCAGGGCCGGGACGAGCCGGGCCGCGAAGTCCGCCGCCGCCTTGCCCGCGCGCCCCAGGGCGTCCGCGGCCTTCGCCCGGACCGGGATCTCGTCGTCCTCGAGGCGCTTGGCCATGGCCTCGAGCCGCGTGGCGTCCCAGCGGCCAATGTTGGCGATCGCGACCACCGCCCCGCGACGCACCTCGCCGTCCGGGTCGTCGAGCGCCTTGTCGAGGACCGGCAAGAGGCGCTCGGCGCCGGCCTCTAGCGCGGCGTCATCGAGGTCGAGGCTCAGGCGGTAGAGGCCGTATGCCCGTGTCTCCGCGTCGTCGCTCGAGAGCTTCTCCAGCACGCCGTCGAGGTCGAGCGCATCCGGATCGCGGGGCGGCGCCGGCAGCTCCGGGCGCTCGTCGCTGGGCGGTTCGCCCTCCTCGGTCGGGCGCGGTTCCGGGGCCTCCTTCGGCGGCGGATCGGCCGGCGGCGTGGGCGCTTCCCGCGGGGGCTCGTCGCCGCACGAGGCGAGCAGCAGGAGGGCGGCGATTGCGGCGAGGCGAAGGGGGGCGGGCATGCGGTTCAAAGCGTGTGTCCTGGCGGGCCTCCGGGCGTCTCCGCCTCGTGAGCATGAGGGCAGTGGAATGTAAAGGCGAGCGGAGCGCGAGCTCCCGGAAGCCCTATTTTCTGGGCTTCTCCGGATTCATCGGAACTTCATCCCCCAACCACGTGCGGTTCACCACGGCTTGGTCTCCTTTCGCCGTCACCGGGGAGGGAACTCCCCGCACCACAGGGAGTATCACCGAAATGAAGTTCCACCTGACCGTGGTCGTCGCATTGCTCGCGATGTCCAGCGTCGTCCTTGCCGGTGGTGTCGAGCTCGACGCGAACCTGCCCTCCTACAAGGCGGGCAGCGGTGTGTCGGGCAACATCAAGAGCGTCGGCTCGGACACCATGAACAACCTCATGACCCTCTGGGCCGAGGAGTTCCAGAAGAACTACCGCAACGTCCAGATCGAGATCGAGGGCAAGGGCTCCTCGACCGCGCCTCCGGCGCTCATCGCCGGCCAGTCGACCTTCGGGCCGATGAGCCGTCAGATGAAGAGCAAGGAGATGGACGCGTTCGAGAAGAAGTTCGGCTACAAGGCCACGCACCTTCGCACGTCGATCGACATGCTCGCCGTCTACGTCCACAAGGACAACCCGATCAAGGGTCTCAGCCTGCAGCAGGTCGACGCGATCTTCAGCAAGACGCGCAAGGCCGGTCACCCCGAGGACATCGTGACCTGGGGTCAGCTGGGTCTCACCGGTGAGTGGGCCGACAGGCCGATCACCTGCTACGGCCGCAACTCGGCCTCGGGTACCTATGGGTACTTCAAGAAGCACGCGCTCAAGAAGGGCGACTACAAGGACAGCGTCAAGGAGCAGCCCGGCAGCTCGGCCGTCGTCAGCTCGGTCGCGAACGACCTCGGCGCCATCGGCTACAGCGGCATCGGCTACAAGACGGCCGACGTCAAGGCCGTCGCGCTCGGCAAGAAGACCGGCGACAAGCTCATCGCCGCCGCGCCCGAGAACGCGTACACCGGCGAGTACCCGCTGGCGCGCTTCCTCTACTGCACCGTGAACTACCGTCCCGGCAGCCGGCTCGACCCGCTCCGCGCCGAGTTCATCAAGCTGATGTTCAGCCGGCAGGGTCAGGCCGTCGTGCTCAAGGACGGCTACTTCCCGATCACGGCGCGCATCGCCGAGGAAGAGCTGGCCAAGGTCGGCCTTCGGTAGTTCCGGGACGCCGCGCGGGTCGGCCGCCTGAGGGGCCGGCCTTCGCGCGTACCACCCACCGCCCGGATGGGGGCCGCTTCCACCGCGCCGCCATCCGGGCATCGTTCCATCAAGGGAAGTCCGGGGCCGCTCGAGATGGCGAGGGCCCGGGCACGGTGGAGGAGCCCCCCACATGGGCTACACAGGCAGGACGCGCGAGCGCGTAACGAAGCCGGGCGTCCGGCGCGCCGAGAACATCGCGCGATTCCTCATTGGCGCCGGCGGCATCGGCACGATCGTCGCCGTCTCGCTGATCTTCTTCTTCCTCGTCTGGGTCGTCGTCCCGATCTTCGGTGGCGCGGACATCGAGGAGGCGGGGCGCACCGAGTATCCGGGGCGCGCCGAGACGTCTCCCGTCATCAAGACGGGCATGGACGAGCACCGCCTGTTCACGTGGGCCTTGCGCAAGAACGGCGACCTTCGCGTGTTCCGGCTCGACACCGGCGAGCAGATCGTCCAGCGCGATGTCTTCGAGAACGCCGAGCCCACCTGCTGGACGTTCCCGCCGGTCACCAAGACCCTCGAGGGCAGCAAGCAGGAAGCCGTCTTCGGCTTCGCCGACGGCTCGCTCAAGGCCGCCGAGTTCAAGATTCAGACGAAGTGGCTCTTCGAGGACGACCCCCCCGAGGAGGTCAAGGATCTGAAGATCGGCGAGCGTGCCCAGTACCAGCAGGGCATGGTGCAGGTGACGCCGCTCGGTCAGTACCGCTATGAGTACCTCGAGGTCGCGTTCAAGGACGTCGAGGACGACGAAGACGACAGCAGCGAGGTCGTGCTCGTCGACTTCTCGCGCCAGTCCGAGCAGGACACGTACATCGGTGTCCTGCGCAAGAGCGGCGCGCTCGCGATCTACGCAGCCGAAGAGACCGAGAACGCCTTCACCGGCAAGATCACCATCAGCCTCTCCAAGTACGACCTCCCCGCGGAGCTCGACGAGGCCCGTGGGGATCCGAAGTTCCTCAAGATGCTGGGCACCGGCACCGGCGTCTTCCTGGTCTGGCCCGACGGGTTCACCCAGCGCTACGACGCGCGCTACATGGACTTCGAGGTCAAGCGCGCCGACTGGGATGCCGGTGTCAAGGACGAGTGGACGGAGTACGAGGCGCGGTTCCCCGAGGGCAGGGACGTGGTCGTCGTCGAGATCCGGCCCCGTCTTGCAGAGACCTTCGACCTCGTTCGCGATGCGGAGGGGCAGATCACGAGCGCCCTCTTCCTCAATGGCAAGACGACGCTCCTGGTCGGCGACACCACCGGCGACGTGCGTGCCTGGTTCCCCGCGAAGCCCAAGGCCAAGCCCGGCACGATCGACGGCATCATCACGGTCAACGCGCACAGCTTCGAGGGCTCCGGCACGCCCGTGGCGTCCCTGAGCGTCTCCCAGCGCACGCGCATGGCCGCCGCCGGCTTCGCCAACGGCGACGTCAAGGTCTTCCAGGTCACGAACCGCGAGGTGCTCGCGGCCGCGACGAACCAGAGCGGCGACGCCGTCACTGCGATTGCCATCTCGCCGAAGGAGAACGGCCTGCTCGCGCTGACGCCGAACGGCGCGTACCAGTGGAATCTGGAGCTCGGTCACCCCGAGTCGAACGTGAGCTCGCTCTTCGGGAAGGTCTGGTACGAGGGGCTCGAGTCGTCCGCCCACGTCTGGCAGTCGACGGGCGGCACCGACGACTTCGAGCCCAAGATGGGGCTCATGCCGCTCGTGTTCGGCACGATCAAGGCCACGCTCTACAGCATCATCATCGCGGCGCCGCTCGCCTTCCTGGCGGCGATCTTCACGACCGAGTTCCTCGATCCGAAGCTGCGCTCGCCGATCAAGTCCACGATCGAGATGATGGCCAGCCTGCCCAGCGTCGTGCTCGGGTTCCTCGCGGCGCTCGTGCTGGCGCCCTTCGTCAAGACGGTGCTGCCCGCCACGTTGGCGGCGGTCTTCCTGGTGCCGGTGACGCTGATCGTCGGCGCACGCCTGTGGCAGATGCTGCCGACGCGCCTCTCCATCCGCTGGTCGCGGACGCCGCGCTTCGTCGCGATCCTGCTGACCTTCCCCCTCGGCCTGCTGCTCGCCATCGGCGTCGGCGGTCTGATGGAGCGCATCTTCTTCTCCGTCGACGGCGAGCCCGACATCATGGCCTGGCTGAACGGCGCGGGCCCGGCGTCCGGCGGTTGGCAGTTCCTGCTCCTGCCGATGAGTGCCTTGATCGTCGGCTTCAGCCTCGTGCGCTTCGCGGGGCCCTGGCAGCGCGAGATCTCCGTCCAGTGGTCGCGCAAGCAGTGCGCGCTCTTCGACATGGGCAAGGTGCTCTTCTGGCTAGCGGCTTCGTTCGGCCTGGCCATGCTGCTCGGTGAGCTCTTCGCCGGCATGGGACTCGACGCGCGCGGCGCCGTGGGTCCGGACGGCCAGCGCGAGGGCGGACTCGTGGGCTCCTACATCCCGCGCAACGCGATGATCGTGGGCTTCGTCATGGGCTTCGCGGTCGTGCCGATCATCTACACGCTCGCCGAAGACGCGCTCTCCAGTGTGCCGATCGCCCTCAAGGAGGGCTCCCTCGGTGCGGGCGCGACGCCCTGGCAGACGGCCACGCGCATCGTGATCCCCACCGCCATGAGCGGCCTCTTCGGGGCCCTGATGGTCGGGCTCGGACGCGCCGTCGGCGAGACGATGATCGTCCTGATGGCGGCCGGCAACACCGCCATCATGGACTGGAACGTGTTCAACGGCTTCCGCACGCTCTCCGCGAACATCGCGACGGAGCTGCCGGAGGCGCCCAAGGACGAGACGCACTACCGCGTGCTGTTCCTCGCGGCGCTCGTCCTGTTCGCGATGACGTTCGTGATCAACACGATGGCCGAAGTGGTACGCCGGATCTTCCGGCGCCGGTTCGCGGAGCTCTAGGCCATGCTGATGAAACAAGGCCAGCCGAAGGGCGTCCTCCGCCGGCGGTCCTCGCTCTTTGCGCGAGGCGAGCCGATGGTGTGGCTCACGGGCGGCAGCCTGACGCTCTGCCTGCTGATGATCGTCGGCCTGCTCGTGCTCGTGTTCGCGCGCGGCTGCAGCACCTTCGTCGTTGCGCCCATCACCCAGATCGAGACGAAGGACGGCAAGGTCTACCTGGGTGAGATCACGCGGGAAGACACCTTCGAGCCCGGCCCCGAGGTACTCGAGGCGCTCGAGAAGGAGCAGGGCAAGGCGGCCGTCGACAAGATCAAGGCCAACGAAGGCCAGGTCACCCGGCGCCTGATGCGCACGGGCAACTTCGAGTACTCCGGCGAGCACTTCCACTGGGTCACGGACTTCGACATCGCGAAGGAGTCCACGCCCGAGTGGGCGGTGGTCGTCGAGCGACACGCGCGCGAGGAGGCGTCCGGCCGCTTCTACGGTGAGCCCGTTGCGTTCCGCATCGACGGCGAGGTCGTCGCCGAGGGCAACGAGGCGGCGTGGAAGAAGTTCCTCGAGCTCCACCCCGAGATCCTCGAGCGCCGCGAGGAGCGTCTGGGGATCGAAGAGAACGAGCTCGGCGACATTCGCGACCGGCGCGGAGAGGGGCGGCTCGAGCTGCGCCGGGTCGAGCTCGACCACGGCAAGGACTCGGAGCAGTACAGGCAGCAGCAGGCCCGGCAGACCGAGATCAACAAGAAGATCGACGAGGACAAGCTCGCGATCGACGAGAAGATCCGCAAGCTGATCGAGGAGAACGAGCGCTACCAGATCGACTTCGAGATCACGCAGCGCGATCAGCCGGTCAGCCTCTATCTCACGGACATCGTGCGCGCGTATCCCGCGAACCAGCTCACCAGCGGCGAGAAGCGCGAGGTGTACCTGAGTCGCTGGGGCGAGTTCCTGCTCGACGAGCCGCGCGAGGCCAACCAGGAGGGCGGCGTCTACCCCGCCATCTTCGGCACGGTCATCATGACCTTGATCATGTGCATCCTGGTCGTGCCCTTCGGCGTCCTGGCTGCGCTCTACCTGCGCGAGTACGCCAAGCAGGGCACGCTCGTGAGCATCGTGCGCATCGCGGTGAACAACCTGGCCGGCGTGCCGAGCATCGTCTTCGGCGTGTTCGGTCTCGGGTTCTTCTGTTACATCGTCGGCGCCAACATCGACGAGCTCTTCTATGCCGAGAAGCTCCCGAACCCGACGTTCGGCAAGGGCGGCATCATGTGGGCCTCGTTCACCCTGGCGCTGCTGACGCTCCCGGTGGTGATCGTCGCGACGGAAGAGGCCCTGGCGGCCGTCCCCAACTCCATGCGCGAGGGCTCGTACGCCTGCGGCGCCAGCAAGTGGCAGACGATCCAGCGGATCGTCCTGCCCCGCGCCATGCCCGGCGTCATCACGGGCATGATTCTCGCCGTCGCCCGCGGTGCCGGCGAGGTGGCCCCGCTGATGCTCGTCGGCGCCGTGAAGCTCGCCCCCGAGCTTCCGGTCGACGGGACGTTTCCCTTCATCCACGGTGAACGCAGCTTCATGCACCTGGGCTTCCACATCTTCGACGTCGGATTCCAGAGTCCGAACGCGGAGGCTGCGAAGCCCATGGTCTTCACGACCACGCTGCTGCTGATCTTCATCGTGGTGAGCTTGAACTTGGTTGGAATCTGGGTCCGCGGACGGCTGCGCAAGCAGTTCGTCGGCACGTAACGAGGCAGACCATGGAACCCACATCGCCCGACACCGATCTGCATCAGTCCGCTGACGACGCCGCATCCAGCGAGGCCTCCCCCGCGAGCGCGGGGACGCAGAGAGCCGCCGCGACCGCCACGGCCGAGCCGGTGCCGTCCGGCGTCTTCGAGGCCGTCGACGAGGGACGTGCGTTCGACACGGCCACGCACGACGTCATGAAGAACCAGGAGGTCACGGTCGCCGTCGAGGACTTCGACCTCTGGTACGGAGAGAAGCAGGCGCTCTACGGCATCAACATGGTCGTGCCGAACGGCAAGGTGACGGCGCTGATCGGTCCGTCGGGCTGCGGCAAGTCGACGCTCATCCGCTGCGTCAACCGCATGAACGACCTCGTACCGTCGGTGAGCATCAAGGGCGACATGCTGCTCCGCGGGGACTCGGTCTACGGCCCCTCGACGGACGTCATCGAGCTGCGCAAGCGCATCGGCATGGTGTTCCAGAAGCCGAACCCGTTCCCGATGACCATC
>JASJAY010000143.1 GCA_030066775.1 Planctomycetota bacterium
CGGACCACGAGGTGCTGGTCTTCCGTGTTCTTGAGCGCCGTGGCTTCGGCGAAGTCACCGGCTTCGGTGCGGTAGAGCACCCAGACGGGCGCCTTCATCTCGGCGTCCTGCACGCTGTAGCAACCGGAGAGGATGTCGAGGCGACCGTCGGCGTTGAGATCCACGAACTGTGGAGTGGCGCTGGTGCATCACCACACGCCGGGGACGACGGCCTCCTTGTCGCCGGTCTTGATCCAGTCGCCCTTCGCGAACTTGGGCGCCTCGGCGGTGCCCACGTTCTTGAAGAAGTGCATCTTGCCGCCCTTGAACTGGCCGACGACGAGGTCCTTCTTCTTGTCGCCGTCCACGTCAACGAAGGTCGGCGCGGCGAAGCCGGGCGACTCCATGGCGATCGGCGTGCCGTCGGCCTCGAGCCGGACGGGATCCTCGAAGGGGCTCGTGACCTCACGAGCCGAGACGAGCGGAGAGAGCGCCAGGACGGCGACGACGAGCAAGGCGATACGCATCGGCGGATCGTAGCCGCGACACAGGGCGCCGTGCAATCGGCCCGGGGCGTCAGGAGCCGCCCGTCTTGAAGGTCCACTTCCAGACCGGCACCTTGGCCCCCGGGGTGAGGTCCTTCACCCCCACCGTGTAGGTCGTGCGTGGCAGGAGCGGCTGCTTGGGAATCAGACACCACGCGTTCGGCGGCGCGAGGTCCGGGTTCTTGGGGGCCTGAGGCGTGATGAAATGGCATGGCACGGGCTCACCCGTCGCGGCGCCGCCCTTGTAGAGCGCCATCTCGTACGCGAGCAGGTTGTCGGTCTGGGGCTGCTGCATCGTGATCGGATAGCCCCACGTGCCCTGGTCTTCGCCGGGCACGGGATTCGGCAGCTCGGGCTGGAAGCGCAGCGGCACGTCCTTGGCGTCGAAGGGCGGCCAGCAGGCGTAGTGGCTGCCCGACTCGATCTCCACCAGGCTGCCGGAGTCCAGTACGGCGATGCCGTCCTCGATCCCCCACCCGATGCCCACGAGTCCGGGCTGGATCAGCGGCAATCGATGGAAGAAGGTGCCCATCCACTGGTCGATCGCGTCCTTCGGCCCCTTGCAGCCGAACGCGATCACGCTGTTGAGCCCGCCGCGGTTGCCCTCGGGCGTGAAGCCCTCGCGGTCGACGGTCTGCTCGTGCACGTCGGGCCACTCGGTCCAGAGGTCTTTGTGCTTCGTGAGGAACTTCGCATGCAGCCAGCAGCCGCGCCCGAGCTCTTCGTCGCCGATGATCTTCGGGATCGCTGCGCTGCCGCGAAACGCCTGCGCGCGCAGCTGATCGACGATCTGCACCGCCTCCTGTAGCGCCTGGTTCAGAGGGGCGGCCGTCTCGGCACCGCCGCCGAGGCGCTGGACGAGCCCGCTGGCACCTGGCTTGAACAAGAGCCAGTCCCGGAAGCGTCGCTCGAACACGTCGAGGGACGCGCCGAGCGTCGCCTCGATGGCCGCCTGGATCGCCGCGGGGCTGTTGCGGTCGGCCTCGTGGGCGCCGCGCATCACCTTGGCGAGCATGCGGCGCTCGTGGAGGTACTCCGCGGCGTAGATGCACTTGACGCGCGCATCGCCCTGGATGCGCGCGTTGTCCGCGAGGAAGCCCTCGTTCCAGAGCGGCGCCGCGCCCATGCGCGTCAGGTAGGCGAGCCAGGACCGCAGGCCGCGCACCCCGGCCTTGGCGAGGCGCACCATGCGCTTGCGCCGCTCGGGGATCGGGTCCTTGCCGATCGAGCGACCGCCGCCACTGCCTGCGATCGTCTCCTCGTCGAAGTAGACCGTGTCGTTCGCCGGGACGCCGAAGACCGAGAGCGAGACCCAGTTCATGTGACCGACGGTCAGCGGCTCCTGCGGGAAGCCCCCGTACAGCCGGTCGAGCTGGTCGCGGCCGACCCAATGGAAGATGTCGGCCATCGCCCCGGTCTCGAGCGGCGTCTGCAGGACGAAGCGCCACTTTCGATCGAAGAACGAGTTGAGCTCGCCCGAGATCTGCGCGACGTAGTCCTCCAGGACCCCCTGGGACTTCGCCAGGCGGAACGCCTTGAGGTACATGTCGCGCTTCTCGACGATGCGCACCTGGATCGGCTCGCCCGCGGGGACGTCGCCCTTGCCGAGGATCCAGCGCGAGAGCTGCTTCGCGCGCGCCACCTGGGTGGCGATGCGCTTGAGGCTCTGCTGGCTCCACGTGCACGACGTCAGCAGGCAGCCGCCGCCCTTCGCGTAGTTCGCCTCGCGACCGTAGAGCGCGCGCAAGAAGGGCTCGTCCATCGTGCCGGTCTCGACCGGCACCTCGAGATGCATGGCGCGGGTGACGAAGCCCGCGATCTCCGCGCGGCGATCGAGCAAGGGCGGCATCCAGCTCGGAAGCCAGCGGCCGTCGCGCTGCACGTCGCCGAGGGCTTCGTGCGCGGTCGCCTCGGTCGCGTCGATGCGCAGGATGACCTGGGCGAGGTGCGTGCGGGCCGCTTCGTCGCGCGCCTCGAGGCCCTTGGCGAGGCGCGTGGCCAGCTGCGCGAGCTTCTTCGCCTCGGCCTTCGCGTCCTTCGGCTTCTTCGCCGCCTTCTCGGCCTTGGCCTTCGCCTTGCCGATGTTCTTCAGCAGCTTGTCGGGCACGCGCAGATCGCGCAGGACGTCGGCCAGCTGCTCCACGGCTTGCGGGTGGCCCTTGCGGCCGAGCGACTGGACCACGCGCTCGAGCGCCTTCGCATCCGCGCCCGAAACGAGCGGATCGTCCGCTGCGCCCACAGGCGCGCCAAGGCCCACCAGGACGAGCAGCACCAGTCCCTGCACCCACCGCATGCGGGAATCCTAGCGCATGGGAGGGCACTGACGGGAACGGCCACATCGCCGTGACGCACGTCGACGCGAAATTTGGGTGAATCACGTCCAGGCCGCCGTTCCAAGCGGTTGCGTGCCGCCGGATCGATGCCAGCCTATTCAGGTGGCGCCCGGGGGGCGCGCGAGACAAAGGGGCCATGACCGACCACACGCCCGTGACCCGCGACTGGGTCCTCGGCTACGTAGCCAACGAGGTATCCCGACTCGATGGACCGACGCTTCGGCGTTGGGAAGGGTATGTCGTGGAGCCCTGGGTCGGGCACCTCACGCGCCGGCCCGGCGCGACCAGCAAGGAGGTCTTCGTCGTGGCCGAGCGCGGCCGCGAGGTCCTCTACTGGGACGACCTCAAGAACGAGTTCGGCCGCGGCAAGCGCGTCGCCGCCAAGTGGATCGAGCCGTTCGGCGTCGTGGGCGCGCGCCTGACCTGGGCGCTCCAGGCGTTCCACCCGAAGGGCAAGCCCGGCGAGCGGACCGGCTAGCGGTCTTTGAGGCCTTCCCAGGCCTCGATCGTGCGCGGCCAGTCGTCTTTCAGCAGGCGCGAGAGCGCGCGGTCCGCGAGCACCTTGCCGTCCGTCTGGCAGGGGGCGCAGTAGTTCGTCTCGTTGCTCGCGTAGCGAATGCGCTGCACCGGCGCGCCGCAGACGGGACACGGCTGCTTGTACTTGCCGTGGACGGCCATCTCGGGCCGGAACGCCGTGACCTTGTCGGGGAATCCGTCGCCGACCTCCGTACGCGACCGCTCGATCCACTCGGTCAGGACTTCGCGCGTGGCATCGAAGAGCTGCTCGACCTCGTCCGGCTCGAGGCGGCTCGTCCACTTGAGCGGCGAGAGCCGCGCGCGGTGGAGGATCTCGTCGCTGTACGCGCCACCGATGCCGTCGAAGGCCCGCGGGTCGGTCAGCGCACGCTTGAGCGTGTGGTTGCCCTTCAGGAGCCCATCGCGAAACGCATCGAGCGAGCACGAGAGCACGTCGATGCCGCCCGGCTCGTGCGCGGCGAGGCCTTCGCGCCCCTGGATGACGTGCAGGGACGCCCGGCGTCGGCTGCCCTGCTCGGTGAGCAGCAGCGTGCCGTTGGGGAAGGTGAAGGCCGCGAGGCCCGCCTTGCCCGGCAGCTTGGCTCCGCGCTTCCGCCAGCGGAAGCGGCCCGTGATCATCAGGTGGAAGACGAGGTGGAGGTCGCCCTCGAGGTGGAGCACGATGCGCTTGCCGAGGCGCGAGACGGCCTCGACCGTGCGCCCCTCGGCGTCCTCCACGGGCGGGTCCCAGGTGCGGAGGAGGGAAACGCCGCGGATCTCGACCCGCTCGATCGGCTGCCCCACCGCGAAGCGTTGGAGCCCCTCCACGTAGACGGTGACGTCCGGCAGCTCGGGCACATCAGCTCCGGTACGGGTTGCGCGTGGGCTGGGTGCGCTCCACGTAGTTCTGCCAGGTGCGCGCGATCGCGATCGTTCCGACGACGCTCCAGAACAACAGAGGCCAGAACCACCCGACCTCCGACCCCCGCGCCAGGACGGGCAGGAACACCAGGAGGCCCGCCACCTTGGGCAGGAACACGAGCACGACGCCGAGGACATGGATCCGTCGCGGATTAGGCGTGGTCATCGCCTTCCAGATGATCCAGCCCGCGCTCCAGATCGCCTCGTAGTTGCCCTGGGTGAACGCGCCGAACGAGGCGTAGGACGAGACCGGCGCCATGCACCGCTTGCAGAAGTGCGCATCGGGCCGGAGCGGCGCCATGCAGTGCAGGCAGAGGGGCCGTTCGTCGAAGCCGCAGGTGCCCAGGGTCCCCCACATCCGGTCCTCGAACTGGGCGGGATCCACGTCCATCAGGCCCAGCCTAGCGCGGTCGAAACCGCGTTTACATCCCATGGCGATGGAACGCGCGGATCCCGGGTTCCGCGCTAGGCTGAACCCGGTTCCATCGACTGGAGTTTCCGATGACGCAAGCCCGTGAAGTCGCCCCGAGCGCGGCCCTGGCGAAGCTCGCATCGCTTCGCGAAGGGGCCGGCGAGCGGCTGACCGTCGGCCTGTCCGACGAGGTGATCGAGCGGTTCCTTCCCTCCCATCCCGACCTGGCCCTGGCCATCGAGCGCGCCGTGGAAGCGGCAGCGAAGCTGCGTGCCCAAGAGCCCGAGCTGATGGCCCTCGACGAGGCCGCGCAGCTCGAGCGGGTCCAGCACGGATTGATCAACTTCTACGGCCCCGAGCTGATGAACCCGTACGTGGCCCTCGCCGGTGCGGGCCCCTGGATCGTCACGACGAAGGGCGCCGTGATCCACGACTCGGGCGGCTACGGCATGCTCGGCCAAGGGCACACGCCGGCCCACGTGCTGGATGCCCTCGGCGCGCCGCAGGTCATGGCCAACGTGATGACCGCCCACACGAGCCAGATGCGCTTGGTGGATGCGCTGCGCCGCGAGGTCGGCCATCGCCGCGCCGACGGGTGCCCCTTCGTGGGCTTCGCCTTCATGAACAGCGGCTCGGAGTCGGTGACGATTGCCGCGCGCCTGGCCGACGTGAACGCCAAGCACCATACCGATGCCGGCGGCCTCCACGCGGGCAGGCCGATCCGTCGGCTCTCGCTCGAGGGCAGCTTCCACGGGCGCACGCATCGCCCGGCGCTGTACTCGGACTCCGGCTCGCGCACCTACCGCTCGCACATGGCCACGTTCCGCGACGACGAGCCCCTGCACACGGTCGTGCCGAACGACGTCGCCGACCTCGAGCGGGCGTTCGCCCAGGCAGAGGAGGACGGCGTCTTCATCGAGGCTTTCTTCATCGAGCCCGTGATGGGCGAGGGCAACCCCGGTGTCGGCGTGACGCGCGCGTTCTACGACGCCGCCCGGCGCCTCACGAAGGCGCACGGCTCGCTGTTCTTCGTGGACTCGATCCAGGCCGGGCTGCGCGCGCATGGCGTGCTGTCCGTCGTGGACTACCCGGGTTTCGAGGACTGCGAAGCGCCGGACATGGAGACGTACAGCAAGGCGCTCAACGCCGGCCAGTACCCGCTCTCCGTACTCGCGATGAACGAGCGCGCCGCGAAGCTGCTCACGCCCGGCATCTACGGCAACACGATGACGGCCGCCGCCCGTGCGATGGACGTCGCGACGGCGGTGCTCGACTCGCTCACGCCCGCGCTACGCGAGAACATCCGCGAGATGGGCTGCAAGCTCTACGGGATGCTGCAGGCGCTCGCGGAGGAGGTCGACGGCGCGATCATCGACGTGCAGGGCACGGGCCTGCTCACCTCGGCGAGCCTCGATCCCGCGCGCTTCAAGTCGCACGGGTACGACAGCATCGAGGAGTACGTGCGAAAGCGCGGCATCGGTGTGATCCACGGCGGCACGAACGCGCTGCGCTTCACCCCGCACTTCGCCGTCACGATCCCTGAGCTCGAGCTGATGGTCGACGGCGTGCGCGACGCCTTGCTCAACGGCCCGCGGCTCAGCTAGCCGACCACTCCCGCCCCCGCGAGATGCTGCGATGCACGCGGACCAGCTCCGTGTGGGTCGGCACGTTGACGTCGATCGGGATGCGCACGTGGCGCGCCTCGTCCGTCAGCAGGTCCGGCGCCGCCTCCGTGCGGCACAGGTCGGCGAAGAGGCGCACCGGGCACGAGACGAACAGACGCTCGGGCGCCTCGTCGTCCTCCGTCCAGGACCCAAGGCGCTCGACGACGTCGACGAGGAGGCGCTCCGCGTTGCGTAGGCGCAGGCGGGAGCCGAAGCGTGACTTGCCGCGCGTCTTGAGGTGCGTCGGCTGGGCCTTGCCCTTGCCGCGCACGACGTAGCGCTTCATCGCCTTGTGATCGAGCAGCTCGCCGTCCTGAAACAGGCCGAGCGACGCCGCCCCCGCCTGCATGAGCAACACGGCGTACCGCCCCGGCCCCTCGTCGGCCCGCTCGACGAGCGCGGTCGCGGCGGGAAGTGCGCCATCCTCGAGCAGGACGAGCGGCGGACGCAGCGCGGCGACGAGCGCTTCGCCCTCGCGCTGCTCGTACCAGCGTCCGGTGGCGTCGGGCACCAGCGGCCCCGCGTCGAGCAGACGCAGGACGCGCCCGGCCGTCTCCGGCCAGGGGAAGCCCTCGGACTGCGGGAGTTCGGGCGCACGCACGGTCCCCATCATGCTCGGCCGCCGGACGGCGACTACGATCCAGTTCATGGAGGCCGGATCCTGATGCTCGGCTGGGGCAAGAAGCGACGCCGTGAGGAGGTCGTAGCGGCGCCCGTTCCCGATGCGTGGCTGGAGGCGATCCGGCCGTGGGCCCTCTTCGACGAGCTCGACGACGACGAGCAGGCGCAGCTGCTCGACATCGTCAAGGTGCTGCTGGCGGAGAAGAACTGGGAGGGCTGCGGTGGACTCGAGCTGACGGAGCCCATGCGCGCGGTGATCGCCGCCCAGGCCGCGCTGCTCGTGCTCGAGATCCCGCACGACTTCTACGAGGAGTCGGACTCGGTGCTCGTCTACCCCACGGACTACGTCGTGCCCCACGCCGTGCACCGCGGGGGCGGCATCATGAGCGAGGGCGAGGTGCGCAGCGGCGAGGCCTGGTACCGGGGCCCGGTGATCCTCTCCTGGGAGCGCGTGGAGCAGGGGTTCACGGATCCCGAGGCGATCACCAACGTGGTGCTGCACGAGTTCGCCCACCGGCTCGACATGCTATCGGGCGTGCAGAACGGTACGCCCCCGCTCGAGCGGCGGGTCGAGCCCAAGGAATGGGCTGCGGTCATGAAGCGCGCGTTCGACACGCTGTGCAAGGCAGTCGAGTCCGACCAGGAAACGCTGATCGACCCCTACGGCGCCAGCAACGAGGTCGAGTTCTTCGCCGTGGTGACGGAGACCTTCTTCATCGAGGGCAACGCCCTCGAGGAAGACGACCGCGACCTGTACGACATCCTGCGCGCGTACTACCAGCAGGATCCCGCGGCGCGCTACCGGGCGGCGTGGGGCTCGTGACGCCGCGCACGCTGGACACGCGTCGGTCCATCTGGATCACGCTGCTGGCGACCCTGTTGCGGGTGGTACTCGTCGTGTGGGTCAGCCTGATCGGCCCCGCCATTCCCATCGGGATCATGGTGTTCGTCACGATGATCACGGAGTGGACCGTCACCTGGTTCCGGCTCGTGGTCATCGGGTTCTGCGTGCTGTGGTATCCGCTGTACCGGCTGCTGCGGTGGCTCGACACCCGTTACGAGCGCGACTTCGGCCCCAGCGATGCGGAGTGGAGCCAGCCGTTCGAGTAGGCGATCAGCTGCCCGTTGCGACCACGCTGGCCTTGGACATCATCAGCATGACGGTCTTCTCGGGCGCGCGGGTGCGGTGCACGACGCCGCGCGGCACCGTGAAGCCCTGGTGCGGGAGGAGCTCGGCGCCTTCGCCGTCCTCGATGTCGACGAAGAGGCGCCCCTGCAGCACGAAGAAGAGCTCGTCTTCCTCGTCGTGTTTGTGCCAGTGGAACTCGCCTTCGATGATCCCGAGCCGGACCACGCAGTCGTTCACGCGCACGAGCGTCTGGTTCCACCACGGGTCCGTGCACTCGGCGACGAGCTTCGGCACGTCGATCTTGGCGAGGTGATCGAACAACACGTCCATGTGCATGACGTAGTCGGGGCGCTCGCTCATCGTCCGTCCTCCTCGGGATCCGGCGCAATGTACTTGAGCTTGATCGAGGGCGTACTGGAGTCCACCTGGTCGGGCACCTCGAAGCGCCCCTGAAGCCGATCCGTGTTGTCGATCTCGAGCGTCACGGGCGCCGGGGGCAGCGCGTCGAAGACGAATACGCCGTCGTTGATCGTCACCTTGCTGAACCAGCGTCCGCAGCGCGCCGTGATGGACAGCCGGGTCCGCAGGCCCTTCGGGTAGTCCTCGATCACGCCGCGCAGGGACCACTCGGGCTTGGGCGTGAGCGTGAACGGTCCATCGTCGGGATGCACGTCGAAGAGGACAGCGCCGAGGCCGCGCTGATCGCGCATGACCAGCGTGCCGCGCACATCGTGCTCGTTCCCCACCGTGAAGCGGCCCTTCGAGTTCACGTTGCTCGAGCGCACGGTCCCCCCGCCCTCGGGATGGAAGCTGATGACGTGGGACCGCGAGCGGCGGCCAGGCTCGAAGCCCTCGACGTGGCCCCGTAGCGGATACGTGCGCTCGAGCTCGATCACGACATCGGTCGCCGGAGCATCGACCACGATCGGCTCGGGCCGCTTGAAGTCCCCTTCGGGGTGAACGCTCAGCTCATAGCGTCCGCCGGCCACCGCGTTCACCTTGAACGGAACCTCGGTCTTCCCCGGGCTCTCCAGCCGGACGTTGGCGCGGGTGCTCGCGAGCCCCCCGTCGTGGAACCAGGGGTTCAGGTAGACGCGAAAGCGCTCGATGGGCCGGCCTTCGGGCGTGACCACGCGGCCCTCGATCGGCACGTACCGCCGGAGGGTCAAGGTGAGTGGCTCCGTCGGCCACGTGGGGAGCCGCCGCTTGAAGGGCATGAAGCTCACGTCACCCCGCCGCTGGGCCTCGACGCTGACGGTCCAGATGCGATCGCGGCGCATGCCGTGGACCTGCCACGTGCCGTCCTCCGCCGTCGTGGTGCGCAG
>JASJAY010000144.1 GCA_030066775.1 Planctomycetota bacterium
TTCCCCCACGAGCTGTCCGGCGGTGAGCAGCAGCGCGTCGCCGTCGCGCGCGCGTGCGCCAAGGAGCCGCTGATGCTCCTCGCCGACGAGCCCACGGGCAACCTCGACGAGGACGCCGGCGAGAAGGTGCTGGACCTCATCTTCGACCTGACCGGGACGAAGAGCGGTCCGCGTACCGTGATCGTCGTGACGCACGACGCCACCGTCGCGGCGCGGGCGGACACGGTGCTCGCCGTCCGCGCACACCGTGTCGAGGTGGTGCGCACCTCGTGAACACCCTCTTGCGCAAGTCCTGGCGCGATCTGCTGAAAGGCAGGTGGCAGGCGCTCGGGCTCTCGCTGCTGGTCGCGATCGTCACGATCCTGATCGTGGGCGGCAAGCACACGCGCGGTCTGCTCTCGAACACGGTCGACGGTTGGTACGAGCGGCTCGACATGGCCGATCTCGAGATCGTCTGCTTCCCCACCCACCGTGGGGCGATCGACTACGCCAAGGAGATCGAAGGCATCGAGGCCATGGAGGAGCGCCTGCTCGTCGAGGGGTTGCTCGCCGGGCGCTCGATCCGCCCCGTGCCGGCGCTCGTGCGCATCCTGCCCGAGGACGCCAAGCCCAAGATCGATCGGCTGCGCCTGCTCGAGGGCCGCCTGCCGAAGCGCGGAGAGAAGGCCGTGCTCGTCGACCGCAGCGTCGTGAGCGAGTACGGGCTGGGCATCGGCGACACCGTCACGCTCGAGGTCGAGGAGCACAAGGGCGAGTACCCGATCGTGGGCGTCGCGCTCTCGCCGGAACACGTACTGCATCCGGTGCACCCGGAGTACACGCTGCCGCTGAAGGGCACCGTGGCCGTGATCTACGCGTCGGCCGCCACGACCGAGGGCGTCGAGAACGCGGAGCGCATCAACTCGATCCTCTTCCTCTTCGAGGAGGGCGCCGACGCCAAGGAAATCGAGAAGCAGCTGCTCGACGTGCTGCCCGTCTCCGTGTCGCACGTGAAGCCGCGCGAGAACGACCCGGGGCGTGTGTTCACCGGGATGATCGTCAGCACATACGACATCTACATGCCGGCGGTCGCCACGATGTGCGTCGTGATCG
This sequence comes from Planctomycetota bacterium, assembly GCA_030066775.1. Classification (GTDB taxonomy): domain Bacteria; phylum Planctomycetota; class PLA2; order PLA2; family JAEUHO01; genus JASJAY01. The sequence goes on from JASJAY010000144.1 coordinate 1,093, forward strand.
CGCTCACGCTGCTGGTGCTCACCTGCGTGCGCATGGTCAAGCGCCAGGAGACGACCATCGGCACGCTGCTGGCCGTTGGCCACCGGCCGTACCAGATCGCGCTCTCGTACGTGGCGCTGGCCGTGGTGCCAACGGCGCTCGGCACGGCGCTGGGCACGCTCTTGCAACGCCCGTTCGCAATGCACCTCTTCGACGGCTACGCGGACAGCGTCGGCTTCGCGCCGGCGATCGACCCGGGCTCGGGCATCGAGCTGCCGCTCACCATCGTGGGCTGCCTCGTCTTCTCGCTGCTCGCCTGCACGCTCCCCGCGCTGTGGACGGCGCGCGCACGCCCGACCCAGCTGCTTCGGCCCTCGCTGCTGCGCCGACAGCGCCGACGGCAGAACGTCGTGGTGCACGCGATCGCGCGCATGCGCGACATCCTGCGCATCCCGATCAGCGTGGTGCTCGGCATGACGAACGTGGCGCGGCGCCGCTGGGCCACGACCTCCGCCGTGCTCGGGCTCGGTGGCATCTTCGCACTCGTGCTCGCCTTCCTCATGGTGCACGTCACGCACCGCGTCGAGCTGGAGAAGTCGGTCGAGCGCATGGGGCTCGACGCCACCGTCGTGTTCCGCGAGCCGGTCTTCGAGGACCAGGTCCAGGCCGTCGGCGCAGCGGTGAACGGGGAGGCCGAGCCGCTCGTCGCGAAGATCGCGCTGTTCGAGATCGGCGACCGCTCGCTCTTCCGGCGCATCACGGGGGCTCCGCCCGGCAAGTGGACTGGGCAGCTCTCGCTCGCCGAGGGGCGCATCTTCGAGGACCCGTGGGCCAACGAGATCGTGATCGATCGCTGGCTCGCGGACGAGACCGGGCTCGCCGTCGGTGAGACGCTCAGCCTCTACCCGTTCCCAAACGCGCCCGAGGGCTTCGAGCTGACGCTGGTCGGCATCCTCGACGGCGTGAGCCTCGGCAGCGCGGTCGTGCCGATCGAGATCGCGCGCGCGCTCTTCGAGCTGCCCCAGCAGGCGACCGCGGCACAGATCGCGACGGACATGAGCGGCATCGCGCTCGAGACCGAGCTGTGGAAGCAAGAGGGCATCGAGTCCGTCTTCGACATGCACCGCGCGCGCACGCGCGTGACCGGCAACTTCGAGGGCAGCGAGTCGGTCCTGCTCTTCGGGCTCTTCATGGCGATCGGCATCGCCGTGCTCTTCCTCGCCATCCTGGCCGGGCTCGACGCCGTGGACCGCGCGCCGGACCTCGCCGTGCTGCAGGCCGTGGGCTGGCGCGACCGGGCCGTGCTGGGCCTGTGCCTGACCGAGGTGCTCACGCGCGGCATGCTGGCCCTGGTCATCGCGTTGCCGCTCGCTCCCGTGCTCGCGAACTACCTGCTCGACCAGATCAGCGAGGCGAACCACTACCGCATGGCGCTCGAGACGCCGCCGTGGCTCTCCATGAGCCTCGTCGGGCTCGCCATGGCGCTGATCCCCCTCGGCGCGATCCCGGCATACCGGGCGTCGCGGCGCGTGACGCCCGCGCGCGCGATGCGCATGCTGACGCGCGAGTAGCGAAGCGACCCAACCGGGACTCTTGGGCCGCTCGGCGGCCCCGCGGCGGGCTGGCGCGAGTATGCTCTCGCGATGCGTTTCGGCCTCTACCTCCTGGTCCCCCTGCTGGCCGCGCTCTTCCTGCTCCCCGACTTCGAGGCGGAGGCCAAGGAAGACGAGCCGCTGCTCTACAAGACGCAGAGCAAGCGCGGGTACTGCGAGTGCGCGAAGGGCCAAGGCTCGTGGGAGTTCCTGCGCTCGCCGATGCGTCCGCCCGCGGATCCTGCGCGCTGCGGACTCTTGCTCGCGAACGGCGACTGCAGCGGCAAGCCGCGGCCCAAGGGCACACCAGGAGGTTGTTGGGGCAGCCAGAAGAAGGAGTGCTTCTTCAAGCGCCACGCCTACTCGTTCGGCCTCAGCTGCTCCGTCTGCTGGGAAGAGTCGAAGAAGTGCGAGTCGTGCGACAAGCTGATCGGCGGACGCGATCAGAAGACGCGCGACATGCTGAAGCGCCAGCTCGAGATCGAGGGCGGGGCGGGCAAGAAGAACCCGTTCGTGATCGTCGTGTCGCGCCACTTCTACGTCGTCACGGACATCCACCGGAAGCTCAAGGTGAAGACGAAGGGCGGCGCGCCGCGCGTCGCCACGGCGCATGAGGTCGCCCACCTCTACGCCGAGCGCGCCGAGCGCGCGTACACCGACTTCGTCCACTACTTCAAGGGCCGCGTGAGCCTCGGCAAGCCGATGGGCATCTACCTGACGCGTCGCCACGGCACGGCCGAGAAGTTCGCCGAGAAGTACCTGGGCTCCGCCAACACCGACATGCTCTACGGCGGCGGCTCGACGCGTATCGCCGGCGGCTTCTGCGGCAACGGCTTCGTGGGCTCGCTGCAGGAGCAGGGCAACGACGACGACCTGCACGCCTACGTGCGTCACATGATCGGGCACATCCTCTTCTCGTGCTGGATCGTGGTCGACGGCAAGGAGCGCGCGTGCCCCATCTGGGCCTTCTGCGGCTCGGCGCACTTCCTCTCGAAGCTGCTCTACCCGCACAGGGACTACTGCACGTTCTGCTCGAACGAGACCACCGCGCCAACGGGGTCCGGCAAGGACTGGATGAAGAAGGCGCGCGGCCTCGCTAGACGCAGACTCGACCCCATCGAGACCTTCTTCGCGCGCGAGTCGACGGGGCGCATGTCCTACAACGACCACGTCCGCGCGTGGTCGATGATGCACATGGGCCTGATCGAGGACAACGAGCGCTGGCTCGAGGTGCTCAAGCAGCTGCGCTACAAGAACGACGAGGGCTTCGCCTTCAAGTCGGCGATGAACATCACATCGGACGACTACCACACGCGCTGGGTCGACCGCCTCACCGGCAAGCGCAAGACGATGGGCGAGGTCAAAGACGACCTCGAGGATCCCGACGCGCCCGGCCGGCGGGAGCGCAAGCGCATCCTCCAGACGGACGACCCCAAGGTGCTCGCCGGCCTGGTCCGGGGCGTCGATACCGTGACCGACGTCAAGATGGCCGAGGTGATGGTCAAGCGCATGGACCACGAGTCGGACCTCGTGCGCGAGACGATCCAGTGGGTGCTCGGGCGCACGTCGGACGACGCCGTGATCCAGTGGCTGCGCGAGGAAGGCCTGGCGCACAAGAACAAGATGTCGCGCGCCGGCGTGGCGCGCGTGCTCGGGCGCTTGGGCGATCCGCTCTCCCGCGAGCCGCTCGAGAAGCTGCTCGACGATCCGTTCTGGCTGACGCGCGCGAACGCGGCGTTCGCGCTGGCGATGATCCACGACGAGAAGAGCCTGCGCCCGCTGGTGAAGGCGCTCGACGAGAAGAAGCCCAAGGCCTGGATGGCGATCGCGGATGCGGTCGCGGCCTACAACACGCGCGACGACGAAGCGACGCTCGCCACCGTGCGCTACCTCTCGCACGGCTCCTGGCAGCTGCGCGTGACGGCCGCGCGCGCGCTCGCGAGCTACGGCACCGACAAGGCGATGGATGCGCTGGTCAAGCGCTTCGCGATGGAGCGCGGCCGACTGGAGCAGGAGCTCCTGCGCGCGCTGAAGGCCGTCTCCGGTGACGACCTCGGCGAGAAGCCCGCCACCTGGGAAGCCTGGTGGAAGAAGCAGAAGGAGAAGTTCGGCGGCTTCGACCCGAACCAGCCGCCGCCGCCCAACCCCGCCGACGACCGCTACTTCGACCCGAAGCGCGACAAGCCGCGGCCGGAGGAGCCCGACTACTACGGACGCCGCATCTACTCGCGCAGCGTGGGCTTCGTCTTCGACGTCAGCTCGTCGATGGACAAGAACATGGAGATCCCCGCGGGCGCCGTGGGCAAGCTCGGCAACATCCCCAAGTCCGGCACCCGCATGGAGATCGCCAAGCAGGTGCTGGCGGACACCATCGTGCAGCTGAACTCGATGGTGAAGTTCAACCTGGTGTTCTTCTCGACCGAGGTGCGCCCGTGGCGCGGGGGCAAGCTCGTGCCCGCCGGCGGCGGCAACGCCGAGGCGGCGGCCAGCGCGGTCAAGAACGCCCCGGCCGACGGGGAGACGAACATCCAGGGCGCGCTCAAGGCGACGCTCGGGCTGCATGGCAAGTCGAGCCTGGACGCCAACCTCGACAACATCCCGGACACGGTCTACTTCCTGACCGACGGCTCCCCCACCCGGGGCGAGATCACCTCGGCGCCGGAGCTCCTGGGCTGGTTCGAGAACCTCAACCGCTTCGCCAAGGTCCGGCTGCACGTGGTGGCGTTCGGCAACCTGGGCGTGGACCTCGACTTCCTGGGCAAGCTGGCCAAGGTCGGGGGCGGCGAGTTCATCCACGTCCCCGAGCGGTAGGCCGACTCGGCCTCCCCGTCCGAAACGCAGTCGGCCCTCGCCTGGGCACGGGTAGAATCTCGCGGCCATGGCGGATGAAAGCGGCAAAGCAGCGGGCATTCCCGACGATCTGAAGACGATCGGGGAGCACTACCACCTCACCGAGAAGCTGGGTGAAGGGGCATTCGGCAACGTCTACACGGCGCACCACGAGCTTCTGGATCAGGACTTCGCGGTCAAGGTCCTGAAGCCGGAGCTGTGCGCCGACGAGGCCACGCGCGAGCGCTTCCTCGACGAGGCCCGCGCCCTCATCCGCTTCAGCCACCCCAACGTGGTGCAGCTACGCCACGTCGGCGAGCACAACCGTCAGCTCTACCTGGTGATGGACCTCGTCCGCGGGCAGCCGCTCGACGAGATCATGCTGAGCGGCAAGCCCTTCCCCGAGGCGCGCGCCGTCGGCATCGCCATGCAGGTCTTGGCGGGCCTCGAGGCCGCGCACGCCGCGGGCATCGTCCACCGCGACCTGAAGCCGTCGAACCTGATCCTCGAGCAGAAGCCCGACGGCAGCGACCACGTGCGCATCCTCGACTTCGGGCTCTCGAAGCTCTCGACGATCGACGGGCACGAGGGCACGCGTCGCTCCGTGACCGGCTCGATCATCGGCACGCTCGCGTACATGTCGCCCGAGCAGCTCTCGGGCGAGGAAGAGATCGACGGCCGCGCGGACCTGTTCGCCACGGGCCTCCTGCTGCACGAGATGCTCCAGGGCCAGCACCCCTATCCGGGCGAGTCGGGCATCGTCGTGGCGGCGAAGCTCCTGCGCGATCCGGTGCCGGCGCTGCCGCAGAAGATCCAATCCAAGCTCACGCCGAGCACGAGCACCGCGCTCTCGACCGCGCTCGAGCGCGACCGCGACGCCCGCTACATGTCGGCGACCGCGTTCCGCCAGGCGCTGCTCGGCAAGGGTCCGCCGTCCGACACCTCGCGCGTCACCACCATCGAGCATGCGCGCCAGGAGCTGGCGCGTCGCGAAGCCGCCGAGCGCTCGAGCAGCCGCAAGAGCCCCGGCCAGAAGCGCGGGCTGCTCGCCGGCGTCGGCGTCCTCGTCGTGGCGATTGCCGTCGGCGCGTTCGTCATGTTCAACAAGAACGACGGCGACGCGGGGAGCGGCGCCACGGTAGCCGACAACGGCAAGAAGCCGGCGGCGCCCGACGAGCCGGCGCCGAAGGCCACGGGGCCCGGTCCCGAGCAGCCCGAGATCGTGAAGCAGCCGGACACGCCCGCGCAGCCCGAGACGCCGGAGCAGCCGGCGACGCCCGACACCCCGACGCCCGCGGCCCCCGATCAGCCCGAGCTTCCCGACAAGCCGACGCCGCCGGTCGAGCCGGCCCAGCCGGACCCGACCGCACCCGAACAGCCTGAGATCCCGTCGGCGCCTGTGCAGCCGGAGCAGCCCGAGGTGCCGCCGGAGACGCCGGATCAGCCCGCGCCCGCGGCACCCGATCAGCCGGAGACGCCGGCGCAGCCGGAAGCGCCGGCCATGCCGTCGCAGCCCGGTGCGTGCTGCGTCGAGGCGGCGAAGCACCTCGCCGAGGGCGAGTGGGCGGAAGCGCGCCGCTACTACTTCCACACCCTCGAGAAGCTCGACGGCGACTGGCTGCCCGCCCTGCGCGGTGCGGCCGAGTCCTACCTGACCGAGGCCGACCTCTTGGCCCGCGCGGGCAAGGTCACGGACGCGCTCGCGCTGCTCGACGAATCGATCGAGTGGAGCGGCGCCGCCTACGACCGCTACGCCGACGACAAGGTCGCGCACGCCACGAAGCAGCTGCAGCTCGGCTACGCGCGCCTCTACCGCGGGCAGGCGCATCTCGAGCGCGCGCGGTGGTTGCGTATCGAAGGCGGACAGGCCGACGCGGCCGCAGCGGCGCTGAAGGCGTCGAAGGACGACTTCCAGTTCGCCGCGCAGCAGCTGGAGAAGGAAGGCCTCGACGACGCGGAGATGCGCATGCGCCGCGCGGAGCTCTCCCGCTTCGAAGGCCAGACGATGCCGATGCTCGGCGACCTCCAGTGGATCACCCAGGAGGCCAACGAGTCCGTGATCCACGCCTACATGTGGGTCGCGCACGCGAACACGCTGCGTCGCCTGGGTGAGGCGGGCCTGTGGAAGCAGGGCGACCGTCGCCAGGAGGCGGCGTTCGCAGAGAACGCGTGGCAGATCGCGCGCAAGGGCGCCTCCTACAAGGAGAAGGAGCTCAGCAAGCGCGGCTGGCTCGCGCTCTGCCGCGTGATCTGGGTGCGCGCGATGTACGAGAGCGACCCGGTGAAGCTCCAGAGCCTGGGCTCGATGCTGCGCTGGTGGCTGCAGCTGGCGCAGAAGGCGCCGGCGCTTGCCTACGAGAGCACGGACCTGACCGCGGCGCGCGAGCTCACGGCCCAGGCGATGCTCGAGTACGTGAACGCGCTCGCGCATCACCGCGGCGGCAAGGGCGAGCCTGCGAAGACCGCCTTCGAGAAGGCCGCGGCGCTGGCGCGCGAGGCGATCGCCAAGCGCGAGGCCGTCGCGAAGAACGAGGAGCGCCTTGCGTCCTCGCTCCCCCACCGCGTATTGGGCTTCGCCCTCATGGGCCTGGGCACCAAGAACGAGGCCTCGGCCGCGTTCGCGGCAGGCCGCAAGGCGGACCTCACGAACCCGGACTGAGCCCCTCGTCCCGGGGCATTCGCCGGAAAACGAAGATTGCCCGTTGACGCCCCCCGACCCGACTACTACACCCGTAGTACTACACGTGTCGTTCGGAGGGAGGCCCCGTGGGCAACGCCGAGAGCCATGCGCTGAGCGAGACCCAGCTGGCGATCCTGCGCGTGCTGTGGGACGCGGAGGAAGCGTCGGTGGCGGACGTGCAGGCGGCTCTCGAGAGCGAGCGCGCCCTCGCGCTCACGACCGTCGCGACGATGCTCAGCCGGCTCCACCGCCGCGGCGTGGTGGCCCGGCGCACGGAGGGGCGCCAGTTCATCTACCGCGCGGCGGTCGCCGAGGACGAGGTGCGCCGCTCGATGGTCTCCGATCTCATGCAGCGGCTCTTCGAAGGTGACGCGGCGGCGCTGGTGAACCACCTGGTGAGCGAAGGGGAGATCGACGCCGACGAGCTCGCTGCGATCCGGCGCAAGCTCGCGCGTCGTCGCGGAGCGAAGGGAGGGCGCCATGTCCGTTGACGCCCTCGCCCGCATCGCCCTGCCGTGGGCCCTGACCTGGTTCGTGCATGCGACCGTGCTGCTCGTGCTCGTCTGGGGCGTAACGCGCTTCGCGCGGCTCGCTCCGCGTACGCGCGTTGTGCTGTGGCGCGTGGGCGTGATCGGTCCCCTCGTCACGGCGACGCTGCCGTTCGTCTTCGAGCTGCCGACGGCCGGTGCGCGCATCGCCCTGCCCGCACCCCCTCCCGTCGCGGCGGTCCCCGAGATCCTCGATTCGACGCCGATGCCGCTGCCCCCGACGCCGTACGTCCCGACCGAACCGCGGGCGGACACACCGGCCCCCATCGTGTCATCGGCACCGATCACCACGACGACCGTGGCGACGGCGCCGTCGTCCGAAGGCCTGCCGCCCGCCACGTGGCTCTTCATGGGCTGGGCACTGGCCGCGAGCGCGTTCGTGTTGCGTGGCCTGGGTTCGTCCCTGTGGATCCGCCGGCGCCTGGCGCGTCGACGCCCGCTCGCCGAGCCCGTGCTCCACGCGACGCTCGGGCGCCTGGCGACCCGCGCCGGCCTGCGCCGCGCGCCGCCCTTGACCGTGAGCGAGCACCTGACGAGCCCGATCGCGTGGGGCGTGTGGAAGCCCGAGATCTGCGTGCCGCGGCGCGCGCTCGACGCGCTCGCGCCGGCCCAGCAGGAGGCGATGCTCGCGCATGAGCTCGCGCACGTCGTGCGACGCGATGCCCTCTGGCTCGCGATCGAGCGCTGGGTCCTGCGGCTGCTCTTCGTGCAGCCGCTGCTCTTCGTCGCGCGCCGCGAGATCCGCGAGCAGACCGAGCTCGCCTGCGACGAGCTCGCGGTCGCGATCACCCGCGCACCGATGGCCCTGGCAGAGTGCCTGACCGAGGTGGCCGGCTGGATCGTGCCGAGCGCCAGGCCCACCGCGGCGCCGGCGATGGCCACGACGCCGTCGCTGCTCGCGCGGCGCGTGGAGCACTTGCTGGAGCAGGGTGAGACGCCCGC
>JASJAY010000003.1 GCA_030066775.1 Planctomycetota bacterium
CAGCGCGCCGAGGTCGAGGCCGCCGGCCCCGGGCGGGCCGAAGAGGAAGTTGCGCAGGTCGTCCACGATCATCGTGTCGAGCTCCTGCGCCCCGGTCACGGCGAAGCCGCGCAGGATCGGGTCGATGCCGCCCTCGTCCAGGATGCGGTTCGGCGAGAAGAAGGCGTCGCGCAGCGCGAGCGGCCCCTCCGCGATGGGCAGGAGCTGCGCATCGAGACGGTGCACGGTCGAGGAGACGAGGCTGTGGCCGAAGCGGTAGCACGCCGTCGAGAACACGTTGTCGATGTCGGGCTGCACGGCGGGCTGGTAGCCGCCGTAGGGCGCGATCGCGGTCGGACCGAGCAGGACGGGCAAGAACTCGTTGAACGTGATCGACTGCATGAGCGCGCCGACGTAGCGGCGTGCGGCCTGGTAGATCTCCTCGCCCGTCAGGTGCGGGTTCATCAGCCGGAGCTCGTCTGCGAGGCGGTTGTGCTCGCGCAGGAAGACCGTGTGCAGCGAGGTGAGCCCCACCTGCTCGTTCGCGCGGACGTCGCCGCAGAGGAAGAGCGCGGTCGGGTCGCCGCCGTTGTCCGCGTTGGGGAGCCCGCCGGTGTTGAACGGGGGCAGGTCGCCGGCACTGGTGCGCATGCGCCCGGTGCCGTCGTTCGTGCGCAGGGCGTTCTGGCGCACCGCGTCCGAGCCGTAGACCGCCGAGCCGTCGATCCAGGCGGTGATGGCGTTCGTCTGCTGGCGCGGATTGTTGGTGCCCGTCGCCACGTCGTAGATCGAGCGCATGAACGGAAGGATCACGTTGCCGAAGTTCAGCGGGTCGAAGTGGAGGTCGCCCGTCGGCACCTGCACATGGAAGGGCTCCGGCGGCGTTGCACCTTCCGTGAGGTCGATGTCGTGGTCCAGGAACTGGCCCCAGAGCCAGAACATGTCGGAGGCCCCGACGCTGTTCGCGGGCGCGCTGGTCTGCGCGGACACGGCGTTGCTGATCGCGCGCGGGTTCGGGCGCGCGGCGCCGCTGGGCTGACTGAGCCCGTCGGCGTAGGCCGAGGCCACGGCGCGGCGGAGCTGGATGTGCGCCGCGCCCCAGAACGGGTTCGTGGCGTTGTTCCCCGAGCCGTCGATCGAGCGGATCTCGCACACGAGACAGGTGAGCGAGATCGGCACGCCGGCCACGGCGGTCTGGCCGTCGCCGGAGACGATCTGGACCGTTCCGGCCATCGAGCCCGAGAAGCTCGGGATGAGCGGTGAGACGGCGAACGCCGACGTGCCGCCGACGCCCATGCTCATCTCGATCTCGGGCCCCACGGCGACGCCGTTGCCGTCGTGGAAGCGCGCGGTCACGGGATGGATCAGGTTCACGCCCGCGACCATGAACGGCGTGTTCGCGTTCGCGTCGAAGGTGTTCGGCGTACAGCTGGTGAGGACCGGCTGTTCGTTGACCACGAGGCCGTTCACGAGCGTCGGCGTGAAGCTGCGCGGCGTGTACAGGTAGACGTCGTAGGTGCCGGCGGGGATCTGGTTCGGGGCGAGCGGCAGGATCGCCGTCGTGCTGCTCGTGGGCGTGACGGGGAAGTCGCCGACGCCGATGACGTGCATGGTCAGGCCGGCTTCGAAGAGCTGGGCGCCCGTGATCGGCACGTCCGTCTGGATGCTCGTCGGCACGCCGCTCGGGCCGCCCACCGTGTGCAGGGCCATGGGGCCGGCGCCGCCCGAGCCGCCGCAGCCCGCGGCCGCCGTGCTGAGCAGGGCGACCATGATCCAGGCTGCAATGCGGAATCGCACCGTCCACGTCTCCTCGGGCCGACGCGCCACCACGCGCGGTCCACCGGGTTCCAGACGCGATGGTAGCGATCCGCCTCAGGGGGGGAACCCCTCCCCGCTGTCAGGGGGGGAAATGGACGAAACGCGGCCTCGAAGCGGGCACGGGGCCCGGAATTGGGCCTTACGGGGCGCTACATCGACTCCTCGGTCGAGTGCTTGTCGCGCTTGCGGCGGCCGAAGAGCAGGCGGTGCTCCTGGTGGGCGCGCATGGCGGCGTAGAACTCCGTCAGGAAGCGCTCGACGTCCGCGCGCTTGACGGACTGGTCGTAGCCGATCTTGCGGCAGATCTTGCGCGTCACGGCGACCATCGCGTCCCGCGTGGCACCGACCCGGCTCTGGCGCAGGAGGTCCTCGAGCACCTGGAGCTCGTAGATGCCGTAGACGGCGAGCTGCTCGGGGGTGAACACGAAGCGCCGGCCCTCCTTCTCCGTGCGCTTCTGGGTCTTGCCGCCCAGGTCCTCGAGCAAGAGCGTCTTCGGCGTGAGCACGACCATCGTGCCGGCGACCATGTCGCCGATGCGCAGCCGCTGCCGGTTCCAGAGGGGCATGCCGGCGAAGACGAGGATCCAGGTCATGGCCACGAGCTGCACCCAGCCGGGGGCATCGGGCCACATCGCTTCCGGGAACAGCAGGACGGTGAGCGGGACCTGGACCTCGAGCACGCGCGTCAGGTTGCGCGCCACGATCGCCTCGGGCGTGATCGGACCGGCGTGCCGGCTGACGACGCGGATGCCGGCGCGCTGCTTGCCCGGCGTCATGCCGCGCCGGCGGACCTCGAACCAGATGAAGTAGAACTGCTCTACCAGGAACGACACGATGATCACGACGGTGAGGATCCACCCCGCGTCCTGCTCGCCGCGGTCCACCAGGCTGGCGAGGATCAACAGCGCGACGATGATCAGCTTGCTCAGGATCCAGTCGAGGACGAAGGCGCCGAGGCGGTCTCCGGCCAGCGCGATCGTGAACGGCAGGGGCACGCCCTCGGGCGTCGTGAGGACCTCTTCGCGTCCCCGCTCCGGACGGAGCAGATTGGGGCTGCGCGTACTCATACCGGACGCCTCCGGCCGACGAACACGAAGTACGCGAACCAGATCCCCGCCGTGACTGCGGCGAAGGTGAAGCGCACGCCCATGTCGGTGATCCGCTGACGCGCGATGCCCTCGATGAACCCGGCGATGAACAGCATGAGCACGCCCATGAGCACCATCGCGCCCGCCTTGCGGCCGGTGCGCGCGAGGTTTTCGAGGCGCGAGTAGCGGCCCGGGAAGACGAGTGCGTGGGCCAGCGCGAGGCCGCCGGCCGCGCAGATCAGGATGGCGAGCAGCTCCGTGACCCCGTGGATCATGAGCCACGCCAGGAGGTCGACCTCGAGCCCGTGCACGCGGTACACGGCGAAGAACGAGCCGAGGATCAGCCCGTTGTAGACGACGTAGAGGAAGACCGGGATGCCCGCGGCGAAGCCCAGCGCGAAGTAGAGGATCCCGATCGACGCGTTGTGGGAGAAGAGCTGGCCGGAGAACTGGCCCAGGTCGCTCGAGGTGAACTCGTCGCTTCCGTAGAGCGAGTCGACGAGCTCGTCGCGCGACGCCTCCGGCCCGCGGTCGCCGGCGAGCTGGGACGGCACGAAGGCGTGGAACGCCTCGGGCGACGCCATCGTGACGAGGTAGCCGGCCGCGACGCCGACGAAGAGGAAGAGCGCCGCCGTGAAGATGTGCCAGCGGAACTCGCGGATCGTCTGGGGGACCTTCTGCGTGAAGAACTCCACGACCACGTCGCGCGCATGCCGGCGCGAGCCGTACACGCAGAGGTAGGCGCGCGCGCACAGGTTCTCCAGGTAGTCGAGCAGGTTGCGGTCGAGCGAGATCGCGCGCGCGACGCTGAGCGCGGAGACGGTGCCGCGATACAGCTGCGGCAGCTGCGCGAGCTGCTCGCCGGTCAGGGCGCCGAGCCCGCGGCGCTCGACCTGCGCGACCAGGTTCTCCAGCCGGCGCCAGGTGGCCTCCCGCTCCTTGCGGAACTCGTAGCTGCGCAGGCGGATGGCCGACATCAGATCAGCTCCCGTCGCTTGATCTCGAGGTACTGGTTCAGCATGCGCGTGCTGACGTGCTGCGGCGCGACGTCGATGCACACGCAGCCCATGCGCCGCAGCCGGGCCAGGACCACCTCGCGCTCGCGGACGAAGTCGCCCGCGACGACGGACTCGTAGAGTCCGGAGACGCGATCCGGGTCGCGCTCGGCGATCGCGAGCAGCTCCGGATCGCGCAGCGTGACGAAGAGCACGAGGTGGCGTCGCGCGAGGCGGTGCACGTTGTCGAGCATCAGCTCGGCCGTGACCGTGTCGACGAAGTCGGTGAGCAGCACGATCAGGGAGCGGCGCCGGAGGCGCGCGGAGAGCTCCGCGAGGCCGAGCGTGAAGTTCGTCTCGGAAGCGCTGTACGCGAGGTCGGCCGTGAGGCGGCGCAGGCGCGGGAACGCGTGCACGCCCCCCTGGGGCTCGGCGTACGTGCGCACCTTCGAGTCGAAGGCGAAGAGCCCGACGCGGTCGCCGGTGTGCAGCCCCATGTAGGCGAGCACGAGCGCGGCCGTCACGCCGTGGTCGAGCTTGGGGATGCCGCCCATGGGCTCCGACATGAGGTGGCCCGTGTCGAGGGCGAGGATCACGGAGTGGTTGCGCTCCGCGCGGTAGTCCTGGCAGATGAGCTTGCGGTGCCGCGCCGTGGCGCGCCAGCTGATGGCGCGGGAGTCGAGCCCGGGCACGTACTCGCGCAGCGAGTCGAACTCGGTGCCGTCGCCCACGTACCGCTCGACCTTCAGACCCGACGCGAACTCGTGCGGGGCGAAGAAGGCCATTGCCGTGCTGCGCACCGCGTTCACGTTGGGCTCGACGGGCACGTGGCGGTCGATGGGCACGTGCTTCTGGCGCTCGACCAGGCCAAAGGGGCTCGTCCAGCGCAGCCAGGCGCGCTGGACCTCGGCTTGGCCGCGGCGGACGGGCACGAGCTCGACGTCGACGTCGATCGTCTCGCCGGCGCGGGCTTCGACCTTCTGGGCCGGCTGGGGGGCGAGGGTCTCGCCCAGCTCCGGCAGGACCTCGATGCGCACCGGCGGCACGCCGCGCGGCATCAGCAGCTGCATCTGCATCGTGCCGCGTCCGCCGATCATCATCGCGTCGGGGGTCTCGATCTCGACGTGCAGCCGGCGCGGGCTCATCGCGAGGAGCGCGTCGACGCCCAAGACGAGCAACGCACCGCCGAGGTAGATCAGCCAGAACACCCACAGATCGGGATCGAACATCACCGGCAGCACGGCGAGCGGGAACCCGATCAGGAAGAGCAGCAGGGTGACGGCGGTGGGGCGCACGGAGGCGAAGGCTCCTCTCAGGGACTAGCGCGGGGCGGCGACCTGGTCGACGACCTGGCGCACGACGCCGGCCGCGCTCAGGCCCTCGATCTCGGCGCCGGGGGCGAGCAGCACGCGATGCGCGAGCGCCGGCACGGTGAGGTCCTTGACGTCGTCCGGGATCACGAAGTCGCGCCCGCGCAGCGCGGCGAGCGAGCGGGCCGCGGAGGCGAGCATGTTGGCCGAGCGCGGACTCGCACCGCAGAGCAGCGAGGCCTGCTCGCGGGTCGTGCGCACGATGTCGACGATGTAGTCGACGATCTCGTCGGAGAGCCGGATCCCGGCCACGGCGCTGCGCAGCGCGTCGAGCTCGCCGAGGGCGATGACCGGCTCGAGCTGGAACGAGCGCATGTCCGGCATGGCGGAGCCGTGGCCGTGCAGCATCACGACCTGACGCTCTTCGTCGCGATTCGGGTAGCCCACGTTGACCTTGAAGAGGAAGCGGTCGAGCTGGGCCTCGGGCAGGGGATAGGTGCCCTCCTGCTCGATCGGGTTCTGGGTGGCGATCACCATGAAGCCGCTGCCCAGGTCATGGGTCGTGCCGTCGATCGTGACCGTGCGCTCCTGCATGGCCTGCAGCAGCGCCGCCTGGGTCTTGGGCGGCGTGCGGTTGATCTCGTCGGCGAGCAGGAGCTCCGTGAAGATCGGGCCCTTCGTGAGCACGAAGCTGTTCGTCTCGAAGTTGAAGAGGTTCGTGCCGAGCACGTCGCCCGGCATCAGGTCCGGCGTGAACTGGATCCGCTGGAACTTGAGCGAGAGCGACGCCGCGAACGCCCGAGCGAGCAGCGTCTTCGCGACGCCCGGTACGCCGTGCAGCAGCACGTGTCCCTGGCAGAGCAGCGCGACCAGCATCAGGTCGATCGGGGCACGCTGCCCGATCACGACCCGATTCACCTGGCTGTGCAGCCGCTCACGTACGTTCTGAACCGCTTGCAGGTCCATGCAGGATCTCCTGTCGCCATTCGTGGGCCATCCGGGCGGTGCGGAGCACGCGCTCGGGCGGCGGGTTGGGGTGCTCGGTGAGCGGGCGGGCCTGCTCGACGAGGTCGCGGTAGTGAAGCGTCGTCCGGCGCGAGCGCTCGACGCGATCGAACCACGCGGCCAGCTCGGCGCCCTTCAGCGCCGGCGGCGCGTGCAGCCGGCTCTTCACGACGCCGATCGTGTCTTGCAGATAGCGTCGGAGGACGGTCGCCGAGTGACCGCCGTACCGCAGGAGATCCGCGGTGTTGCGGATCAGATAGCGGTTGCCGGGATCGATCTCCGGCGGGGGCTTCTGCGGGGAGCCGAAGCGGCGCATGCCGACCCAGAGCAGCATGATCACGCAGAAGACGGCGTGCAGCGGGATCAGCGCGAGCGGCATGCGGAAGAGCTCGCGCCAGAAGCTCGGCTCCTGGATGTGGCCGTGGCTCGTCTCGTCGATGACGACACCGCCGCCGCGGCGCATCAGCTCGATCAGCCGCACGACGAGCTCGGCGTTCTGCGCGTGCACGAGGCCGTGGTTGGAGAAGAGATCGGGATCCGACACGACGATGAGGCGATGCATCGGCCCGTCGCCTTCTTCGTCGGGGATGAAGCGTCCCTCGCCGACGAGGATGTGGCCGTCGCTCGACGACACGATGGGATCGAGCATCTCCGTCTGCATCAGCTGCACGTGCCGAAGGGCGGGCGCGGGACCGAGCCCGCCGGTGCGCCACGTGAGTGCGTCCTCGTTCTCGGGGCGCACGATGAGCGCGTTCACGTCGACGATACCGAGCGCCTGCTGGACCCGCTCGACGGTCATCAGCTCAGGGTCCGCGATCCACTCCGGATCCTCGAAGTCGGGGCGCGCCGTCCACTTCGGGAGCACGTAGAGGATGGAGCGCGCCGCCTCGAGCGAGATGCGCAGCTGGTGACCGGGGCTGTCTTCCTCGCCGAGCCCCGTGGGGGGGAAGTACGAGAACTGCCCGTGCTCCCCCGGTTGGAGCAGCACCAGCACCCCGCTCTTCCCGGCGCGTTCGCCGCTCTCCCACGTGCTCTGGAAGACGGGGATGCCGAGCTCGTCGAGGAGCTCGTAGAGCGCCTGGTGTCCGGTGGCCGAGAGCCCGAAGGAGTCGAAGCGGTTCGACTCGATCGAGATGAGATCCTGGGCGAAGATCATCAGCAGCATGCCGCCCACGAACGACGTCACGCAGACGCCGATCACGATGATGAGCCCGCGGCGGCTGAAGGCGGCGCTCATGCCGTCGTCCTGATCGCGCGCTCCGCGTTGACGGCTTCGGCGAACTGCTCGAACTGGCGCGTGCAGCTCATGTACTCCACCCGGCCCGGCACGTCATGGCCGAAGAGCGAGACCTCCACCGCGGTGACCAGGCCGCGCAGGGCCTCGCGTGCGTCGTCGGGCAGCTCGACGCGCTCCAGGATCTCGCGGCTGGTCCACGACTTCTGCATGCCCCCGGGCATCCGCCCCGCGAGGCGGCCCAGGGTCTCGAGCAGCAGCACGTGGATCGCTTCGTCGAAGCGGCCCGCGTCGGCGAGGCGCTCGGCCTTCGTCTTGGTCCCGGCGAGCTCGATCGGGGGCCTGGGTGGGGGCGCGCCCGCCTTCGGGCGCTCGAGCTCGACGTCCTTCGTGTACCCGCCGAGCAGCCGGACGAGCCACGTCAGGACGAGCACGCCACCGACGATCAGGAGCATCCAGATCAGGGCGTTGCCGAGATCGGCGCTGCCGCCGCTGCTGCCGCCTCCGCTGCTGCGGGAGCGCGAGCGCCGCGACGCGCGCGGGCGACGGGGCGAGCTGTCGGTCGAAGCGCGACGCGCCGTCGGTCGGCTCCGGGTGGGTTCGACGCGGCGGGGCTCGAAGTTCTGGTAGCGCGTGCGGCCGGGCATCTCGCGCTGGTAGCTCGCGTCTTCGAATACGCGCTTCGCCGCCTTCTGGATGTCCACGGGCGTGGGCACACCCAGACAGATCCCCAAGAGCGCGCCGGCGACGATTCCCACCCGCCGATTCTAGGCCCCTGGTCCAAGGGCCGACAAGGGCACCGAATCCGGTGGAACGGGGAGGGCTAGAAGTACTCGTGGGCGCAGCGCGTGCAGATCCCGTGGGACACCTGCAGATCGGGCGAGGCAGGCACGAAGTGCGAAATCGGGAGCCAGCGACGCCCCGGCACCTGGACGTCGTGGCACCAGGCGCACATGGCGATCCGGTCGTCGTCGGGGCGCTCCGGATCGTGGCGGACCAGCTGCTCCGTGAGGCTCTTGGCCACCGTGCTCATGAGCGCGCCGTGTCGCTTCGACAGGCGCGTGCGATAGTCCGCGAGGATCTCCGGCACGTCCGGTGTCGCCTCCTGGATCTCCGGCAGCTCGCGGATGCACAGCTCGACCTCCGTGACGAGCGTCAGGAGGGATGTGGAGGCCAGCTCGAAGGCGCGTCGGGCAAGGAAGGGGTCACGCACCTCTTCGGCGAGGTATCGGCCCAGGGGCACCGCGTCGTGGTAGCGGACGCCGGCGGGCTCGGCCTCGAGCCCCCGGATGGCGTCCTCGGCCAGCGCCAGCGCGGCATCGCGACCGCCCGTGACGAGCCGGCAGCGGACGCGATCCAGCGCGGCGTGGCGCGCGAGGTCCGGACTCACCGGATCCTCCAGCGAGGCCAGGGACGCCTCGGCCTCGGCGTGGCGGCGCAGGCGAAGCAGGTTGAACGCACGCTGCACGCGGGCCGCATTGACGTAGTACCGGCCACTCGGCATCGCCTCACCGCGCGCTTCGCACAACGCGAGCAGCTCGAGCGCGACCTCTGAGTCGCCGCGGATGCGCGCCAGCTCGGCGCGCGCGAACAGGAGCTCGACACCGAGCGCCTCGGCCGCCGGACCGTCCGCGAGCACCTCGGCCGCGCGCTCCGCGTGCGCCAGGGCCTGCTCCAGACGCTCCGCGTCCTCGATGAGCACGAGCGTGCCGCAGTAGCGCTTCCAGGCGAACGCGCCCCAGTGGCGGTCCCCGATGCGCTCCGCCACGTCGATTGCGCGGCGCGCGAGGATGAGCGACTCGAGCACGCGCCGATCCTGCCCGAAGGAGAGGCTCAAGTTGAGGCAGGCCCGGAGCCAGGCGTCGTCGGGATCGTCCCGCTCGATCGCCAGCGTCTGCTGGAGGAGGTGCTTCGCGTCGTCCGCCCGGCCCTGCATCTGCGCGATCAGGGCAAGCGTGCCGCCGACGCGCCGGCGGAACCGCGGCTCGCCCTGGGCGCGCCAGGCAGCCTGGAGCAGCGGCTCGAACTCGAGGCGTTGGCGCAGATCCTGGCGGCAGATCCAGTCCAGCCGGTCCACGTCGTCGGCCGTCAGCGCATCGAGATGGGCGGCGTAGCCGGCGAGCGCGGCGGACGGGTCGTCCGTGCGCAGCTGGTCGAAGCGCGCGAGCGGCGCGTCGGTGGGGTCGGAAGGATGGATGCCCATCGGGGCGCGCCTCGGGTGCCTTCTCGGCAGGCCGCGTCCCCTCCTCGCCAGCTCGATAGCAGTCTACGCGTGGGCACCGTCGCGCATACGTCTATCCGCGCGCCCCGCTGGATCAGCGGCTGCCGGGCACGTCCACGTCGAACCGATGTCCACCCTCCTCGATGAGGATCTTGTGCTCGGTCGTGACGAGCGCGGTCCCGTCCGGGCCCTCGATCACGGCGTTCACGTAGTAGCGGCCCGGAAACATGCGCAGCTGCATGGGCGTCGTGCCCGGCAGGTCGGTCCACTCCTCGACGCGTCCGGCCTGCCGATCCCCCAAGCGATCCAGGATGCGGATGATCCGCAGACGATGGCCGGGCGCCTCGCGCACGACCTGCCCGGCGCGGTCGCGGACCACCGTACGGAAGACCACCTCGCGGTCGCCGCGCCAACCGATCTCGGCGACGAGACGCACGCCGATGCTGCCGTGCTTCTGCTCCGGATCGACACCGCACCGCACTCGGCCTGGTTGTCGCACGACGCGCGCTCTGCCTTCTCGCGGGCCCACCGGATCGGAGAGGTCCTGCTCCGGATGCGGGCCGAACCAGTCCGCACACCAGCTTCCGATCGTGGTCCCCACCTTTGGCGGATGACGCCGCTGCGCCAACGCCCACTCCGCCTCGGTCGGAAGCCGGTAGCGGTGGTCTCCGTTCGCCTCCGTCATACGGGCGGCGAGCTCCTGTACTTCATGCCAGGTCGACCGCCGCGCGACCGGCGAACTCGCGATGTAGTAGGGGAGGCGCATCGTCACCGTGTGCACGTCCCCGCTCGGCGCGTGCCAGGGGAATTGGCCGGGCGCGACCAACAGGAACTCCGTTCCGCCCCGCTCCACGAACGAGGCGGGCACGCCGTGCCGCGCGGCGAACGCGGCGTACGCGTCGACGACGGGCTCGGCGGGGCCGTGGGCATCGATCCGCGGCCCCACCACCATCGACAGCAGGAAGAGCGCGAGCGAGACGACGACCAGCAATCGGCCCATCAGTCGAGCGTCCGTTCCGCCAGCTCGCGCAGGCGGCAGGTCCAGTAGAGGCCGGCCAGGCCGAGGTCGTTCGCGAGGGCTTCCTGGTGATGCGCCATTGCGTTGCTGCCGCGCGTCTCGCGCGTGCGGTGTGCGACGCTCGACAACCACCAGAGGATGTGCCGTGGGCTGATCGCCAGCTCGACGATGGCCTTGAGGAAGACGCGACGCATGCCGTCGGCGTAGTGGCGCTTGCGCTTGCCCAGCTGACGTCGGGGCAGCGAGCCGGCCAGCGTCTCGAGCTCGCCGCGCACGCGTTCGCGCTGTAGCAGCGGGACCTCGGCGTCGGGTGGGAGTCCCGCGTGCTCGACCGACTCCCCGTGACGGCCGATCAGGGAGGGCGCCACCTCGACCATGCGATCGAAGGCCGCGAGGTAGCTCCGCGGATTCCGCTCCACGTCGGCCGCCAGCGCACGGGCGAGCTCGACCTGCTCGTCCGGATCGAGGATGGGCCACAGCGCCATCCAACGCTCGAGCAACGCAGGCAGGGAATGTCGGTCGAACGCCTCGCGGAACGAGGCGCCGAGGCCCTCGAGCTGGATCAGGTGGTAGTGGTCCTCGAGCGTGAACCCGCTGTCGTCCCCATGCGCTCCGTGCCCGTGCTCCGTGAAGAGCTGCGCGGCCTCCTTCGGGCGGCGCCACACGGCGGCCAAGGCGACTTCCTGGGCGGCGTCCGCCAGCAGCCAGTGATCGTCGTGGGCATCGTCGAGGTAGGGGGGCTCGAGCGCTTCCCGAATCGCCACGTCCGTGCGGCCCTCGAGCAGGTGCCGATGCCAGCGGCGCCGAAGCAGCCGGATGGCGCCGTGGCGCGCCGCCTGTCCCCGGAGGCGGCCCCAGCGCGCGACCTCGCCGCCGAGCGCCTGCTCGACGTCGTTCGGCTGGAACACGCTCGTGATCCAGGGCGCCACGGGCGCGTCCTCCCCGATCAGGGCCACGAGCGGCGCCGTGGCGCGCGGGGTGGGATCGCCCAGCGCCTCGATCAGGAGCGCGCGATGCGCCGTCGTGCGAACGCATCCCGGCCGATCCCGGTGCGCGGTCTCGATGCGGGCGCGCGCGTCCTCGAGGTCGCCGCGGGCCAGCGCCTCCCAAGCGGTGCGCACGTCGTCCTCTGCCGGGTGCTCCGGCGCGTTGGCGTCCGTGTCCTCGCCGTCCTCGGGCGGCTCGATCCAGCGCGTCCACGAGAGGTACTCGAGCGCGCGCTCGTACGCCTGGTGCAGGCGTTGGAACGCTTCCGGCGCACGCTCCGGCCGGTACGTGCGGATCAGCTTCAGGTACGCGCGCTTGATCGTCAGCTCGTCTGCGCTCTCGGGGACGCCCAGCAGCTCGTGCGGATCGTTGCTGTCGGGCAGCGGCGGCAGGTCGCTCATCGGCCCGCCTCCCCGCCCGGTCCGCGGCCGCGTTCCGTGATCACCTGCATGCGCTTGCGGTCGAGCCGCTCGGCCGCCTTCTCGCACGCCACCAGCAGCTCGGCGAGGTCGTCGAGCGCGGGGAACTCCGGATCACCGATGTGCCGCGCCTTCGCGTAGACCAGCTCCTTCACGCCGTAGCGGATCTCCGCGATGTGCTCGCGCAGCCGCTGGTGGCGGACCAGCGAGATCGCGCGGTCCCGCTGCGCCTCCTCCGAGGCGCGCCGCACCTCCTGCCGTAGCGCGTTGACGGCGACCAGGTGGCGCACGATGCGATCGTATGCGTCTCCGAGCGACTCGCCCTCGAGGACGCCCGTCGACTCGAGCCCGGCACCGGGCTTTGCCGGCTCGGGCCCCTTGACGCCGTCGACCGCCAACCCGAGGAGCTTCGCGACGAGCCAGATCGAGAAGATCGCGATCCAGAAGCTCCTGCGCCCGCGCTTCTTCTCTTCGACGCGTGCCGCGGCCGTGGTCGCGCTGCGCCGGCTCGGTTGTGCCGGCATGCCCTTGATGCGGCGGAACATCTGGGGATCGAGGGCGTACACCAGCGGGTAGTTGTCCTCGACGTACTGGGCGACGCGGCGCGGCTCCGCCACGTCCTGCGCCATCGCGCGGGCGCGGGGCGGCACGCCCAGTCGCGTCTCGAGCACGTGCAGCACGACGGGCGGAACCCGCGGATCCGAACGCGCCTCGCGCCACTCCTCGCGTGCGGCAAGCACCTGACGCAGGCGGGCGAGGTCCAGCTTGGGATCGTCCGCCGAGAGACGCAGGAGCTCCGCTTCGAGCGTCGCGTCCGGCAGGGACGACTCGAGGCACGCGAGGATCCACGCCGCGCGGCCTTCGATGGCCGATCCGAACCCGCGCGAGAGCTCCCGGCTGCGCCGGCGGAAGCGCGCGCGCAGGCCCGCGAGGTCCTGCGGTCCGTCCGCCACCTGCTTCGCCATGGCGTCGGCATAGGCAGCGCGCAGCTCCGCCTGCGAGCGGCAGGCTTCCATCCGCAGGCCGCCCTTCACCAACGCTCTCCGTCGTCGAGGAAGCTGACGAAGCGCTCCAGGTCGCGCACGGCGCGCTCGACGGCTTCCGGATCCCGGCGCGCGAGCGCGTCCTCGAGCACGTCGAGCATCGCCTCGAGGCGCTCGCGCTGATCGCTGACCACCTCGCGCATCAAGAGCTCCGCGCGGGCGATCAGGTCGCGCACGGCGGGCGTCTCGCGGGGGTCTTGCTTGATCTTCGCCAAGCGCTTTGCGGCGGCCTGGATCTCGGTGTCCGAGAGCGAGGTCGAGGTGCGGCTGAGGATCTTCGAGACGGTCTTGCCGGTGTCCACGATCCGGCACTCCACCTCGAGGATGCCGTCGAGGTCGTACGTGAACGTGACCTCCACCTGCTGCCCCGGCGCGCCGCGCGGGATGTCCTTGACGATCAGCTCGCCGATCTTGCGGTTGTGGCTCGCCAGGCGCGCCTCGCCCTCGTAGACGTCGATGCGCATCTGCGTCTGGTTCGGCTCGACGGTGCTGAGGATCTGCGACTGCGACGTGGGGATCACGCTGTTGCGGTGGATGATCGGCAGGAAGAACCCGTCGACCTTCTTGTGGCCGTAGTGCTTCACCACCGACGTGCCCAGGCTGTGGGAGGCAACGTCGGTGACGACCATGTCGCCGACGCCTTCGTCGTCGGCGATGAGCGCGGCCTGGATGGCCGCGCCGTGCACGATGGCGAGGTCCGGATCGACGCCCTCTTGCGGGGCCCGGTCGAAGCGCTCGCGCACGAATCGCTGGATGCACGGCATGCGCGTGGCGCCGCCGACGAGGATCACCTCGGTGATGTCGGTCTTGTTGAGCCCCGCGCCGCGCATCGCCGCCCGGCAGGGACCGCGCAGGCGATCCAGGAGCGGGGCGAATGCGTCCTCGGCGTCCTCTCGCGAGACCGTGACGGGAACCGGCTGGTCCAGCTGGCGACGGACGGGCGGCACCACGATCTCGACCGACTCGGCTTCGCTCAGCTTGCGCTTCGCCAGCTCGGCGCGCTTGAGGAGCAGCGTGATCCCCTCCGGATCGTTCATCTCCGCCGTCTCGTAGGTCGCCCCGGCGCGCGTCAGTGCGAGGCTAGCCAGACGGCGGGTGAAGTCCTCGCCGCCGAGCATGCTCTCGCCGGCCACGCTGCGCACCATGAGTGCGCCTTCGAAGCGGTCCATCACGCAGACGTCGAACGTGCCGCCGCCCAGATCCACGACGACGATCGTGCCGTCCGGGCCCTTGCCGTGGACGCCGTGGGCGATCGCCGCCGCCGTCGGCTCGTTGAGGATGCGCTCGACGACCCAGCCCGCCATCTCGCCGGCCTTGCGCGTCGCGAAGCGCTGGGCCTCGTTGAAGTACGCCGGCACGGTGATGACGCAGCGGCTCGCCTCGCGTCCGAGCGTGCGGGCGGCGTCCTGCTTCAGCTGCTTGAGCACCATCGACGACAGCTCGACGCTCGAGTACTTGGCCCCGGCGATCGAGTAGGAGAGGTCGCTGCCCATGCCGCGCTTGAAGGCGGCCGCGCCCAGCTCGGGGTGCGCGGCGTAGATGTCCTTCGCGGTGCGGCCCACGAGCAGCGCGCCGCCGCGCTTGTCCATGGCGACGACGGAGGGCGTGAGCGGATCGCCGAGCCCGCTTTCGAACACCTCGACGGCACCGGCGCGGAAGACCGCGACCGTGCTGTTGGTCGTGCCGAGATCGATCCCGACGATGGGGCCCTCGTCTGCGCTCATCACCGGGCCATTCTGCCTCGGTGGTCGGCGCGCGTCTCCCTCGAGTTGCGTCCCGTCCGGGCCTCGGCCCCTTCGTTCCGCGCTAGACTCGGCCCCTCGAGGAGGAGGGAGCGATGCGCAACCTGATCTGGGTGGCGCTGGCCGTCGCGATCGGCGTCGGCGCCTATCTCGCGCTGGACGACAGCGCCACGGACGGTGGCTACGAGCTCGACACGGACGGCGGTGCGGAGGCGCCCGAGGATCCGGGCGCGACGCTCGAGGGCACCGGCACGGCGCTGACCGCCGAGTCGGAAGCCGATGCGGTGGCGGGCGGCAGTGCGCGGCTGCGCGGCCGCGTCGTCGATCTCGCGGGCGCGCCCGTCGCCGGCGTCTCGCTCGAGCTGCGCACGCCCACGCGCCCGCGCTGGATCGCCTGGCGCCCGACCCGCTACCTGGAGCAGATGTTCGAGCCGCCGGCCACCGCGACGCGGCCGCTCGCGACACAGACGTCGGGGGCCGACGGCACCTTCACCTTCCCTCGTCTCGACCCGCGGCGCAGCTACACGTTGCGCGCGCTGCCTGCAGCCGGCCGCTGCGGCAACGAACGCCACCTCGGCCAGGACGACATGCATCGGGAGATCACGCTCGTGGTCTCGCCCGGTTCGCCGCTGGCCGTGCGTACCGTCGACGCGGACGGAGCCGGGATCCAGGCCTGGGTGTCGGCGTCCCTGCCGAACGACGGCGTGACGAAGGACCGCCCGGTCGCGCGCAACTGGCGCCTTCCCGCGACGCGGGCCGGTGCCGACGGCCGTCTCGCGCTGGCCGCGGTTCCCGACGGCGAGCTGATCTTCGACGTGACGCTGCCGGGTGTCGGCCGCCGATCGGGCCTGAAGGTGACGGTGCCTCACGAGGGCGAGGTCGTCCTGGCGCTCGGCGACGCGGATGGCGGTGGCGTGCGCGGCACGGTCACGAACACGGCCGGACAGCCGGTTTCCGGCGCCGGTGTGATGGTGATGGCCTACCCGGGTGAGAGTCAGAACTGGCAGATGCGCATCCTGCGCGTCGCCAAGACGGCGGCCGACGGCTCGTACAGCGTCGGCGGGATCCCCGAGGGCCGTCTGCAGTCCGTTGCCGTTGCCGCCGACGGATACCTCTACCTTCCGAACGCCACCAGCACGCGCCCGATCGGCGCCGGTGAGACGCTCGTGGTGGACGCGACGGTCTACCGGGGCGGCATCCTCGAAGGCACGGTGCGCGATGCGGACGGACAGCCCGTTGCGAATGCGCGGCTGGCCACGGGCTTCGCCGGCACGCGCTACAACGCGACGAATCCAGGCGTCGCCACGGCGAGCGCCGACGGGCGCTACCGGATGGAGAACGTGCCGCTCGGGGCCGGCCGCCTCGCCGCGTGGGCGCCGGGCCACTACACGACGCCGCCCGAGGGCCGCCACCGGAATTACTGGTTCATCGCAAACGTCGGGGTGCCGTTCGAGCTGGCCGACGAGGGCCAGACGATCCAGGTCGACATCGCGCTTGCGCCTTCGGTGCCGATCGGCGGCCGCGTCGTGGACGCGGAGGGGACGCCGGTGGCGGGCGTGCACGTCGAGGCCAAGGGGAGCCTGCAGCAGGCCGTCTTGCACTTCGACCCGATCGGGCTCAGCGCGGTCACCGACGACGAGGGGCGCTTCGCGCTCGCCGGACTGCCGCCGGGATCCTGGCGGCTGGAGACGGCGACGTCCGTCGGCATCAGCGAGCCGTTCAACGTCGCCGTCAAGGCGGGCGCCGAGACGCCGGACATCGAGATCGTGCTGCGCCCGGGCGGCTCCGTCGCCGGCCGCGTCGAGGTCGAGGGAAGGCCGCCCGCCGAGCCGCTGAACGTGCAGCTGAGCCTCCGCGCGCAGCGCCCCGCCTACGGCGCCAGCAATCGCTCCGCGACGACGAAGCCCGACGGTTCGTTCCTCTTCGAAGACGTCGCGGCCGGCGAGTACGAGGCCTTCGTGACCGCCCAGTTCAGCCAGACCGTGGGCGAGCGCACGGCCGTGACCGTCGCGTGGGGTGCGCGCACCGAGGACGTGGTCGTCATCGGTGCCGACGTCGGATCGATCCGCGGCATGGTCGTCGATCCGCAGGGCAAACCGCTGGGCGGCGTGAACGTGATGCTGGAGTACGTCCACGACAACATGAACGCCAGCTGGCAGAACGCGAGCGGGCCGGACGGCCGCTTCCAGTTCGACTCGCTGCCTGCGGGCAAGTACGCCCTCTACGTCACGGGCACGAAGGAGAAGGTCGTCGCCGAGCCCGGCACCCACGACCTGCGGCTGGTGCACCGCAAGGGCGATGCGCTCGTGATCGAGGGCAAGGTGCTCGCACCCGACGGCACGCCCGTCGCCGCAGGCCAGCTGATGGTGTTCTTCGTGAAGGGCAGTGGCTCGACCGGCACCGGCACGATGATCTCCGGCGGCACGTTCCGCTTCGACGGCGTGAGGACCGACGGGAAGATCAGCCTCCAGGTCTCCGCGCCGTCCGACAGCGCGGGCCGCCCGCTGCGCACGCGCCCCTTCCTGATCGAGGACTACCAGCCGGACGGCGAGCCGCTCACGATCCAGCTCGAGGAGGGCCTGCGCATCGCCGGCCGCGTGGTGGACGACACGGGCGCGCCGGTCGAGGGGATCCGCCTCCGCGTGAACGCGAAGCGCACGGGGGAAAACCGTCATCTGTGGCACCACATGTTCCGGATCGAGCCCGTCGTGACGGATGCCGAGGGCCGCTTCGAGGCGGTCGGGCTGGGCGAAGGCATGCACACGCTCGAGTTCCAGCAGGCGGGAGACTGGATCGCCGACCCGTCGTCGGTCGAGGCCGCGGCCGGGGCGCGCGACGTCGAGCTCGTCGTGACGCGCGGCGTGCGCATCACGGGCCGCGTGCTGGGGCCCGAGGGCGAGGCGATCGTCGGGGCCCAGGTCTACTGGCGGCAGAACCGCCCGAAGGGGACGCGCGCCTGGACTCCCAAGCGCGGCCGGGCGACGACCGACGCCGAGGGCGCCTACGAGATCCGCGGGATCCCGAAGGACGCGCTGGGCACCGTGTCCGTCAACGCCCCGAGTGGGTCCACCAATCCGTACCTCGCCGCGAGTCGCAAGGACGTCCCGACGGGCGCCACCGGTGTCGACTTCACGCTGGACCTCGGCGTGTTCATCGAAGGCACAGTGACGGGGCCCGAGGGTGAGCCCGTGGGCGACCTGCACGTCAACGCCCGACCCGTGAGCAAGGAGAGCGGTCGACGCCGCGTCAGCACGTGGGTGCGTGCCGGCAGCACCACGTTCCGCCTCGGGCCCATGGCGCCGGGTCTCTACAAGCTCAGCGCAGGCGCCAGCGGCGAGTACAAGCGGCCCGAGCCGATCGAGGTGCGTGCCCCCGCAGCCGACGTGAAGATCGTCGTGCCGCGCGGCAACCCCGTCCGCGGCACGCTCCAGGGCGACGATGTCGCGGGCTTCGACATCTGGTTCGGCTACCGGCCCGAGCGGGGCGGCTGGAGCGCTCGACAGGCGCGCGTGCGCTCCGACGGCAGCTTCCTGATCTCGCTGGCCGACGACGTGACCGGCGTGATCTACGCCTACAAGGACGGCGACACGCGCTATGCCTTCGTAGAAGACGTCCGTCCCGCGGCGGGCCCCGTGACGGTCCGGCTGCAGCAAGGCAAGCGCATCGCGGGACGCGTCGAGAACCTGGATCCCGACGCCAAGACGCGCTTCAACGGCGAGTTCGTGGCCCAAGTGACACTGCGCCACGAGAGCGGCTTCCAGCGCTCGGCCTTGGTTGCCAAGGACGGGACGTTCGAGGCGACCGGCCTCCCGGACGGCACCTTCAGCGCCAGCGTGCGGCAGGGCCGACGCCGAGCGAAGTCGGTGGACGCAGAAGCGGGAACCACCGGCCTCGTCCTCCGTTTGGTCGAGAGGTAGGAGGGCCCATGCACACACGACGACTCTGCCTCCTCGCGGTGCTCGCCGCATTGGTCGCCCCGCCCGCAGCCGCCGAGGACGACGTCGGCTCGGCCGTGGGGGATCGCGCGCCGGAGATCTCGGCCACCACGTGGCTCAACACGGCGGAGGGGGAGAGCCCGCTCGACGGCGACGTCGACCCCAAGCTCATCCTGCTCGAGTTCTGGGGCACGTGGTGCGGGCCGTGTGTGCGCTCGATGCCCAAGATCCAGTCGCTCTGGGACCGCTACCGCGACCACGGCCTCCTGGTCATTGCGATCACGCGCGAGAACGCGGGCGAGGTGCGCGGCTTCCTGAAGGAGAAGGGCTACACGATGCCCGTCGGCTGCGATCCCTCGCAGACGTGCATCGGGCAGTTTGCCCTCGACGGCTGGCCCACGAGCGTGATCCTCGATCGCACGATGCGCATCGTGTGGCGCGGGAGCCCGTCCGGCGCCGAAGCGCAGGTCGAGAAGGGGCTGGGCCTCGAGAGCAGCCCGAACACGCTCCTCGGTCTGTATCTCGAGGCCGCGGCCAAGGGTGACAAGGACGCGCTGCGCCAGCCCATGGAGCGGTTGGTCGCCAAGGCGCCCGCGACGTTCGACCTCAAGGCGTGGGCCGAGGGCGCGCTCGAGGCGGACACGCCTGAGCTCGAGAAGCCGAAGACGCTCAAGGCGAAGGCGGCCTGCAAGCTGCTCGACAAGCTCGCCAAGCAGTGGGGGGACGACGCCAAGCGCACCGCGCTGCTCCAGCAGCTTGCGGGTGGAGCGCCGAGCGATGTCGACCTCCGCGCCTGGATCCAACCGCGCTACCAGAAGGCCTATCCCTTCAAGACGGCCGAGCTCAAGGAGCTCTTGGCCAAGAAGCGCTACGCGACCATCGTGGACATGTTCGTGGACCGCGCCCCGTCGGGCTCCGTCTACAAGCTGGCCGGCAAGGACGACGGGCTGGTCGCGTACTGCGACAAGAACGCGCCCGACGCCTGGACCTTCGCACGCAAGGCGACCATGGGGCGCATGTACTGGATGTCCGACGACCCGCCGCCCGAGGACTTCGACAGCGAGGCGTTCTCACGCGACATTTCGGTGAACGGCATCGCGTTCGATGAAGAGCGCAAACGGGTGGTCGGGATCATCATCGGCGGCGGCATGGTCACGAAGCAGGCCGCGGAGGGCTACGCACGGAACCAGATGGCGCGCTCGATGATCATGAACGCCATCGCCGGTGGGCAGGCGCTCAAGCCGGCGAAGCTCGAGAAGAAGGTCGATGACGAGCTCGCGAAGATCGTCAAAGGCCTGAAGCAGAAGTACGGCTAGGGAGAGGGAGCGCGCGTGCGGGCAGTCGCAGTCGGTCTGGTCGGAGGGGCGATCCTCGTTCTGCTCCTCTGGTGGCTCGGCTTCGGCGAGCCGGACCCCGACGAGGGCTTCGAGGTCGAAACCGCGACGGAAGCGCCCGAGGACACGGACGAGCCGGACGCCGCGACCCTCGAGGGCCGCGCCACCGGTACGGAGAACGTGACACGCACCGTCGAGCTGACGGGCACCGCCATCGTCCGCGCCCAGGTCGTCGACGCGGACGCCAAGCCGATGGCCGGGGTGCAGGTGGAGCTGCGTCTCCAGAAGCGCCACGACCGCTTCCACTGGCGGCCGTCGACCCACGCCGCCGAGCAGTTCAAGCCGCCCGTCGACCTGGAGCTGATCGACTCGCGCCTCTCGCAGGAAGACGGTTGGGTGGAGTTCCGCGGGCTCGACGTGCGCGGCGGCTATCAGCTGCGCGCCCTGCCGGAGCCGCCCTTCTTCTCCGCCCAGGCGACCATCTATCCCGGCCACACGAGCGTGCCGCCCGTGCTGATGCTCGACAAGGGTGTCCCCCTGCGCGTGCGCGTCGTGGACGCCGAGGGCAAGGGGCTCAAGGCGTGGGTCTCGGGCGGCATCCGCAAGGAGCCCGACCACCGCGGATGGAACGAGCTCACGACCTGGCACCTGCCACGCACACCGACGACAGGCGACGGCCGCCTCGGCCTGCCTGCCGTGCCCGAGACCGTGCTCTCCTTCAACGTCTTCGTGCCGGGCCGCGGCTCGCGCAACGGCATCGAGCTCGCGCCGCCCTTCGACGAAGAGATCCTGCTGCCGTTCGAGCACGCGGGCGGCCCCGTGATCCGCGGGCGCGTCAGCGACTCGTCGGGCCAGCCGGTGGCGAACGCGCGCCTGATCGCGAACCTCAACCCCAAGGGCGCCCACGACTGGCAGTCGCGGTACACGCGCGTGGCGCAGTCCGGTGGCGACGGCACGTACCGCATCACGGGCCTGCCGGCCGGCTATCTCACCGGCCTCTCGGTCCACGCCGAGGGATACATCTACGTGCAGTCGGCTGCGCCGATGATGGACGTGACCGACGGCCAGGACGTCGCGATCGACGTGACGCTCTACCGGGGCGGGATCCTCGAAGGCACGGTGCGGGATCCGGAGGGCAAGCCCATTCCCTCCGCACGCGTCGTCGCCGCGCTGCCGAACCAGCACTACTGGAACAACCGCGGCACGACGGCTGTGGCGGACGAGTCCGGCCACTACCGCATCGAGGACGTCCCGCTGGGCAAGGGCCACGTCGGCGCCTACGCGGACGGCTTCTACATGCCCGTACCGGAGGGCGTGAAGGTCCAGAGCTGGCAGATGCCGCCGGGCGCGCTCTACGAGGTGAAGGAGGAAGGGCAGCGCCTCACGCGCGACGTGCAGCTCGAGCGCGGCGTGCGGGTCGAAGGCCAGGTCGTCGACGAGAGCGAGGCGCCCGTGGTGGGGGCGCGCGTGTGGGCCTCCGGCAACCTGCAGCAGCGCCTCTACGCCTTCGACCAGTACGCGACCCAGCGCGTCACCGACGCCGAGGGGCGCTTCGAGTACCTCGGCCTGGCGCCGGGTGATGTGTGGCGCTTCGGCGCCAACACCTCCGAGGGCCACGCGAAGCAGGTCAGCGTCACGCTGGCCGCCGGCAAGGAGCAGGAGCCGATCAAGCTCGTCTTCCAAACGAAGGGCGCCATCCGCGGCAAGGTCGACGCGGGCTCGCGTCGCCTGACCCGGCCCATCGCGGTCTCGATTCGCCGCAAGCAGGGCGGCGGCTCCTACTCGACCAGCACGCGCGCGGACGGCGGCTTCGAGCAGAAGAACCTCGCCGCCGGCACGTACGACGTCTACGCCAGCGACGGCCTCGGGCGGCGCGTGGGGACCGCCGTCACCGTGGAGGTGGTCGACGGCAAGGTCACGGACGACGTCAAGATCGCCGTCGAGCCCCTGGCGCACGTGATGGGCCGCGTGGTCGACCTCGACGGCGAGGCCGTCCCCGGCGTGCAGGTGAAGCTCTACTACAAGAACGCGCGCGGCGGCAACCAGACCAACAGCACGAACACGCGCGCGGACGGGCGCTTCGCCTGGCGCGACCTGATCGACGGCGACTACGAGGTCCGGATCGCCGAGGAGAAGACGCGCTACGGCGTGCGTCCCGGCGAGGAAGAGCAGAAGTACGTCTACGTCATGCCCCCGAAGGAGTTCGTCGAGGGCACGGTCGTGGATCCGGAGGGGCGACCCGTGGCCGGCGGCTCCGTGAGCATCCGCCGCGTGCGCAAGCCCGGCAACTGGAACGGCTCGGGCGCGCAGATCGTCAACGGCCGCTTCCGGGGCGAAGCCCCGCGCGGGGACGGGCACATCGACGTCGCCGTCGACAACGCCCTCGACGCCTTCGGTCGCAAGCTCAACACGCTGCCCTACCTGTACGAGGCGTGGACGCCCGGCAGCGGTCCGCTCCAGATCAAGCTCGAGAAGGGCTACAAGATCGCGGGGCAGGTCCGCGGCCCCGACGGCAAGCCGATGCCGCACGTCGGCATCCACATCCAGCAAGAGCGCCGCGACGGACGCAAGTGGTACGGCTACTACTACCGCAACTACCACACGAACCTGCGTACCGGGGAAGACGGGCGCTTCGAGCAGCTCGGGCTCAAGGAAGGGCGTTACGAGGTCTACGCCCAGCCCGGCGACAAGTACATGCAGCCGGAGCCCGTGAGCACGGAAGCGGGCGCCGAGAACGTGGTCGTTCGCATCGAGGCCGGCTTGACGATCCAGGGGCGCGTCGTCTGCCCGGAGGGCCAGCCGATCGTCGGCGCGAACATCAACTACTCGTGGTCGATCAAGGACGAGCGCGGGCGCAACCGCAACCGCAATCGATCGGCCAAGACGGACGCCGACGGGGCGTTCACCGTGGGCGGGCTCCCCGCCGACGCCGTGGGCACGTTGCGCGCGACGCCGGCCTCCGGCGGCGAGAAGAGCTACATCGCCCAGTCCGTATCGCGTGTCTCCGCGGGCGAGAGCAACGTGACGGTCACGCTCGAGGGGGGCGGCTACATCGAGGGTCGCGTGCTCGGGCCCGGCGGCGAGGGCGTTGGTCGCGTACGCGTACGCGCCGAGGTGCACAACGGGACGCGCTGGCAGCGCCGCCACTCGGCGCGCACGAGCAACGACGGCTCGTACAAGCTCGGCCCGGTGCCCCCCGGCGTCTACCGCCTGCGCGTCGAGGCCAAGGGCTCCTACTCCGCCTCCGAGCCCATCGAGGTGCGCGGCCCCGCCAGCGACATCGTGCTGGAGATGCCCCTCGGCCTGCCGATCAAGGGCCAACTGCTCGGCGACAACGTGAAGGGCTTCCACGCGACGTGGTATGCGCCGAAGCCCAACGGCGGCTGGACGAGCAAGGGGTCCGGCGTGAAGAACGACGGCTCCTTCTTCATCAACCAAGGCTCCGAGGAGGCGGGCATGCTCCTCGTGCGCAAGAACGGCGACAGCCGCTACGCGCTCCTCGAAGACGTGCGCCCGTCCGACGGCCCGTTCGAGATCGAGCTGATCCAAGGCGACAGCATCCGCGGGTTCGTCACCGGACTGCCCCAGAGCTGGCGGTGGGCCAACGTCTACGCGCGCAACGATCGGGGCATCTCGATCTGGGGGCGCGTGAACCGCGACGGCACGTTCGTGATCCACGGCGTGCCGCCGGGCACGTACACGATCACCGGGCACATGCGTCCGGGTCGGATCGGAAGCAAGCAGTCCGTGGCGGCCGGCGCGACCGACGTCGAGCTCGCCTACAGCCGCTAGGAGCGCGCGCGCCCATGTCCGCAGTCGACGAACATCTCCAGGCCTTCGACCACGC
This sequence comes from Planctomycetota bacterium, assembly GCA_030066775.1. Taxonomy (GTDB): domain Bacteria; phylum Planctomycetota; class PLA2; order PLA2; family JAEUHO01; genus JASJAY01. The sequence continues at coordinate 23,976 of JASJAY010000003.1, forward strand.
GTGGGCCCACGACTTCGAGTCGATCCGGAGCGCGCTCGACGGCGTGACGGACGACGAGGCCTACTGGCAGGCCGACGCCTACGCGGACGAGGACGTCGAAGACGGCTGGCCCGCGCCGGGCACGATCGCCTGGCAGGTCGCGCACCTGGCGCACTGCAAGCGGCACTACGCCGAGTTCGTGCGTACGCGAGCCGCGGCCGAACCGCCGCCGGTGGAGCCACGGACCCCGCTGGCGACCTTCGCAGAGGAGCGGGCCGCGCTCGACGCCGCACACGCCGCGCAGCGCGCGGCCATCGCCGCCGTCGACGACGCGGACCTCACACGGGTTGCCTGCGGCCACGTTGCGCTCGGCGCCTTCCTCGCCATGGCCACCCGGCACGACGCCTGGCACGCCGGTCAGATCGCCGTGGCCCGCCGGCTCTACCGGGTCGCGCACGCCGCGTCGTAGATCGCGACCCTTCGCAGCCGCCCGCGGGCCATTTCGTGCCTCCCGGGCGTGATCTTGGCCCCGCCGACGCCCCGGGCGCCCGGCGCGCGTCGTAGGGATGCAACCGTTGTCCCGGCGTTCACCATGACCACGCTCCTGCTCCTCGATCAAGCCGCCCGCCCCACGCCGTCCCCGACGTTCCAGGAGACGGATTGGCGGATCGAGCGCGTCGAGACCGTCGATGCGGCGCGGGAGCGCATGGCCGCGGGCGACGTCGACATGTTGCTCGTCGGCGTCGACAGCGGTCGCCATGACCAGGTCCTGATCGCGTCGCTGCGGAAGGCGTTTCCTACCCAGCTGATCGTGCTCATCGCCACGGAGAACGAGCGGCGGGGCATGTCGCTGACCTTCCAGCTGCCGCCCGACCGTGCGCGCGTTCCGCAGGTCGTCGGCTACCTCCGCGACTGTGCTGCCGAATTCGGCTTCAGCGGCGATGACGAAGCGTTCGAGCTGGCCGTGGCCATCGACGAAGCGCTCACGAATGCGCTGATCCACGGAACGCTCGAGGTCGACGGCCGGCTGCGGGGCCTGGATCCGAGCGCGCACAACGCGCTCGTCGAGCGCCGCATCACAGAGGAACCGTATCGCTCGCGGCGCATTCATGTCGAGGCGAGCATCGAGCCCGACATGCTGCGCTTCGTCGTCCGCGATGAAGGGCCGGGGTTCGATGCCACGTCGATCGAAGACCCGACCGACCCGGTGAACGCGCTCCGTCCTCACGGCCGTGGCGTCATGCTCATGCGCGCGTTCATGGACGAGGTCGAGTTCAACGAAACGGGGAACGAGATCACGCTCGTCAAGCGCCGCGCCTGAGCGCCTTGGCCGCCTCCGCAGCTCTTCGCGGTCCGTGAGGCTCCCTCCTGCCGGTACGATCCACCGCCATGCGTCGGGGAGGTCTCATCCTGCTGTTGCTCCTGCTGGCCGCGGGAGCGATCTGGTGGCTGCTCGAGGGCGGTCCGTTGGGCGCCCCGGACGTCGATCCGTACGCCGCCGACGAGGGCGACGTGGATTCGGAGCCCGGTCTCGAAGGCCGCGAGGCACCGGGACCACAGGGCGATCCCGCGCGGCCGGACGATCCCGGATCCGACGCCGACGACACGCCAGAGGCGACCGGCATCGTGCTCATCGGTCGCGTCGTCGACGAGCGCCGCCGGCCGGTTGCCGAGGCACGCGTCGAAGCGCGGTTCCCCGACCGGCCGACACGCGATGCGACGACGGACGCGGAGGGGCGCTTCGAACTGGCGGTCGGTGAGCGTCCCGGCGTCTTCGTCGTCGGGACGCTGCATGCGCGGACCGACGACGGTCGCGTGGCGGCGGGACCCGTGTCGTTGCAGGCGTCGAGCCCGGCGCGCCGCGACGTGCGTCCACTCGTGGTGGGTCCCGCGTACAGCTTCGACGTGCGCATCGAGCGGGCCGGCGCGCCCGTGGCAGGCGCGGCGGTCGTCGTGGCGCGTCCGATCTGGGCCCAGATGACCGCGCTCCAGGCGGGCACCACGAACGACGCCGGCGTGTTCCGGGCCGAGGGCATCTCGCGCGGACCGGTGCGCGTGTTCGCAAGCGCGGAGGGGCACGGCCGCAACCACCTGGGGCTGTACCTGCCGCGATCCGAGACCGACCCTGTCGTGGTCGAGCTGCTCGAGGAGCGTCAGCTCACGGTGCGTGTCGTCGACGCGCAGACGAAGCGCCCGGTGGAGGGCGCGACGGTCCATGTGGGCGATCGCTACGCGTCGCGCTCGAACCTCGTCCTCTCGCTCCTGCCGAAGCTCGTGGCCGAGCCCACGGATGCCGCCGGCATGACGACGATCGGCACGCTGAACGCGCGGGACGAGTACAGCGTCAACGCGGAGGCGGAGGGCTACGCGCCGCCGGATCCGCGGCTGTCGCCCCCCAAGACGGTCGCGCCCGACGCGGTCGAGGTGACCTGCGAGGTAAAGGGCTTCCGGACCGTGTCGTTTCCCATCGCGGAAGGCGACGCGCGGGTGCCCCAAGACGGCACGTCGCTGGAGCTTCAGCTCGTCGCGTGGATGAAGGCGACCTTCGCCGACGACGCCGCAGCGCGCATCGAAGCCGGGCGCCTGGTCGTCAGCGGGCTGCCGCCCACCTTCGCCACCGGCCGCGTGCGCACGCCGGAAGGGCTCGTCGCGCGGTTCAACGCGCTGATGGGCAAGGACGAGGGATCGCCCGTCACGTTCCGACAAGGGCTCGAGGCGCGCGTCCGCATCGTCGAGCGAGGGCGGGGGCCGCTCACCGGCGCGCGCGTCACGTGGACGGGCGGCGTCGCGTTCGGCGAGCCGCGGACCGAGGTCACCGACGCGCGCGGCGAGGCGACACTCCGCGGCATGGAGCCGGGGCGCATCACGGTCGTGCTGCTCTCGGGAAGCGATGCGTATCGGGGCGTGTCCGCCGGCGCGATCGACCTGAACCCGGGCAACGCCGACGAGCTGCACGTGCTCGAAGTCGAACCCCCGCATCCGCTCACCCTCGAGGTCACGATCGACGGCGAGCCGGGCCTGCCGCCCGCCTACGAGCTGCGCCTGGGCAATCGGTGGGTGGGTCCGGCGGAGCTCGTGGAGGACGCCGCGGCCGGTGTGCTGCAGATCGACACGCGGACGTCGGGCAGCGCCGCACCGCAGCCGATCGAGCTGCGGGCGCGCGGATTCACGAGCGGGACGGGCATGTTCCGCGGGGGCGGTTCCGAGACCGTGCGCCTCGCGCTGACCACGGCGGCCGAGCTGACCGTCCGCGTCACGCCGCCGGAGGACGGCGACGTGTCGATTGCGATCGAGCGCTTCGACGCGGACGCCGACCGCTGGGTCAACGCACGGGCGCGGCGGTCCGAGTCCGAAGCGGCGGGCGCCTTGGGCGGCCGCCAGGAGGCGTCGGCGCAGGTCTTCCTGATCGCCGAGTCGGGACGCTTCCGCGCACGTGACGCGTACTCCGACACGTACTCCGACCCCGTCGACGTTTCGCTCGGCTACGAGGCCGAGACGTCGATCGACCTCTCGCAGGTCGTCTGGATCCGCGTGCAGGTCGAGGTGCCGGAGGGCACCGCCGTTCACCGCGCGCGCGTGTTCCGCACCGACGTGGAGCCAGATCATCGCTTCGGCGTCAAGTTCGGCGTCCCGGTGGACGGCCGCGGCCGTGCACGGATGCGGGCGCGTCGCGGCGAACGCGCAGCGCTCTCGGTACGCCATCCGGTCCTCGCGGCCGCGATCGAGGGGGGCCGCGTCGACGTGACGGCCGGTGCGCCGAAGCCTGCGGTGTTGAAGCTCGAGCAGGGCAACCTGCTCACGTTCCGCATCCTCGGGCGCGACGGGAAGGCGCCGCCGCGCGGGCGCGCCACCAACGTGCTGCTCGCGCCGAGCGGCGACTTCGGCGCCGCGGACGTGATCCGCGCGATCACCGTGGTCGAGGACGGGCAGCACACGCTCGGCGGCTTCCCGGCCGGCACATACCACCTCTGGATCGACGCGTTCCGCGACGCGCCGATCGTCCTCGGCGCGCGCGCCTTGGGCGCCGGCACGACGGATCTCGGCGCGCTCACGCCGCCCGCCGGCGCTTCGCTGCGCGTCAAGCTCCTGGCCGACGCCGGGGCCACGACACCGAACCTCTGGGTGGTCGCGCGGCGCCAAGGGGCGCCGACGTTCAGCCGTGCAGGCAATCGCCCCAAGGGCAGCGCAGAGGACGTGCGCATCACCGGCCTCGCCGCCGGCACGTACGAGGTGTCCATTCGCTACCTCGGCGCAGCGGGCGCCAGCCCGCCGGCACCGCAGCGCGTGGAGGTCGGCGAGCAGGGCCAGGTCGACGTGACCTTCGACCTCGGCAAGCGCGGGGGCTGATCAGTCCGACAAGAGTCGCACGTTGTCGAGGTGAAACTTGCGCGGTGCGTCCAAGCCGTTGACGAACCAGATCAGCGTGTACATGCGGCTCAGGTTCAGGCGGCGCTTGGCGGGCGCGGCCTGCACGTCGGCGAGCCGCACACGCACCGTGTGGCGGCCGGGCGCGTAGGACTCGATCAATCGGAAGCGATCGTTGTAGTCGTAGTGCTTGCGGTCGTGGTGCTGGTCCTCCGCCTCGAAGATGAGGCGCAGGGGCGCGTCGCCGAGCACGACCAGATCGAAGGCGAGCGCGTCGTAGTCGCTCCAGTCCTCGGGGAAGCTGCCGAGCGTCACGCCCGGATAGGTCCCTGCGGCCAGCCGCACCTCGAGCGATGCGTTGCCGTGCGTGGCGTGGTCCGGCGAACACGCGTACGTCGATTCGCGGGAGCCCACGCGCGTCAGCTCGAGCCGGTCCTCGAACGAGGCGAGCAGCGGGAAGCTGCGAGCCTGTCGCACCGCGTCGACCGTCGTGATCGCCGGGTTGAAGAGACCGACGGCGAGCAGCAGCCCGGTTGCGGTCCAGATCACGCGCCGCGGCCCGGCCCGTTCCGCCACCCGCGCGCGATGCGCCAGGAACCACGCCCCGGTGCCGACGGCGTTCGTCGCCGCATCCATCCAGGACGGCTCGCGGCCCACGAAGCCCTGCAGCCACTCCATTCCGATGCCGGCGACCGTGGCGCCGGCCAGCGCGAGCCCGTCGCGCAGCCACGACGAGCGCATCCCCAGGAGCCCGAGGAACCGGGCGGCGAGGAAGCCGAGCGCGGCACCGATCGCGAGATGGCCGGCGTCGAAGCCCGCCTTCCACACGCGCCCGCGCAGGGGGATCGGCACGATCAGGAGGAGCAGGACCAGCAAGACGACGAGCGTGGTGGTCCGGGGCTTGTTCATCCGCGCGGAGCATAGCCGCGGTCGCCTGCATTCCGCGCGCGGGGCGGACGATCGGGACGGACGCTGGAAAGCGCGGGGGCGCGATCGGTAGGATGCGCCCGACGATCGGGCGTGGGGGGTGCGCGGCGTCGAGGGAGGCAGGGCATGAGGCAGCGGTGGATCTCCGCAATTTGCGTGATGGCACTCGTAGCGGGCTCGATCTGGATCGCGCCGGAGGCCGAGGCCGGTGGCGTGGGGCTCTTGGAAACCGGCGGCAAGCGCATGGGCAGCGCGTACGCGGGCGGGGCCGCTTCCGCTGACGACGCCACCACCATCTGGTGGAACCCCGCCGGCATGGCGCGGCTGCGACGCCACAGCGCCGCGGTGGCAGCGGTCTACATCGCGCCCACCTTCGAGTACACGGACCAGGGCTCGCTCGACGTGGCTTCGATGCCGATCATCGGCGTCAACGCCGATGGCGCCGAGGATGCCGTGGTCCCGAGCGCCTTCGTCGCCTGGCGGCTGAACCGCAAGTGGAACGTGGGCCTGAGCGTGAACGTGCCGTTCGGCCTCAGCACGTCGTACCCCGACAACTTCTACGGCCGCTACTACGCGACCGACTCGGAGCTGTTCACGCTGAACATCAACCCCGCGGTTGCGTACCGCATCAACAACCGGCTCTCCATCGGCGCAGGCTTCAACGCGATGTACGCCGACGCCACCCTGGAGAACCAGGTCGACTTCGGTGCTTCGGCGATGATGCCCCAGGCGCTGGACGGCAGCGCGAAGATCGAAGGCGACGGTTGGGGCTTCGGCTTCAACGTCGGCCTGCTCTACGAGGTCAACTGCTGCACCCGCTTCGGCATCCACTACCGCTCGCGCGTCACGCAGGAGATCGAGGGCGACGGGTCGTTCGTCGTGCCGGGGCCGGTCCAGCCGGGTCTGCCCCCGGGCCTCTTCACGAACTCGGCCGCCGAGACCGAGATCGACTTCCCCGACTCCCTCTCGGTGAGCGCATACCACCGGGTCAACAACCGCTGGGCCGTGATGGGGGACGTGACCTGGACGAACTGGGAGACCTTCGACGAGCTGGTCGTGGACTTCGCGAACCCGGTCCAGCCGAACACCGTCCTCGAGTTCGACTGGAAGGACACGTTCCGTGTCGGCGTGGGCGTGGCCTTCACGCCGAACAGCTGCTGGGAGTTCCGCGCCGGCGTGCTCTTCGACGAAGGCCCGGCCTCGACCAGCAACAGGACGCCGCGCGTCCCGGACGCGGATCGGCTCTGGGTGACGGCCGGTGTCGGCTATCGCATCAACAACCGCCTCCGGGTCGACCTCAGCTACGCGCACATCTTCGGGAGCGAGGTCGACGTGCGGCAGACGAGCCCCACGGCGGGCACGCTGCGCGGCACCTACGAGGACTCCGACGCGAACCTCTTCGGCCTGCAGGTGACCGTCGACTTCTGATCCCGATTCCGCGCCTCCGGCGACCTGAAGCGTCTCGGAACGAGACGATCTGAAGGCCCTGTGAAGGCCCTCCGCGGGGCCATGGGGGGGACCTCCCCATGGGCCGATGGGAGTCCGGAGCACCCTGTCGCAACGACACGGGCGGCGGTCGCCGTCCGCGAGGGGGTGCGTGGAAAGGGACAGGCCCGGCTTGGAAGGCGACGAGGTCAGGAAGGGTGCGCCGGACGCCGATGCGGCACCGCCCGCTGAGGGTGCGGTCTCCGCTGCGTCCCTCGACGAGCAGTACCTGCTCGAGAACCGCGAGCGCTTGGAGCGGCGACGCGATCGGGAGCTCGCCCTGCGTTCGCGCATCGCCGCCGTCGTCTATCCGGTGCTGCTGCTGATCGTGATGGGCGCGACGACGATGGAGGAAGACCATCCCCACGTCATGTTCGGGGCCCTCGGCATCCTCACGGCGCTGGGGGTCATGCGGCTCGTCGTCGCGATCCGGTTCCGGGAGCTACAGGAGCGCTACGGCGAGCAGGCGACGAATTGGCTCGCCGTCGTCACGCTGTGCGCAGGCACGGTCTGGGGTCTGTTCGGCGGGTTCGCATTGCGCGCGTATCCGCTCGGCTGGGAGCTGGTGATCGTGCTGACCTGCTCGGCCGGCATCCTCGCCGGCAGCACGAACACGCTGGGGCTCAACCGACCGCTGCACTTCCTCTTCCTGATGTCGGTCTTCATCCCGCTGCTCGTGGCCAGCGTGGGTCTCGACTTCGTGCACGCCACCACGCTCGTCATCGTGTTCACGCTCTACTGTGCCGTTCTCGTGCTCGAGGGGAAGCACACCTCGCGCGGGTACTGGAAGCTCCTTTCCAGATCCCTGCTCCTCGAGCGGGCCAAGCATCAGGCCGAGGTCGCCAGCGAGGCGAAGAGCCTCTTCCTCGCGAACATGAGCCACGAGATCCGCACGCCCATGAACGGCATCCTGGGCATGACCGACGTCGTGCTCGAGTCGCGCCTCGACCCCGAGCAGCGCGACCACCTGGGCATGGTGCGGTCGTCCGCGGAAACGCTCCTGACCGTCATCAACGACATCCTCGACTTCTCCAAGGTCGAGGCCGGCATGCTCGAGCTCGAGGCGATCGAGTTCCCGCTCCGTCGCACCATCGGCGAGACGCTCAAGGCGATGTGCGGGCGCGCGGCGGAGAAGGACCTCGAGCTCGTCTTCGACGTGGACCACGACATCCCCGAGCGCATGGTCGGCGATCCGGTTCGCCTGCGACAGGTGCTCGTCAACCTGGTCGGCAACGCCATCAAGTTCACCGACACCGGGCACGTCCTCGTGCGCGCCTCCGTCCGCGGGCGTCAGCCCGATCGCGTCAACGTCCAGTTCGACGTGGAGGACACGGGCATCGGCATCGCGCCGGAGGCGCAGAAGCGGATCTTCGAGTCCTTCACCCAGGCCGACATCTCGATGACGCGGCGCTACGGCGGCACCGGACTCGGCCTGAGCATCTCGGCCGGTCTCGTGGAGCTCATGGGCGGTCGCTTCTGGCTCGAGAGCACGCCCGGCAAGGGCAGCACGTTCTCGTTCAGCGCCGAGTTCCTCGCGCCGCCCGCGGACCTGCTCGATCCCGAAGGCCCGGAGCTCGACGCACCGTCGCGGCGCTTCCGTGTGCTCGTGGTGGAGGGACGTGACGCGAGCCGCGAGCTCCTGCTGCGTCACCTCCAGAGCCTGCGCATCCAGGCCGTCGCGGTCAGCACCTCGCACGAGGCGGCGGAGGTCGCCGCAGCCGCCGCTGCGCAGAAGAAGCCGTACACGCATGTCGTGCTCGACGAACGGTTCCTCGACGGATGCTGCGGCACGCCGCGGGCGTGCGTGGAACGCTGGCTGAGCGAGCGCGACCTCGGCGGGCCCGGCCTCGTCCTGCTTCGGGCCGGGGGCTCGCGTACCGACAGTCCCGTCCTCGACCTGGCCGACGCGCGCGCCCTCGACGATCTCGCCGACCGCTCGCAAACGCGCCTCGCCGTCGTGCTCAAGCCGATCACGGAAGACGAGCTGATCACGAGCCTGAACCGCTCGGCGCCGTGGCTCGCGGAAGGCACCGCCGAAGACCAAGCCGAGGTGACCGGCCCGGCACCGGCGGCGGCCCCGTCGACGACGTCCGATGCGCCGCTCTCGACCTCAGGTCCGGTCGAGGACGACCGTCCGCACGTCCTGCTGGCCGAGGACAACCGGGTCAACGTGCTCGTCGCGAAGCGCCTGCTCGAGCGCGAGGGCTTCCGCGTCACGCATGTGGAAGACGGACGGGCGGCGCTCGACGCGTACCGCCGCACGCGCTTCGACCTGATCCTGATGGACGTGCAGATGCCGGAGATGAACGGCCTCGAGGCCACGCGCGCCATCCGCGCGCTCGAGGCCAACGACGGCACGCACATGCCGATCGTCGCCCTCACGGCGCACGCGATGAAGGGTGACCGCGAGGTCTGTCTCGACGCCGGCATGGATGCGTACGCCACGAAGCCGATCCGCGCCGCCGAGCTGATGGCCGTTCTCGAGCCCCTGCTCGAGCGCCGCGACGCGGCCTAGGCCGCGGGCGACCGCCACGCCGGGGCGAATCGCTTTCGGCGCCGGGCCCTCCGATCGGCCTTGCGGCCGATCCGACACCGGGCTCCAATGCACCTGTCGTGGCACGCATCCCGTGCGTTTCCTGTGGGCAGAGGACCGACGTTCCGCGCCGGCCCGCCGACACCCGCTGTCCGAGCTGCGGCGCCTGGCTCAACGTGCTCCCGTGGCGTGAGCTGTGGGCCGCGCAGGATCTCCGCGACCGCATTCGTGCGGATCGCGAGCTCCCCGACGACTTCCGCGAGCAGCTCGAGCGGCTGCTCGAGGGCCGCATCCGGAGGATGCGCGAGGACCTCGCGACCGCCGAGGCGCTCGCGCGCGCGGCGCGCCCCGAGCCGCCGCCCGCCGCAGCGGTCCCGCCACCGCCCACGCCGGCGTCGCTGCCCCCGCCGCTCGAGCCGACGGCACCGATCGAGCCGGTGCCGCTCGAGGCACCCGAGCCGCACGATGCGCCCACGCCCGCCCCGACCCCGGCGCGGCCGCGTGCGCCCACGGTCTGGCAGCGGTTGGGGCCGGCGTTCGCCGAGAACCTCGGGTTCGGGCTGGCGGCCTTCCTGATCGTGGCGGGGGCCGTCTACTTCACGACCACGGCGTGGACGACGATGTCGGGCGCGCAGCGCTTGATGGTCGTCGCCGGCGGCCTCGTACTCCTGGGCGGGGTGCTGTTCGCGGCGGCGCGCTTGCTCAACCGCGCCGGCAACCTGCCCGAGGTCGAGCGCACGCTGCTGCTGATCGTCGCGTTCCTCATCCCGATCGCCGCCATCCCCGCCGGCACGCTGTTCCCGCTCTCGACCTGGCGCGCCCTGCTCGCGACCGGCATCGTCTTCGGCGGCGGGTGGTTCGCGGCCCGGCACCTGGCCCGCGTACTCGGCGATGCGCACGCCACGTTCCTGCCCTCGGCCCTCATCGCGCTCTCGGCGCTCTCGCTCCTCGGCGGCGCCATGCCGCCCGCCGCGCCCGTCGTCTCGGCGCTGATCATCGCGCTGTTCTTGATCGGCGTGACGTGGCTCTATGCGCGACGCGTCGTGCCCCGGCTCGAGTCCAAGGACTGGCGCGCGCTGTGGCCCACGATCCTCTTCGCGTTCGCCGCGGTCGTCGCCGTCGGTCGGCTCGCGATCGCCGGCCGCGCCACGTGGTCGATGGGGACGTCGCTGTCGACGCTGGGCATCGTCATCGCGGCGCTCGGGGGCGCCGTCGTCACCTGCGAACCCGCGCTGTACGCACGCCGCCTTCTCGGACGCCGGCGCTCCGCGGTCCTGCTCGTCGTGGCCATGGCCCTCGGCATCACCGGCACGCTCATGGCGCTCGGCGACGACGTCGGGCTCTTGGTCGCGTCGCTGCTCGGTGCGTACGCGTGTCTGCGCGCCGGCTTCGCGCTGCCGGTTCCGTGGTTCGCCTTGCCTGGCCTCGTCCTGTCGGCGTTGGCCTACCTCAAGTCGCCTGCGCCCATCCGCGCCGCAGCCTTGCAGCTTCGCGATCAGGCCGCCGACGCCCTCGGCTACGCGGACCGGCCCATGCCGCTCGCCTGGTACGGCATGACCTTCCTGCCGTACGTGTTCCTCTGCGCGTGCGCGGGATGGATCCTGCTGCGCCGGGACGAGGCGGCGAAGGCGCGCGTGCTGCTCGCGTGGTCGTTCGTCGCGGCCGTGGGGCTCTCGGCCCTCGCCCTGTTCGCCAGCGGGGATCCCGTCTTCAGCGATCTGCGTGCCCCGGCTGCGGTGTTCGCTGCGCAGGGCGGGCTGCTGTTGGCCATGGGCGTGGCGCTGCGCGGCCGCTGGTTCACGTTCGGCGGCGCGGCGGGCGTCATCGCGGGACTCGCGTGCGCCGTGCTGCACTACCGGCCCAGCGCGCCGATCGCGGTGCTCGCGCTCGCTGCGCTGGGCGTGGTCGCGCTCGGCGCCTGCGCCCGCCTCGCCCGTGAGGGGACCGAGGCGCACACCGCCGTGCGGGCCGGCCTCATCGACGCCACCGCCTTGCTCACGCTCGTGCTCGTCGTCGTCGCGACGGTCGACGCCCTCACGCTGGCACCGGCCCCGGCCTGGCATGCCCTCGGCCACGTTCTCCTGACCGTGCTCGTTGCGGCCGTCGCCTTCTCCGTGCGTCGCCCGGAAGGCGTCGCGCTCGCCGGCGTCGCCCTCGGCGCAGCCGGCGTGCGTCTCGTCGCGGGCCTCGCGCCCGACGCCGGTGGCGATGTCTACTTCCTCGTCCTCGCGCTCGTGTCGGGGGCCGTGCTCCTGGCGCCGCGCGTCGAGCGGTTGCTCCCGGAGGCCTTGCGGCACCCGCTGCCCGCGGCGCCCGCATCGCTCGGTTCGTGGACGCCCTTCGGCGCGATGGCGATCCAGGTGCTGGGACTCATCCTGCTCCTGCGCTACCTGCCCGAACCGGGCTGGACGCTGACCCTGGCCATCGGTCTGCTCGTCGCGGCGGGGGTGCTGGCCACGGCCGCGGCCCGCGAGGCGCAGCCGTGGCCGCTCTACCCCGGCGTGTGCGAGCTCGTCGCTGCGGGCGTCGTCGCCGGAACGGCGCTCACGTCGGGGCGCTGGTACGGGACGGGAGGACTGCTCGGTACTGCCGGCTCTCTTGCCCTGGTCTGCGCGCCCTTGCTCTTCGACCGCCCCCGAGCGCTCACCGAGCGCCTGCGCGTTCCGCTGCGTCACCTGCTCCCCGTGCTCGTCACGGGGTTCGCCGTCTGGGCGTTCGGACTCGTCGTGGCGTGGTGGGCCGGGGAGGCGGCGGACCTGGACGGCTGGCGGCTGCTCGTCGCGGCGCTGGCCGTTGCGCTCGTCGTGCGCGCCACGCTCGTGCGGCACCTGCGCTCGCACGCGGTTCGCGCGGCGACGCTGTACGCGGGCACGCTCTTCGCGCCCGCGGCGGCCGGGCCGCTCATCGCGCGCCATCCGGTCGCGACGCACACGTGGGCGCTTGCGTGCCTCGCCGCGGCAGCCGTCACATGGGTCTGGGCCGGCCGGGATCGGCGCATCCGGCCGCCGGCGGTGCTGCACCTCGTGCTGGCGCTCGCGTTCGCCACGTGGTCATCGGCCATGGGGACGGGGGATCCCTACGTCCTGCTCGGCGCCTTCCTGCTCTGCGCCGGCGGTGGCTGGGTCACCGCGCGGCGCGTACCGGTCCTCGGCTGGTGCCTGCTCCTCGTTGCGCTGCTGCTCGGGATCTCGATGCCGCTTTGCGCGCGCATCCTCCACGTGGAGCTCACGTACCAGCCGGCGGTCTGGCTCCTCTTCGCGGCCGCGGCGTACGCCGCGCTGGCCGTGCGCGGCCTGGGCGTCGACGCGCGGGCGGTGCGCATCGTCGCGGATCCGATCCTCTCGCTCGGCGTGATCGGCGCGCTCATGCACGCGGTCCACGTGACCGTGCTCGAGCCGACGACCGCGCGCGTCGGTGAGGGGTTGCCGATCACCGTCGCGGGATTGCGCGTCGCGGAGGGGGCGCTCGGTCTGGCGGCCCTGGCGCGCAGCCTGACCCTGCCGTTCCCCGCCTTGGGGCGGCGCACGCTGGCGCTCTTCATCATCGGCATCGTCACCTTCGCGTTCGCGCCGGTGAACATGGCGATCCACGGCAGCGATGCCTGGTTCTGGCGGCCGGATGTCGAGCTGGCGCTCATCGCCGTCCTCCTCGCCGCCATCATGCGGCGCGCGGAGCACCCGCGCTTCGAGGATGGGTCCGGTCGGCTCGGGCAGCGAACGCAGTGGCCGATCCTCTTGGCGCTCGTCGGTGTCGGCCTCACCGTGGCCGAGCTACGCGACCTCAGCACGCCGCTCACGGTGCTCGGCTTCACCGCCGCGCTCACGATCCTCGTCGTGCGCGATCGCGGGCCGCGTCTCGGGACGCTGGCGGCTGCCGGCACGTTGGCGACGGCGTTGGCCTTCGCGTCCTGGTGGCGGCCCATGCCCGGCACGATCCACGAGGGCATTCTGCTCCTCTACGCCGCCGTGTGTGCGCTGGTCGCGCCCCTGCTCGGGCTGACCGCCCGGCGTCTCACGACCGAGGGCAATCCGCCCTGGCGGGTCCGCACCGGTCGCGAGGTCTACCCCGTGGCGGTCCTCGCCGCGTGCTTGACCTTCGCATTCGTGATCGCCGACGTCGGGGCCAACGCGGGGCGGCAGGCGTCGGCGCTCGAGGTCGCCCTCGCCGTCATCGGCCTCCTTGCCCCTGGCCTCGCCGCGGCCTGGGGCGCGCTGCGTGCAAGTCGCCCGCGACTCGTGCACGTCGCGCTGGGCGCGGGCCTCCTCCTCTACACGTTCTTGGTGCAGCGCACGGCCTCCCTCGACCTGTTCGACGGCTATCACCTGCACGTGCTGACCGCGATCGGGTCGTCGCTCCTGTTCGTCGCCGACCGCCGATCGTCCGCCCTCGCGCGCCTGCTCGCCATCGACGGAACGCTGCTCGCCGTGCCGGCGGCGGCGCGGTATGCCCCCGCAGCCGTCGGGCTCATGCCCCACGTCGACGGCACGGCGTCCGCGCTCGCGCTGGCCGCCGTGGCGTCGGCCGCTGCCGCGAAGCGGTTGGCGCTGCCGGCGCTCTACGCTGCCGCCGCCGTGCTCGTGAACCTGATGCTGTACTCGTTCTGGCGGCAGAACGGGCTCGTCGACCCGGCGTTCTACGGCATCCCGCCCGGCCTCACGCTGCTCGCCGCCGCGATGCTCCTGCGCGGACGCATCTCCTCCCCGGCGCGGCTCGCCCTCGTCGTCCCGGGCCTGGCGCTGCTCTACGGGTCGGTCGCCATCCAGGTCGTGCGCGCGGACGAGCCGGTGCACGCGCTGCTGCTCTTCGGCCTCGGGTTCCTCACCGTCGTGCTCGGCTTCTGGGCCCGGCGCAACGCGTGGATGGTGGTCGGCGTCGTCGTCATCGTGCTCGACGTCGTGACCTATCTCCTCGTACACGGCTTCGAGACGGGGTTCTTCGGGGCGGCGCTCCTCATCGTCGCGGGCCTGGTCGTGATGGCGGTCGCGGCGATCACCACCACGCGGCGTCGCCGACAGGCGGCCGCCGATGCCGACGATGCCGAGGGGGCGCGGGATGCTTGAGCTCCGGTGCCCGGCCTGCGAGTGCGCCAACGGCGTGACGGGTGAGGTCGACCTCGATGCCATCCGCTGCGCCGCCTGTTCCGCGGCGCTCGATCCGGACCGGTTCGTGCGCTATCGCGTAGACGGCGAGGGGCGCGCGTGGGGCAACCTGCTTCACCGCGGCCTCGTGATGCGCGCGACCCGTGGAACCCTGGATCGTGACATGCGCATCTCGGAGGAGGGCGGTCCCTGGTTCCGTGCCGGGGAGCGCCTCGACCTCTTCGCGCGCGCGCCGGGCCCCGTCACGGTGACGCCGTCGCCGCGTCCCCGAAGAGTGCGGCAACGGCAGACGGTCCCTCCGTCGGTCGTCACGATGGCCGCGCTCGGCAAGCTGCTCGGCGTCGCACTGTTGCTTCTCGCGATGGCTGCGTTCGGCGTGAGCGCCTCGTTCGACGCCGGCGGATTGGCCGTCGGCACGTTCGTGCTCTTCGTCGGCCTGGGCGTGGGGCAGATCGCCGTGGCGAACCGTCTGCTGCAGCGCAGCGCCACGGCGCGCAACCTGCAGCTCCTGGCCGCGACCTTCGCGGCCGTCGGCTACCTGCTCGTCGTCGCCGACGGGGCCGACGGTTTCTTCGTGCTTCTTGGCGGGGGCTTCGTCGCGATTCCGTTCCTGCTCCTCTTGCCGCAGGAGGTCCGCGCCTGGTTCGCAGGCGACGACGCCTAGGACATCCCGCGCGGTGACCGCTTCCGCGCGTTGGGGGGCGGCAAGGGCCTTGCTAGACTCCCGCGCCGCGCGGGACGCGCACCAGGAGCCCCATGACGACCACACCGGTGATTCGTGAGTTTTCCTACTGCCTCGCCCATGTCCCGGAGCTCGTGCAGTACGGCTCGAAGCCCATGCGCGAGATCAGCCGCGATCCGTCGCTAGCCGATCGGATCGTGGCCGCGACGCGCTCGTTCGAGGCCGCTGCCGCCTATCCGCCGAACCAGGCCTTCATCGGGCGAATCCGGCCCGAGGAACTCGCTTCGATCGAGCGGCCCTGGTTCGCGGCCGCAGCGGAGAGCGCCGAACAGGCCAACGAGATGAGCGTGGGGCCCTACGGCGAGATCGTGAGCGAAGCGCTCTTCTACTCGCTTTTGTGGCAGGCCGACATCCTCTCGCCGCCGCTGTTCGAGGTGCACGACGACGTCGCTCACCGCATGGAGAAGGTCCTGGCGGCGCACCCCGTCTTGCCGGATGCGAGCCCGCACCGCGAGCCCTCCGAGGCGGCCGCCGCCGCGGCGCACGACCTCGAGGAGGGGCACCCGCTGCCGCTGATGTTCGACGGGCGTGAGGTGGCGTGGTTCCACCGGGACAACCGGGCCGAGGGGCGTGAGGACGAGAACCTCATGGCCCACACCCTGCTCGAGAACCTCTGCACGAAGGCCTCGGGTGCGCTCGCGCTCTCGTGGCTCCTGCGGCGCGCCGAGCTCGAGCCGGATGCGATCGACTACGTGATCACTTGCGGCGAGGAGGCGGTGGGGGATCGCTATCAGCGCGGCGGCGGCGGCATGGCCAAGGCCATCGCCCAGATGGTCGGCTGCAGCCGCGCCAGCGGCATGGACGTGAAGAACTTCTGCGCGGCGCCGGCGAACGCCATCCTGACCGCGTGTGCCTTGGTCAAGGCGGGCCTGCACGAGCGCGTGGCCGTCGTCGGCGGCGGATCGCTGGCGAAGCTCGGCATGAAGTTCCTCTCCTTCCTCGACAAGGGCGTGCCGATCCTCGACGACTGCCTCGGTGCGATGGCCTTCCTCATCACGAAGGACGACGGCGTCAGCCCGATCGTGCGTCTGGACGAGGGCGCCGTCGGGCGCGCGCCGATCGGCGCGAGCGCCTCCGACGAGGCCGTGTACCGCAGTCTCGTGGTCGAGCCGCTGTCCGCGTTGGGGCTCACGATCCCCGACGTCGATCGGTTTGCGCCCGAGCTGCAGAACCCCGAGATCATGGAGCACGCCGGCTCCGGCGATGTCGCGCGGAAGAACTACCGCAAGATCGCTGCGATGGCCGTCATGTCGGGTCAGCTCGAGAAGAAGGAGATGAAGTCCTTCGTCGAGCGCGTCGGCATGTCCGGCTTCGCGCCGACCCAGGGCCACATCCCTTCCGCCGTGCCGTACCTCGGCCATGCCATCGACGCCCTGCGCAGCGGAGACATCCAGCGCGCCATGTTCGTGGGCAAGGCCAGCCTGTTCCTGGGACGCTGCACCGATCTCTTCGACGGCGTCTCCTTCTTGCTAGAACCCAACCCCGCCGCCTGACCAGGAGCACCCATGTCGGACACCATCAAGGGCTTGAAGGCCATTGTCTTCGGGGAGCGCGACGACGTCGCCGGTCCCGCCATTCGCGCGTGCCTGGAGGCCGCGGGGGCGGAGATCGTCCACGAGAACACCGCCTGCTTCGTGTGAACGGCAGCCGGCGCCGCGGGTCTCGCGGAGCAGGAAACCGTCAAGAAGATCGCCGAGACGCACGACCCGTCGTCGTTGGTCGTCGTGCTCGGTCTGAACGAGCCGGCCGCGCTCAAGATCATGGCGACGACGTACAAGCACGGGGATCCGAGCTTTGCCGGCGTGCTCGCCGGGGTCGCGCTCGGGATCCCGAGCTACCACGTCCTCGAGCTGAAGGACCAGGTGCCCGACGAGGTGTGGTCGGATCAGCTCGGCATGGTCGAGCTGGAGCTCGAAGACGAGGAAGTCGAGGCGATCACCGCTGCGATGACCGAAGTCCGCGGTAGCTAGCGTTCGTTTCGAGCCTAGACCGGGGTCGGCTCGAACACGGTCTGGGCATCGATCGAGGTCGTGAGGGCGTCCAGCGCCCGCTCGACCAGCCGCCGCCGCAGCGCCCGCTCGTCGTCCGCGGACAGCGACGGGTCGCCCAGGGGGTGCGGGATCGCGATCGACGGCACGATGCGGTTGGCACCGACTGTCTTCGAGATCGGGACGATCGAACAGACGTGAACGGTGGGGATGCCCGCCCGCTCGATCTCCTTGACCAGCGTTGCACCGCAACGCGTGCACGTGCCTCAGGTCGACGTCAGGATCACCGCCTGGACCTGGGCCTCCTTCAGCTGCGCCGCGATCTCGGCGCCGAACTTGCGTGCGCGCTCGACCGACGTCGCGTTGCCGACCGTTGCGTAGTACGTCTCGTGCAGGTCGCCGATGCGGCCCTCGGCCACGAGCTCGCGGACGACGTCCAGCGGCAGCACGCGGTTCGGGTCCTCGAAGGCGTAGGTCGGGTCGTAGCCGCCGTGCACCGTCGTGTGCGTCTGGCTCGACAGGCGCTCGAGCCCGGTGATGTCGTAGGCGCCGAAGCGGCTGGCATCCGCCGACTCGATCCGGTCCGGGTTGCCGCGCGGCACGATGCCGCCGCTCGTGACGAACGCCACGCGGCACGACGAGAGGTCGGGCGCGGCCGGTGCCGGCGGAACGCGCTCGAAGAGGGGCATCTCGTATTCGGTCTCGAACGGCTCGCCGGCCAGCTTCTTCATCAGCATGGCCACCGCGCGCACGGCGCCGGTCTCCCCGGCGAACTCGTTCTGGCGGATCCCGCGGGTGAGCGTTCCATCGGCGCTGGGCACCAGCGGCTCGCCGGCGGCCAGCTTCTTGCCGACCCGCGCCAGACCCTCCATGGCGGCGGGCATGCCGAGCACGTCCCGACCGGCCTCGACGATCGGGACCGTCCGCCGGAATGCGTCGGCGCCGGGGTTCTCGGGATGGAGGGCGGTCACGGCAGGGAGCCCGATGCGCTCGGCCACGGCGGCGCACACCGATCCGCAGGCCAGGCCGTAGCGGCCGGCGAAGAAGGCCGGACCCGCGACGAGCAGCGCGGGCGGTTCGTCGCCGGCGTCGATCACGCCCCGAACGAGGTCCACCACGGCGCCGACGGCCGCATCGCCGCCGTCCATCATGTGGTCGTCGCCTGCGATGATCGTCGCCACGATCTCGAGGTCCGGGTCCAGCTGCATCAGGAGGAGCCCGGGCCCCTTCGCCCCGTCGATGACGGACGGCGCGACGCCGGCCTGATCTTCTCCGCCCAGCCCACCGAAGAACTGGTTCAGGTAGTGGATGACGCGCACACGGCCCATCGTTACACCTCCCGCGCCCGCAGGCGGCTGAAGCCGAGCTCGTTCGTCGATCCCATCATGGCCTGCAGCTCGACCGTCAGCCCGCCGTCCTCGCGAAGCGTCGTCGGCAGGCCGCCCGCGAGCCGCTCGACCGAGGCGATCGGGCCGATCGTGCGCTCCATCGGCGGCAGCACGAGGACCTCGTTGGCGTTGCCGGTCGAGACGACGGCGTTCGCTTCGATCGTGGCGTCGGCCAGGGACTGCGAGCCGCCGTCCTCGCCCGCGTACTCGTCGGTGATCGCGACCGTGCGGATCCCTGCCTGCTCCAGGCCGCGGATGATCATCATGAGGTCCGCATCGGGATTGCCGAAGCCCTCCTTGGAGATCACCGCCGCGTCGAGATCGAGCTCCTTGGCGAGCAGCAGCACGCCCTCCGCTGCTTTCGTCTTGTCGGCGAGCCGCACTGGCTCGGTCGAGAGCACGATCCCAGCGAACGACAGGTCGGTCCCGTGTCGCCGGAACAGCTCGCGGACGACCGGGTTGTTCTGGTGGTGGTACGTCGTGTTCTTATCGCACGCGCTCACGCAGTTCCCGGACACGATGGCGTCGTCCAGCACCACCTCGGGGCTGACGATGCGCGGCAGGTCCGCCTGACGGGCGTTCACGCCGAGCACATACGTGTCGTGCAGGAGCCCCTGGTTCTGCAGCAGGTACACGTAGCCGACACGAGGCAGCTTCGGGTCGCTGATGCCGCTGTCGTACGTCGTGAACGACGGGGCCGGCGCCGTCCGGGCTGTCTCGGCGAGCCACCGGGCCGCGTGCGATGACGCCATGCGCAGCACTTCCTCGTGGGCATGCAGCTCGAGCCCGGGCTCGACCTCGACTTCCAGCACGATCAGGTCGAGCGCGGAGAAGGGCGTGTAGGCGGCGCCGGGGCCGCTCATGTCGATGATCCCTTCCTGGAACCCGACGATCGGCCCGCAGCTGACGACCGCCACGCCGGAGAGCGCGAGCATGCGCCCTTCACCGGGACGCTCGCCCTCGAGCTTGACGCGCGGCTGCACGACGTCCTTCGTGCACACGATGCGTGTCGACGACCCCGAGGAAGCGAGGTGCACGCGTAGCTCCCGGATGCGGTCGTCCGCCGCCTTGAGCTCCCGGGCCAGGTCGTCCGCGCTCACCGTGAGGCGCGCGCCGTCCAGCGCCGTGCGCTCACCGAGCGCGACGTCGTCGACTTGAATGATGCCGATCTCGAATGCCATGGCGGCAGACCCTACTCCGTCCGTCCCGCGTGCGGCGAGGATCGGACGTCAGATCACGGTGCGATGTCCTGCCTTTGCGGCGCTGCCTAGACGGCGGCCGCCGGCTCCATGTCCGCGGTGTACGCGCCCGAGCGCGCGGCGCCGTTGCAGCGCGCGCGATGCAGGTACGCCGCCTGCGCGGCCGGCACGTTCGCAGGCTCGCCGCCCCACGCCTTGAGCGCGGGCGCCTGCAGGGCACGGCCGTACGAGAAGCTGAGCTCCCACGGCTGCGGGCCCATGGCGTTCATGGCCGACAGGTGCGCGCTCGCCAGCTCGTCGCTCTGGCCGCCGGACAGGAACACGATGCCCGGCACTGCGGCCGGGACGACCCGGCGGAAGCAGCGCACGGTGCGCTCGGCCACCTCCTGCACGTCGGCCTGGTCGGCGCACTCCGTGCCGGAGAGGACCATGTTGGGCTTCAGCAGGATGCCTTCGAGCAAGACGCCCTGGTCGTACAGCGCCGTGAAGGTGCGCTGCAGCGTCCGCGTGGTGACGTCCTCACAGCGCTGGGCGTCGTGCGGACCGTCCATGAGCACCTCGGGCTCCACGATCGGGACGAGGCCGCACTCCTGGCTGATCTTGGCGTAGCGCGCCAGGGCGTGGGCGTTGGTGTCGATGCAGTAGTCCGTCGGGATGCCGTCGGCGATCGTGATGACCGCGCGCCACTTGGCGAAGCGGGCGCCCAGGTCGTAGTACTCCGAGCAGCGCTCGCGGAGGCCGTCGAGGCCCTCGGTGACCTTCTCCCCGTTCGCGCCGGAAAGCGACTTCGCGCCCTTGTCGACCTTGATGCCGGGGATGATGCCCTGGTCGTTCAGCACGTTCACGAAGGGCACGCCGTCGGCGCTCGACTGGCGCAGCGTCTCGTCGAAGAGGATCACGCCGCTGACGTGGTCCGCCGCACCGTCGGTGCTGAACAGCATGCCGCGGTAGTCGCGGCGGTTGGCCTCGGTCGACTCGACGTTGATGGAGTCGAACCGCTTCTTGATCGTCCCGCTGCTCTCGTCGGCTGCCAGGATGCCCTTGCCCTCGGCCACCAAGGCCCGGGCCGTCTGCTTCAGCTCCGCACTCATTGCTTCCTCTCCGATGCAAATGGGGCCGCATGGTACCCCCCGGGCGCAACCGGGTCCGAGGGGCGCCCCGGCGCTCGGGCCCGGTTCCGGCGAAGTCGCCCGGAACACGGCAGGCTTGCGGGGCCGGCCCGTCGGATATGCTTACGCGCGCCTGGCTTCCCGGCCGGCCGGATGGGGATTCCATAAAGTCTGTCGTAGGAGAACCGGATGACCGTAGCCGTCCTCGCGTCCCTCGGGCTGATCCTGGGGATCGTCGGCGTGATCGTGGTCGTGGTCCTGTATTTCATCGGGATCTACAACGGCCTGGTCAGGGCCCGCAACGAGACGAAGAACGCCTGGTCGCAGATCGACGTCCAGCTGAAGCGTCGCCACGACCTCATTCCCAACCTGGTCGAGACCGTCAAGGGCTACGCCAAGCACGAGGCCGAGACGCTCGAGGCGGTGATCTCGGCGCGCAACGCGGCGGTCAGCGCCGAAGGCCCGAAGGCGGCCGGCGCGGCCGAGGGCATGCTGAGCGCCGCGCTCGGCAAGCTCTTCGCGCTCTCCGAGGCGTATCCGGACCTCAAGGCCAACACCAACTTCCTCGCGCTGCAGGAAGAGCTGACGTCGACCGAGAACAAGATCGGGTTCGCGCGGCAGGCGTACAACGACGCCGCCACGACCTACAACAACAAGCGCGAGGTCTTCCCCGCGAACCTCATCAGCGGCGGCTTCGAGGAAGCCGAGCTGTTCGAGATCGAGGCGCCCGCCGAGCGCGAGGTTCCGAAGGTCGAGTTCTAGCGCCAGGAGCACGTTCCCGTGTGGGAGCAGATCCGGTCCAACAAGATCCGCAGCGTGGTCGTGATCACGCTGATGGGCTCGCTGCTCGCCCTGACGGGCATCGCGGCAGGCGTCGCCTTCGGCGGCTCCCTGGATGCGGGCTTCGTCGGGGGCGGGATCGGGCTGCTGCTGTGGTTCTTCATGTGGATGGGGACCGTGCAGAGCGGCGACAAGGTGATGCTGCGCATCGCCGGCGCGCGTGAGATCGAGCGCAAGGACCATCCGCAGCTCTGGAACATCGTCGAGGAGATGACGATCGCGTCGCGGCTACCGCAGATGCCGCGCGTCTTCATCGTGGACGACCCTTCGCCCAACGCGTTCGCCACCGGACGCGATCCGAAGTGGGCCGGCGTCAGCGTCACGACCGGGCTCCTGCGCATCCTCGACCGCGACGAGCTGCAGGGTGTCGTCGCGCACGAGATCGGGCACATCAAGAACCGCGACGTGGCGCTCATGACGACCGCGGGCGTGATGATGGGCTGCATCGTGATCCTGGCGGAGCGTGCGCTCCGCCTGCTCTGGTACACGGGCGGTACACGGCGCTCGCGTACGTCGGGGAGCGACAGCAAGGGCGGCGCCGAGGCCGTGGCGATGGTGATCGCCTTGATCCTGCTGGTCCTCGCGCCGCTCCTGGCCCAGCTGATCTACTTCGCGCTGTCGCGCAAGCGCGAGTACCTGGCCGACGCCTCCGGCGCGATGTTCACGCGCTACCCGGAGGGCCTGGCGCGCGCGCTCGAGAAGCTCGGGGGCTCGCGCGTGGCGCTTGCCGACGAGAGCCGCGTGACCGCGCCGATGTACATCGTGCGGCCGAAGGCGCGCTCGGCGTCCGGGGGCAGCAAGGCGTCGCTGTTCGCCACGCACCCTCCGATCCAGGAGCGCGTGCGCATCCTGCGTGAGATGGGCGGCGGTGCGGGCCTCGCGGCCTACGAGACCGCGTACGCCAAGGTGCACGGCGGCTCGGTCGTGGGCGCGCGCTCGCTGGCCGGCGCGGAGGCGCTGACCGTGCGCGAGGCGTCGGCCGCGGTCGACACGACCAGCGAGCGGGCGCGCGCGCGAACGGCGTCCAACGCGTTCATCTCCGCATCGGGCTACGTGCGCAAGGAGTGCGGCGCGTGCGGCGCCGTCTTGAAGATCCCGCCGAGCGTCGCCGACCGCATGACCAAGTGCCTGCGCTGCGACACGCCCCTGCCGTCGTGAGCCCCGCTAGGGCTTGGTGACGCGGCCCATGAACAGGATCGCGCCCGTCTGCTGGTGACGGATCACGAACACGAACGGGTGGTCCGCGTCGAAGACGATCGGCTTCTCCGGCTGCGCAGGGCGCCCGCCCTTGCGCATGATCACGACCGTCGCGGCAGCGGCCTCGGTGCCTTCTTCGTCGACCCCGACGAATGCCTTGTGCAGGACGGCGCCGATGAAGAGCCGCTCCTTCTTCGTCATGCCGGAGAAGTCGGCCGTGCGTGCATTGAACGCAGACGGCATGCCCAGGTTGCTGAGGACCCGGGTGAGCTCCTTGCTCGTCGTGAACTCGAACTTCGGGAACCGTACGTCCACGAGGCGGCTCTGGAGCTTCCCGCTCCAGCCGGCGAGGTCCTGCTTCATGAGCCGGTTCTCGAGCGTGGCGAGGCCGTCTTCCGCGCGGGGCAGGAACACGGCCATGGAGAGCTGATTGCCACGGTAGGGCAGCTCGAGGATCTGCACGCCGTCCAGCTCGGCGTGGCGGTAGCGCCCGACGCGGCGCATGAAGTCCGCCTTGGACGTGGTCCCGTCGAGGGCGGTGAACGCGTCCTCCTTGGTGAGGTGCTTCTTGAACGGATGCAGCCAGGGCGCCTTCAGGTAGATCGCGTTCGCCAGCACGAGCCGCGTGAGCGGGTCCGGCATGTCGGGCGGCACGATGTCCTGGATCTTGTCGCGTGTCTTCTTGGCGACCCAGTCGTTGATGCGCTTGCGCGCGGCGGCGCTCTGCGCGAAGTCGATGCGCGCCAGCGGCGCGCCGTAGTCCGTTTTCAGGGCGCTGATGAACGGCGCCTCGAAGTCGAAGCCCGTCTGGCCCCACAGCGCGTTGGCGACCTCGATGTCGTAGGCGGGGACCTGCTTCGCGTCCTTGCCAAAGCCCTCACGCACCTGGCGCGGCGTCAGCGCCTCGAGCAGGGCCTGGTAGCCGGCGCCGCGGGCTACGCCTTCGAGGAACAGGACCCGATCCATCTCCTTCGCCGTGTCGCCGCGTGCCCCCTCGCGGGTCATCGCCAGGGCCGCGTGCACCGAGTAGGGCGAGACGAAGAGGTTGCCCTCCTCCGCACGCAGCTGCTCGTACAGGCTCCACGCGAACCGGTCGTTGGCTGCCGCCATCGTGGCCGCCTCGTCCTGCTCGACATCTTCGCCCTGGGCGGGCGCGATCGGTGCCAGGAGGAGCGCGGCGAAGAGCAGCAGATGGACGCAGGACTTCATGGCAGGGCCTCCATGTCGCCACGACGGCGCACTCCGTTCGAACCGCTTCGCAGCCGGGAGTTCCGAGCGTCCGCCGGTAATCATGTTTCCAGTCGCTGCCCGCCGAGCCCGGCCCGCGCGTCTGCCATGCCAGGACCCGCTGGGGGTCGATGGGCCGCTTGGGCCCCACGGATTGCGGGCAGCGCCCCCTCGGGGCGCGAGGACGAATCGGACGGGGCCTGCCGAGCTCCGGATTCGCATTTGCTGCCCTGCGAGGCGGGCGTATGCGGAGCAGGCGAGCGTGGGCTGTCCTTCTCGTCGTGACCCTGGGAGCGGGGCACGTCGCGGCCGATCCCGTGCTCGACGCAGCCGAGCAGGCGATCGTGGCGGCCCGCGCGAACGACACCCTCCGCTTGCGCATGCTGGCCCGCGCCGATCGGCCCGACCCCTGGCTCGTGGCCGAGGAGCTCATCCTGCGTGGCGAGGAGGCAGCGGCGACCGCCCTGGCCGCGCACGCCGACCTGCCTGATGTGAAGGCGCTCGCGACCTACGTGGCGCAGCGCGAGCCGCCGACCTCGAAGGGCTCTGGTCGGCCCTGCTTCCTCGAGGCGGTGCGCGCCCTCGAAGACGGACGACACGAAGACGCGTTGGCGCGGCTGCAGGGAACCGGCGGCTCGAACGACGACGTGGCGTCGGCCGTCGTGCTCTACGCTCGCGGGGTCGCCCAGCTGCGCCTGAAGCAGTGTGCCATCGCCTCGTTCGCGGACGCTGCAGCGACGGCCGAGCGGATCGGCTGGCTTCGCATGGCAAGCCGCGGCTATCGCGCCGCGGTCCATCATGCGCTCACGCACGGCCGGTTGGATGCCGCACGCCACGGTGCACGGCAGCTGCTCGCCCTCGGCAAGCGGCGTGCGCATCCGGGCACATCCGCCCATGCTCACGAGCAGCTCGCGATCGTGGCCCGGCGTGCGGGCGACGCAACGGGAGCCACGGCGTGTCTCGA
Source organism: Planctomycetota bacterium (assembly GCA_030066775.1). GTDB lineage: Bacteria > Planctomycetota > PLA2 > PLA2 > JAEUHO01 > JASJAY01. Next base: position 49,018 of record JASJAY010000003.1, read on the forward strand.
GGAAGCGCTGCATGCGCACAAGCGCGCGAGCGACAACGCGGGACGCGCGCGCTGCCTGGCGCGCCTCGGTGATCTAAATCTGGCGGCTGGACGGCTCGAGGTCGCGGAGCGCTCTTTCGTGGAGTCCGTCGCGCTTGCGAAGCGCGCGAAACAGACTGGTATCGAGGCGCGCGGCCGACGCGGCGCAGCGATCGTGCTCGCCCGACTGGGCAGCCTCGACAAGGCGGAGATGGAGCTCCGTTCGGCGCTGGAGCTAGCGAAGGCCGCCGGCCTCGATGACCTGCGCGGCGAGGTGCTGGCCGACCTCGGCACCGTGCTCCTCCAACAGGGGCAGTACAGCAGGGCCCTCGCGTGCGCAGACGAGGGCGTCGAGGTGCTGCGCACGCTCGGATCGCGCGAGGAGCTGGCGACCGTCCTCATGAACGTGGGCGTGACGCACGCCAGCCTCGGCAAGCACGAGGTCGCATTGCGCCACCTCGAGGAGGCGCGCACGCTGTCAGCGTCTCTCGGTGATTCGCCGCGTCAGGCCCGCATCCTCTCGAACATCGGCGTGATCCACGCTGCGCTCGGTGATCTCGACGAGGCACTCGCATGCCAGCAGCGCGCCTCGGGCATAGCGGCCAAGACAGGCGACGCATCCAGCCGGGCGTTGGTGTTCACACGCATCGGACACGTGCAGGGGCAGCGTGGCGACTACGCAGAAGCGATCGCCATGCATGAGCGCGCCTTGGCCATCAAGCGCACGCTGAAGGACCGCTTGGGAGAGGCCATCTCCCTCGAGTCCCTGGGCACCCTGCACCAGCAGCTGGGGCACTTTGCGGACGCCGAGGCCCGTCAACGCGAGGCGCTCTACGTGGCCGAGCGCATCGCGGCCCGAGACGTCGCTGCGCGAGCGCACTGGGGGCTCGCAGAGCTCGCCCTCCTGTCGGCGGATCCCGAACGCGCCCTGGCCAGCGCGCGGAAGAGCGTCGAGGCCCTGCCGGCCCTGGCGCGTGGCCTGTTCGACGAGCAGGGCGCGCATGCGCGCGAGCGCTGGGCGGGTGTCTACGACGTCGGCATGTGTGCCGCGGCCACGCTCGACGACGTCGATGCATTCACGTGGTTCCTCGAGCGACAGCGGAGCGCCACCCTGCTCGAGTCGCTCGGTGCGCGCGAAGCGTTGGAGCGCGCGACCGTTCCGCCGGCCCTCTTCACTGCGCTGAGCAATGCGCGCGAGGTGGAGGCCCGGCGCTTGCGAGCGCATCGCGACGCGCAGGAGACCGGGCGTCGCCGGCAATCCCGCAAGACGCGGCGGGCGCTGCAGAGCGCACGCCAGGCTTTGGTCGAAGCCCGCGAGCGCATCACCCTCCGCATGGCCGCGAAGGCGCCCTTCCTGTCCGCCGAGCCGGCGTCCGCGGCAGAGCTGCGTCGTCTCATGCGGCCGGGGGATGCGCTCGTGCTGTACGCGCTGCTTCCCGACCACGCCTATGCCGTCGTGGTCACGACCCGGGGGCTCACGCTCCATTCGCTCGGTCCGGCGCGCACGCTGGTGGAAGCCTGCAGTGGGCTCGACGATCAATGCCGCGGTCAGCTGAGCGAGGCGTGCATCGGCCGCTTCCGGAAGCTGCTGATCGAGCCGCTCGAGCTCGGCAAGCGCGTGAAGCGCCTAATCGTGTCGCCGGACGGCGCGCTCTGCGCCGTTCCGTTCGCGCTCCTGGTGCCCGAGGTGGACGTCTCCCACGTGTCGTCGGGCACGACCTACGGTTGGCTGCGCAAAGCGAACCGCTCCACGCGGCGTGGCCGCGGCGTGCTCGCCCTGGGGCGGCCCGTCTACGGTCCGATGGAGGTTGCGCAGGATCCGGGACCCGACGGGGCGCAGCGCGGACCAGTTCGCAAGGCGCATCCGGCCGGGCTGCTGCCGCCGCTCGAGGGCTCGGCCATCGAAGCGCGATCGGTCGGCGACATGGTGCTGACGGACGAAGACGCCACGGAAGACGCGCTGCAGGCGGCGCTGCTCGCACGCGAGCGTTGGCGCGCGCTGCATCTCGCCTGCCATGGGCTCGTCGACTTCGATCGCCCGCTCTTCTCGTCGCTGGCGCTGACGCCCAACGCCTACGGCGACGGGCTGCTCACGACGCTCGACGTGTTCAGCATGCGTGTGCCGGCGGACCTCGTCGTGCTGAGCGCGTGCGAGACGGGCCGGGGTCGCCTGATGCGCACCGAAGGGGTGTTCGGGTTCACGCGTGCGTTCATGGTGGCCGGCGCCCCGCGGGTGATCGTGAGCCTCTGGAAGGTCGATGACGAAGCCACCCGGGCGCTGATGCAGCGGTTCTACGCGCACTGGAATCCGGGCAACGGCGAGCGCCGCGGCCTCGCCGCCGCTCGCGCCTTGCGCCTTGCACAGGCAGACGTGCGCGCGGATCCCCGTTGGGCAGATCCGTACTACTGGGCTGCGTGGCAGCTCTGGGGGCTCCCCGACTAGCCGGCGCCCGCCGTTCCGCGGAGGGTGACGTGATCCGGTCCGCGCGGACGATGGAGTGCGATCCGAGGCCGCCTATGCTCCTCGGCATGCATCCCCTCGTCTCCGACCTGCTTGCCTACATCGATGCCTCGCCGACGCCCTACCACGCGGTGGCGGAAACCAGCCGGCGGCTCGAGGCCGCCGGGTACGCGCGCCTCGACGAGGGCGCGGCGTGGACGGTCGAGCCCGGTCAGCGCGGCCTGGTCGTCCGAGGCGGCAGCCTGATCGCCTTCGAGCGCGGGAGCCAGGACCCCGTCGAGGCGGGCTTCCGCCTGATCGGGGCGCACACGGACAGCCCCAACCTCCGCATCAAGCCGAACCCCGAGCGCACGGAGTACGGGATCCGGATCCTCGCCGCGGAGCCGTACGGCGGCGTGCTGCTGCATACCTGGCTCGACCGCGACCTGGGCCTGGCCGGCCGGGTGGTGGTCCGGGACGCGGGCGGTGGAACGCGCACGGCGCTGGTGCGGATCGATCGCCCGATCCTGCGCGTGCCCAACCTCGCGATCCACCTGCAGCGCGAGCTCCGCACCGAAGGGCTCAAGCTCAATCGTCAGGATCACATGTCGCCCTTCTTCGGACTCTCGGGGCAGACGACGCTCGAGAGCGTGCTGCGGGATGCGATCGATGGGGAGGCCGGCGAGATCCTCTCGTGGGACCTGATGGTGTTCGACCTGACGCCCTCGAGCGTGGGCGGCGTGGATGACGCGTTCGTCTTCGCGCCGCGGCTGGACAACCTCGCGTCGTGCCATGCGGGTCTCGCAGCGTTGACGACGGGGGGCGCCGGCGAGGTGCCGGCGTTCACGCGCGTGCTGGCGCTCTGGGACCACGAGGAGGTGGGCAGCCGGACGGCCTCGGGCGCGGGCGGGCCGTTCCTGCGGGACGTCCTGGAACGTCTGACGGCCCCCGGCGAGGCGTACGCGCGCGCCGTGTCGCGCTCGGCGCTCGTGTCCGCCGACATGGCGCACGCGGTCCATCCGCACTTCGCCGCACGCCACGATCCCCAGCACATGCCCAAGCTGGGCCAGGGACCCGTGATCAAGGTGAACACGAACCAGTCGTACGCGAGCGACGCGGAGACGATCGCGCTCTTCGCCGCCCTGTGCGACGACGTCGGCGTGGCCTACCAGCGATTCGTGAACCGCTCGGACCTCGCGTGCGGATCCACGATCGGTCCGATCACGGCGACGCGGCTCGGGATCCCGACCGTCGACGTGGGCAACCCGATGCTGTCGATGCACAGCGCGCGCGAGATGTCGGCTGCCGATGACGTCGAGCCGATGGTGCGCGTGATGCGTGCGTTCTACGGAACGCAGGAGGATCCGGCATGAGCGACCTTCATCCTTCGACCGCGCGCGTGCGCGACATCTTCGACGACTGGGCCAGGCGGGGCCGCGCCGAGGGCATGGAGACCGGGCACGGTCCGAGTGCACGTGCCGGGATCGAGCATCTGGACCTGGGTGAGGGCAGCCACTACCTCGACATCGGATGTGGCAACGGCTACACGCTGCGCTGGGTGTCCGCCGGCGTGGGCGCGGACGGGCGAGCCGTCGGGATCGACGTTGCCCCCGCGATGGTCGAGCGGGCGCGTGCGTTGTCGTCCGCCTTCGAGAACGTCGAGGTGCTGCTGACGGCCTTTCCCGCGCATCCGTTCGAGGCGGGGACGTTCGACGGCATCTTCTCGATGGAGGTCCTCTACTACCTGCCGGACCTTCCGGGTGCGCTGGCGGAGATCCGTCAGCTGCTGAAGCCCGGGGGGCGCTTCGCGTGCGTGGTCGACTACTACGCCGAGAACCCCGAGAGCCACGACTGGCCCGAGCAGCTGGGCTGCGACATGGCGCTCTTGAGCGAAGCCGAGTGGGGGGCGGCCTTCGAGGCCGCCGGGCTCGAGGTGGTGGCCCAGGAGCGGGTCCGCTATCCGCTCGCGGAGGGCGCCGAGCCGGGCTGGAAGCAGACGATCGGCTCGCTCCTCACCGTAGGCCAGCGCCCCTCCTGAGCCCTATTTGTTGGGATTTGGGCCCGATCTGGGGTCCAGGTCGGGCGACTGTCGGACCTGATCGTTAGTGTATTGTTATGACGATCAGGGTCGACCACCGGACCATCGACGCCACGCGGATCGAGGGCGCCTCGCGCTCGCTCCGTGCCGTGGCCGGTGACCTGCTCGATGCGAAGCTGCGGATGGCGCGGCTGCTGGCGCAGATCGACGACGCGCGGCACTACCAGCTCGAGGGCTGCGCCTCGATCGGCGAATACGCCGCGCGCTTCGGCATCTCGCGCGTGGAGGCCGTTGGGCTGTGCGACCTGGGGCGCGCGTTGCGCGACCACGCCGATCTCGAGAAGGCGCTGCGTTCCGGCAAGACCGACAGCGTGCGCGCCTCGACCGTGGCGCGCGTGTTGGCGAACCCGGCCCTGGTGAAGCCCGGCGACGAGTGGGTGCGCCATGCGTGCGCCGATGCGCTGCCCGCGCTCAAGCGTCGGGTGAAGGCACGGATCGACGAGTTCGCGCAGCAGGCAACGGGCGTCGTCGAGCTCAGCCTGCACGTGCGCGAGGAGACGAAGAAGGACTTCCTGCGCGCGCGCGATCTTGCCTCGCGCAAGGAGAAGCAGGCCCTGACGCACGGCCAGGCCTTCCACCGCATCGTCCACTTCTATCTCGACAAGAACGACCCGCTGCGTGCGAAGCCCCGCAAGCGCCGCGTCCCCGATACCGCCACGCGGCCGGACTCACGCTACGTGCCGGCCGAGGTGGTGCGCGCCGTGCTCGAGCGCAGTGGCGGTCAGTGCGAGTTCCCCGGGTGCGAGAACCGGATCTTCACCGAGCTCGGACACATCGTTCCGCATGCCTGCGGCAGCGGCCGCGAAGCGGACGACTTCTTCCACTTCTGCAGCATCCATCACAAGCTCTACGACGCGCGCCTCATCCGCTTCGTGGGGGGGACCGTGGAGGCGCCCATCTTCTGGGTGAAGGGCGTCGGCACCGTCTGCGCCGACACGCTCGGAGCCGTGAAGACGACGCGCTCGCCTTCCGGGCCGCCTGGTGCCAACGGAGGCGGTGGCCGCACGGCCCCGCGGAAGATCGATCCAAACGGTGACCCGCCACCTGCGGTGGCCGAGCGGGGCGCCTTTCGGCGCCGAGGGGACGGGCGCTATCCGCTCTTCGAGAGCGCCTTCGTGCACTGCTGAGAGCCGCGGTAGCGGCGTCCTGGACACGGTTTGCCGGGCCCGCCGGTACCGTCAGGGCCCTGAGTGGACGCATCTCTCCGCCGCCCTACGGTACGGATCCGCACGTGACGGAGCCGGCCGATGGCACAACCGCTAATTCCCTCCCGCTTCCAGCCGACGCTGCCCGATGAGCGCCTGCTGATCCGCGAGAAGCCCGACGAAGAAGAAGCCATCCCCATGGATGTCGTCTTCGTGGGCGGCGGCCCGGGGGGACTGGCGGGGGCCATCGAGCTCGCGCGCTTGGTCAAGCAGGACAACGAGAGCGGTGGGGGCATCGGCGAGGTCGAGATCGCCGTGCTCGAAAAGGCCGAGGAGCTCGGCAACCACAACCTCTCGGGGGCGGTGATCAACCCGCGCGCGATCCGGGAGCTGTTCCCCGATCTGGCGGACAAGGACTTCCCGTTCCGCACGCAGGTCGACAAGGAGCGCGTCTACCTCCTGACCAAGAAGCGGGCATGGCGCATCCCGACGCCGCCGCCGATGAAGAACCACGGCAACTACATCGCGTCGATCAGCGAGGTCGTGCGGTGGCTCGGGGAGCAGGCCGAGGGGTTGGGCGTCAACGTCTTCCCCGGCTATCCCGTCGAGTCGCTGCTCGTGGAAGGCGACCGGGTCGTGGGCGTGCGCACCGTTCCCTCCGGTTTGGACCGCGAAGGCAAGCCGGGGCCGGCGTTCGAGCCGGCGGGCGACATCACCGCGCAGGTGGTCGCCCTTTCCGAGGGCACGCGCGGACCGCTCACGCAGGCATGGCGTGAGTGGCAGGGCGTCGAGTCTCCGAACCCGCAGATCTACGCCCTCGGCGTCAAGGAGCTCTGGGAGACGAAGGAGCCGTTCGAGGGCGTCGTGCACACGCTCGGCTGGCCCCTGCCCAAGAGCGCGTTCGGCGGGAGCTTCCTCTACGCGCTCGAGCCGAACCTCGTCGCGCTCGGGCTGGTCGTCGGCATGGACTACCGCGACCGCGGCCTCGACGTGCACATGAAGCTGCAGGAGCTCAAGACGCATCCGTTCGTGCAGAAGATCCTCGATGGCGGCGAGATGCTCGAGTGGGGGGCCAAGACGATCCCCGAGGGCGGCTTCTACGCGCTCACCGAGCGGCGTCACAGCGACGGCCTCGTCGTGCTGGGCGATGCCGCCGGGATGGTCGAGGTGGCCTCGCTCAAGGGCATCCACTACGCGATGCAGTCGGGCATCTACGCAGCACGCGCCATATTCCAGGCGCTCAAGAAGGGCGATACGTCCTCCGCGACGCTCAAGGCCTACGACGACGCCTTCATGGAGAGCTACGTCCGCAAGGATCTGAAGAAGCGGCGCAACATGCGCCTGGCCTTCAAGAGCGGGTTCCTGTGGGGCGCCTTCAAAGCCGTGCTGATGACGCTCACGGGCGGGTGGTTCCCGGGCTGGCGCATCAAGTCCGAGGAGGACGCTGCCGAGCCGCGCAAGGCGGGCGGCCAGTCCGAGCTCACCCCGGACAACAAGCTCACGTTCAGCAAGGTCGATGCGGTCTTCAAGTCCGGCAACCAGACGCGGGACGACATCCCCTCGCACTTGATCGTCGGGGAAGACGTGCCCGGGGACGTGGCGGATCTCTACGCCAGCATGTGCCCCGCCGGCGTCTACGAGCGCGACGGCGACAAGCTCGTCGTGAACCCGCCCAACTGCGTGGACTGCAAGGCCACCGACGTGATCGGCCCGCGCTGGACGCCGCGTGAAGGCGGCAGCGGCCCGCGCTACAAGCGCATGTAGCGATGCTGCCGAGCATCACCCCTCAGGATCTCGCGACACGCCTCGCTGCCGAGGACGACGATCTCGTCCTGCTCGACTGTCGCGAGGCGCTCGAGCTGCAGATCGCGAGGATCGACGGCGCCCTGCACATCCCGATGCAGGAGATCCCGGGGCGTCTCGACGAGCTCGATCGGGAGCAGCCCTACGCCGTCATCTGCCATCACGGCGTCCGCAGCTCGCACGTGGTCGCCTTCCTTGCCCAGCAGGGCTTCGGCAAGTGCCTCAACGTGGTGGGGGGGATCGACGCGTACGCGCGCTTCGTCGATCGCTCCATCCCGATCTACTAGGCGCAACGCCCGCCTCTTCTAGGATGCGCCCATGGGACGTCCCTGGCCCGACGCCGCTGTCGTTGCCGGCCCGCGCACGTATCTGCGCCCGCCGCGGGAGTCGGATCGCGTCCCCTTTCGGCAACTGGTCGAAGCCAGCCGCGCGTTCCTCGCCCCCTGGGAGCCGCTTGCACCGCCCGATGCGGGCCCCGACCACCGCTTCGAGCGCCTGCTGGCCGCCGACGACCGCAAGCGCAACCTCAAGCACTTCGTATGCAGCCTCGAGGACGATCGCCTGCTCGGCTGCATGAACGTCAACAACGTCGTACGCGGCGTCGGCCAGTACGCGAGCCTCGGCTATTGGATCGGCGCGCCCCATGCGGGCCAGGGCTACATGACCGAGGCGCTGCAGCTGGCGCTCGCGTTCGTCTTCGGCCCGCTGCGGCTTCACCGCATCGAGGCCAACGTCCGCCCTGAGAACGAGGCCTCCGTGGCGCTCGTGCAGCGCGCCGGCTTTCGTCTCGAGGGGCGCTCGCTTCGATACCTCAAGATCGCCGGCCAGTGGGCGGACCACGAGCGCTACGCGATGCTCGTCGACGAGTACGAACGACCGGCCTTCGTGCGACTGCCGCCGAATTGAAAACCGGCGGCCTCGTGGCCGCCGGTTGTCGACTCGAAGGCGAACGCGACGGACTAGGCCTTGGTCTCCTTCAGCTCGAACTTCAGGAGCTTGTCGCGCTTCGCGTTCATCTCCGTCTCGAGGGCATCGAGTGCCTGGCGCTCCAGGGCGACGTCCTCGAGCGCCTCCTTGTCGTTCTCCGCTGTCAGCGTGGCTTCCTTGTTCGTCAGACGGCGACGCTTGTTGTTGATCTTGTCGAACTCGGTCAGGACCTTGAGCACGTCCTTGAGCGTGGTCTCGAAGTCGCTCTTGTAGGCCGCGTTCGCGAACGTCGTCATCGTCTCGAAGACCGTCTTCGTCGACATGCGCTTCATGTCGATGACCTCGATCGTCTTGGTGTCGCGCGAGACGAAGATGAAGCCGCGGTCCTGATCCTCCTCCCACTGCGCGGAGAGGATCTTGTCCTTGCGGACCTTGTCCGGCGCCATCTTGACGGTCTCGAAGGCCCACATGCCGATCGAGACCTTCTCGTCGATCAGCACGACCTTCTCGATCTTGTCGAACGGGCTGCTTTCTGTCCCGTCCGTCACATAGATCAGGACCGGCTTGGGAAGCAGGCGAGCCTTCGACGTACCGTCCTTGGCCGCTTCACTCTCACCCGCGGGGAGCTGCTCCACGCTGCCCCAGGTCTTGTTCAACACGGCCAGACTGGCCGGAGAACGGCCTCATCAGCCGCCTGCCTGGGCCGCGCTCGCGGCCCAAAGGAGTCCGACGGCCGCCATGAGCAGCCCGAAGATCATTGCCTTGCGCATGTCGCTGTCCTCGCCGCGTTCGAATCGCTGCGAGCGACCACGCGGGAAACTCAGCCTGATCGGCTGACGTACCTGAGCGTACGACGTCGACGCCCGGCTCCCGGTTTCATCGAGCTCTCGAGCCGCGTTGCCTTCGACCCCAACGGGCGCTTACGGAGGCGGCACCAGCAGGTCCAGCTCGAGCACCGGCCCGCCGATCAGGTTCGCGGCGATGAAGGCCGCGAAGTCGTCGTCGCCGTTGTTGTCCGTCTGGATGGGGAACGTGAAGCGGAAGTCGCTGGTCGTGCGCGCCTGGGCCAGGTCGAGAGCGACCTGCACGCCCACCCCGAGGGTGCGCTCGCCCGTCGTGGCGTCCATGGAGATCGTCCCGATGTTGAGGGCCAGCGAGTTGGCGCTGAAGTCGGCGTCATCGAGCATGGCGCCGGCGTCGATGTGATCCACCTGCAGGTTCGTGAGGAGGTCCGCGTAGGGCGTGCCCGTGGGCGCGACCTGGGTGATGCGGATCGTCGCCGACTGCACCTGCGCCCCGGCCGGGATCGTCGAGAGATCGAAGCGGACGAAGCCGCGCCGCCAGTTGTTGGCCGTGTCGTCACCGGCCTGGATCTGCGCGTTCGTCGTCACGGCGTAGGTCATCCCGGGGGTGACCTCGACGATGTGCCCCGTGAAGTCGCCATCCGGGCCGACCGTGATCGACTGCGGGATGGGGGTCGTGTCCTTGGAGCTGCCACCGCAGGCGGTGAGCGGCACCACGAGCAGGACCGCGGCCAGAAGCAGGGACACCCGCGCAGCGCGGGGGGAAACGATGGTCATGGTGACTCCTGTCGTCGTTCCAAGCCCGGGACCAGTGTCCCTGGAGGCGGCCCCATGTAAAGCACGCTCAGGGAACGGGGACCCGCACCGTGACCCGGACCCGCGGCGCGCTGCCCGTCACGCCGCTGTTCGGGGCGTCGTTCCAGATCGTGAAGTCCTCGGCCTGGTCGGCGTCCGATCCCGTTGCCATGCGAATGCGCAGATCGGTCCGGTCGCGCCCGGCAGCCAGATCGGCCAACACGAGCGCGGTGATGTCCAACGCCTTCTCCTCGATCGCCGGCGTGGTCGAGAGCACGCCGAAGTCCGCCGTCAGCGCCGCCGCGTCGAAGTCGGTCGCATCGAGGCCCGGGCCGAGGTCGACGTGGTCGATGACGGCATCGCCGAGGTCGGTATACGGAGCCCCGCGGATGCCCTCCTGCCCGATCAAGAGGATCGCGCGCACGACCTCCGCCTCCGCCGGGAAGGCGGGATGGGGAAAGCGGTAGAACGCGCGCGCGACCTGATCGATGGCGTCATCGCCTGCGAGGGGGCGCTCGCCCTGCACGACGAACCCCGTGCTCGTGACGAACCCGTCCACGGTGACATCGCTCGGAACGACCTCCGTGAACTCCACGTGGGAGGGGCCGCCGCCGCCGCATGCTGCGAAGAGCACGGCGACCAGGGCAAGGGCACTCGAGCGCGTCATTCAGCCATGTCTATCCACGCCGCGTCGCCACCGGACGCGCGACCCGCCACTATAGGAAGATCAGCACATAGCCGGTCGCGAGGACGATTTGCGCGATCGCGAACGGGAAGGCCAGCTTCACGAATCGCCCGAAGCTCACGTTCAGCTCGTGCTTGTGCATGATCGTCACCGCCACGAGCGTCGACGCGCTGCCGATCGGCGTCAGGTTGCCGCCCAGGTTCGCGCCGAAGACCACCGCCCACCAGAGCGACGACGTGCTGGCGAGCCCGAGCCCGGTGAGGATCTTGGCCAGCATCGCGGCCAACGGGATGTTGTCCGTGACGGAGCTGAACACCGCCGCGCCGATCAGCAGGAGCCCCGTGCCCCAGAGCGGCCCGAGGTCGATCACGTGTTCGAGCACGGTGCCCAGCACCTGCAGCACGGCGGCTTCCTCCACCGCGTGGATGAAGATGAACAGCGCGATGAAGAAGCCGAGCAGGTCCCAGTCGATCGCCTTGTAGAAGCGATCCGCCGTCGCCTTGAAGCGCACCAGCATGATCGCGGCGAAGCCCAGGGCGACGTAGCCCATCCCCAGGTCGCGGATCACGGGCAGGATCGACGTCGTGGCGATCGTCAGGATGAACAGGATCGTCATCGCCGCGCCGAACCAGAAGAACGCCTTGCTCTCGATGCCGTCGTTCTCGTCGAAGCCCGAGACGAGCAGCTCGGCGTTGGCCCGCTCCTCGTCGCTCGAGAGCTTCTTGATCGCGAAGATGCGGGCGCCCATCCAGATCGTCAGCGCGGTTGCCACCGCGACGTAGGGCGCGGCCTTTACGAAGAAGGAGACGAAGCTGATGCCGGCTGCGTTGCCGACGATGATGTTCGGGACGGAGCTGATCAGCGTCAGCAGGCCCCCGATGTTCGTCAGCAGGCCCTCGGTGATGAGGAAGCCGAGGAGCTTGTCCCGTCGACCGAGCTTCGAGAGCGAGACGGCCGTCAACGATCCGACGATGATCATCGCCGTCACGTTGTTGAGCACGGCCGAGAACACGACGGTCATCACGCCGTAGTACGTCAGGAGCTTCAGCGGATCCCCACCCGACGACTTCGTCAGCTTGATCGCGATCCACGTGAACAGCCCCGACCGCGAGGTGATGTCCACGAAGAGGCTCGAGCCCAGGATGATCGCGATCACCTCCCAGTTGATCGAGGTGATGTAGATCGGGAGGACGAAGTCCACGTCGCCGGCGTGCACGCCCACCGTGCCCGGGATCAGCTGCAGCACTTGGGCCAGAAAGAGCCCGACCAGCGCGAAGGCGCCCGCGATCACGGACTTCTTCGCGTGCAGCTTCTCCTCGAACGCGAGGCACAGGATGAGACCGAGCAGCAGCGCGCCGAAGAGGACCGTGATCCAGGTGTCGACGTGGATCTCGGCGGCGGCGAGAAGGAGTTGGCTCGAGGGCATCGGGGACTCCGCCTAGAGCATCAGGATGGGGACGTGGCGCAGCTCCACCACGAGCGGGTATGCGAGGCCGTGCATGGCGAGCTGGTCCTCGTCCTTCGTGTTGAGCACGAGCAGGTCCACGTCGCGCGCCTCGATCACCCGGCGGTACTCCGAGAGGCGGTGGCCGACCGTGATCTGCTTCTCGACCTGGATGCCCAGCTGTTCCCCATCGAGGGCCCTCTGGCAGCTGTCGATGAAGTCGGAGGGCTCTCGGAGCAGCTGGTGCTCGATGCGCTCGCGGGCCTCGTCCGTGTCGATCTCGGGGATCTTCGAGATCGCGTCCATGTAGCGGTCGAAGACGAAGCCGTCCTCGACGTGGCTCAGGACCAGCACGCCGCCCGGCAGCGTGAACCGCACGGCCCAGTGGATCAGGTGATGGTCGCCGGCGAGGTGGTCGGTCATGGCCATGACGGTTCGCGTGCCGTCAACGCCGTAGACGGGCGCGGCATGCGACGCCCCCTCGCGCGCGTCGACTTCCTGGAGCGGGTGGGGGAGCAGCAGCACGGGGACGGCCGTCTCCTGGGCCAGGATGTCCACGTAGCGCCCCAGCGTGTACGACCAGCGCCAGCCCTGGCTGTGCAGGCTGCGGTAGGTGCAGATCAGGTCGGGCGCGGTTTCGTTGATGAGCCCCAAGAGCTCGTCGACCCCGCCGTAGCGATCGCCCGGCACGAGGGTCCAGGTGACCGGCGCCTCGGCTGTGGCCGGCCCCTCGAGCGCCGCGAGGAACGCCTGCACCCGTTCCTTGAAGGTGGCGGCCTCCTGCTCGTCGAGATCCGTCAGGACCAGCACCTTTCGGATCGGGACGGCCTCGTGGCGGTAGGGCGTCTTCGCCGCGGCCTTGAACACGCTCTCGAACTGATCGACCTTCGTCATGGGCGGAGCATAGCAAGTGGTCGCCATCCACCTCGCCGCCTAGACTCCCGCGCCATGGCGCGACACGTGCTCCTCACCGGCGCGACGGACGGCATCGGCCTCGCGATGGCGCGGCGGCTCGAGGCCGAGGGCGCGGTGCTGACGCTCGTCGGTCGCCGCCCCCTCGAGGCGCTGGACGAGGTCCTCTTCACGCCCACGACGTATTGCCGCGCCGACCTGTCCCTGCCGGACGCCGCGTCGCGGGTGGTCACCTTCCTGGAGGACCAGGGCCGGCCGCCGATCGACCTCCTCGTGCACAACGCCGGCGTCGGCTGGTACGGCGCGGCAGAGGCCGAGGACGCGGCGCGGATCCGCACGACGCTCGATGTGAACCTCTGGGCGCCCGTGGCCCTGACCCATGCGTTGCTGCCCCACCTCGCGGAGCCGACGGCCACGATCGTCTTCGTCTCGTCGGTGCTGGCCGACCTGCCGGCACCGGAGATCGCTTGCTACGCGGCGAGCAAGGCGGCCCTCGACGGCTTCGCGCGATCCCTGCGCGTCGAGCTTGCGGGTCGCGCGCGGGTCGTCGCGGTGCACCCGGGCGGGACCGCCACGGCGATGCACGAGAAGGCGGGCGTCCCGGCGGCACAGCGCGAGCGCTTCCGCTTCCCCAGCGCAGACCGGGTGGCGGCGCGCATCCTGCGGCACGCCGAGCGGGGCCGACGCGCGCCGACGGTCGGTGCGGGGAACGCCGTCGCCCGCTTCCTCGGGCGGCACGCGACCGGCCCGCTGGACTGGGCCATGCGCCGGGGGCGCAAGTGATGCGCGTTCTCATCACCGGCGCAGCCGATGGCATCGGCAAGGCCCTCCTCGAGCTCTACGTCGCGCGGGGGGCCGAGGTCGTCGGTGTGGATGTCGACGCGGAACGCGCCGCGCCGCTCGAACACGAGCACGGCGTGACGTTCGAGCTCGTCGACCTTTCGGATCGCGAAGCCGTCGATGCGCTTGCTGCCAAGCTCGCGGAGGGGGACGCGTTCGACGTCGTGGTCCACAACGCGGGCATCAGCTGCGTCGGGCGCTTCGCCCGCTCGGACCTCGATGCACAGCGCGCCGTGCATGCCGTGAACCTCGAAGCGCCGCTCGTGCTCACGGCCGCGCTACTCGGCACGGACCGTGTGCGCGCGGGCGGATCGATCGCGTTCGTCTCCTCGCTGTCGCATCAGGTCGGCTATCCGGGCGCCGCCGTGTACGCGGCGACGAAGGACGGGCTGGCCTCGTACGCGCGCAGCTTGAGCGTGGCGCTGGCGCCGAAGCGCATCCATGTGCTGCGCGTGTTCCCGGGGCCGACGCGCACCGTGCACGCCGCGCGCTATGCCCCCAAGGGCAGCGACGCGAGCAAGCGCATGCCGCCCGAACGAACCGCGAAGGCGATCGTGCGCGCCATCGACCGCCGCAAGCGCGTCTGTGTACCGGGCTTCGGGACGCGCTTGATCGCCGGACTCGGACCGAAGCTGCCGCGGCTGATGGACCGCACGATGCGCAAGGCGATCCTCGAACCCCTCGATCGAGACGCAGCCAGTAAACGTCAGCGGCGGGCGTAGCAGGAGCTGCTGCGCGCAGCCGATGCCCATTGCCGGCGCCCGTCGCCGACCAGCTCGACGGCGTCGATCTCGTTCCAGCCGTTGACCTTGTTGGTGTCGAGCGTGAGGCGCACGGTTCGGATGCGCTCGGCGAGCGACTCGAGCGGCGGCGCGAACCAGCGCGGCGTGCCCGCAGCGCGGGCTTCCCCCTTCCAGAGCGTGACGTAGTCACCGCCGGACATGCGCACCTCGACCTTCACGATCGCGCCCGCGTTGAAGGTCTCGTGCACGCGCACCTGCTCCGGCACGACGTCCACGGGGAAGTCGAGCTCGACCCAGACCATGCCCTCCTGCGCCTTGAGCGATGCCCACGCCGTCTGGTTGTCGCCGCCCACCGGAGTGTCCGGCTCGCCGGTCATCTGCGCATCGCCCCAGCCGGGGCCCTTCATGCGTGCCAGGGCCTGCAGCAGATCGCGCTGCCGATTGGCGGGCGCGGTCTCGATGACCTCCTTGATCAGCG
>JASJAY010000024.1 GCA_030066775.1 Planctomycetota bacterium
TGCGCCATCCAGCCGGTCATCTTCGGCTCGAGCTCCTGCAGCAGGTCGGGACGCACGTAGAGGAAGCAGCCGCCGGGCCCGCCGCAGAGCCACTTGAGCACGCCGCCGACCAGGAACGAGCAGCCGAGCGCGCGCACGTCGGTCGGCACGGTGCCGATCGACTGGTACGCATCGAGGACGACGTGCGCTCCCACCTCGCGCGCGCGGTCGCAGATCGCCTGCGCGTCCTGGATGTAGGCGCTGCGGAAGAGCACGTGGCTGATCGGAACGAGCAGCGTCTCTTCGTCGATGGCCTCGAGCACTTGCTCCGTCGGGACGCCGACGCCGTCGGGCGACTCGACGATGTGGATCCGCGCCCCGGCGCTCCGGCCGAACTGCTCGTACACGTACTGCACCGACGGGAAGTTCATGTCGGTGTAGACGACCTTGTTGCGCGGCCCCGACCAGTCGAAGCACGAGATCAGGATGGCCTGCACGATCGAGATGTTCTGGTGCATCGAGACCGTGCCGGCGGGCGCGTTGAACAGCTCGCCGATGAGGTCGCCGACGTGGCCCGACATGCTCCACCACGTCTCGGCCCAGGCCCGGACGCCACGCTCGGTCCAGGTGTCGGCGTACTCCTCGAGCCCCTGCCGGGCGGCCACGGGCATCGCGCCCAGGGAGTTGGAGATCAGGTAGGTCGTGTGCTCGAGGGTCGGGAACTCGGGTCGGTACCGGAGCAGCGGGTCTTCCGTCACGGGATGGGGTCCTCGGGGCTGTCTCGTTGCAGTGGAACGGCCGCCGAGGATACGCCGGGAGCGCCCGAAGCCCCATGGGGCGGCCGATCCCTGTCGTAGCGACGCCCCGACGCTGCAACCCGGGCCCGGACGACGTTAGGATCGACATGGTCATGTCCCGCATCCCCCCGTCGCGCCGCCCGCTCGTCCTGACCGTGGCGTTCGCCCTGTTCCTCGGCGCCGCCCTCGACGCGCCGGTCCTGGGCTTCGCCCCCACCCCCGCGGCGGCCGCCGACGGCGACGTGGACGAGGTCGCCAAGAGGCGCGCGATCAAGGGGCTGGGCAAGGACCTCAAGAAGCTGGCCCGAGACCCGCGCGTCCTGAAGAAGCTCGACGAGGTCGCCAAGATCCTCGACGGCCTCGCGGCCGTCCCCTGCCCCGAGGCCGCCGTCGCAGCCCTCCACGGGGCCCCGATCCCCGACGAGAAGACCCGCCAGCGGATCTTCACCTTCGTCGAGGAGAACCACGACAAGACCCTGCTCAAGCCGCTGGTCGCGATGCTCCAGGCGAAGGAGCACCGGCGCGACACCGAGCTGCGCCTGCTCGTCGTGCACGCGCTTTCCGTGCTCTCGGACCCGAAGTCGATCGAGCCGCTCTCCGAGCTGATCACCTTCGACACGGACGAGAAGCTCGTGGCCGAGGTCTGCAACGCCCTGTCCGTGTTCGGCGCGGCGAAGCAGGAGCAGCGCCGGCCCGCCGTGAAGGCGATGGTCGACCTCTATGAGACGACCTACACGTACCTCAAGAGCATCCGCCCCGAGCACCGCATCCTGACGAAGATCGCCACCACGCGCTGGCGCGTCTACGGCCGCCAGATGCGCACCGCCCTGCAGGCCCTCACGGCCACCCAGCTCTCCAAGCCGCACGAGTTCCGCAAGTGGTGGAACACATGCAAGAAGGCCAAGGACTGGACCAAGTGCCGCGTGAAACCACGCAGGTAGTGCCCGGGTTCGTGCTGCTCGCTGGATGCTCGGCTGCGCTGCGCCTCATCGGCCTCGAGTGGACCGGCCACGAGTCAGCCTCTTCGGCTTTGCGGAGCCTTCGCCCCAGCGAGCCGATCGCCCGCGATCGTCAACTCAGGCGCAGTCGACACAACTGAGTAGTGGCCGCCCGCCCCGCCCGAGATCGGGCGGAGCGGACGCTGCCGAGTGTGCGACCACGCGTGTAAGCCGGGTCCTGTTCGGATTGCTCCGCGATGGCCATCGATCTAGGCCCGCCGTTGCCGACGGGCTCGAACGACCTACCCGCAAGTCGAACGGTACGGGCCGCACCGTGGGCTCCGAGGAGCCCTCCTTGCCTATTCGGCCTTTCTCCCGGAGGGGCTTGCCGTGCCGGTGACGTCGCCGCCCCCGCGGTGGGCTCTTACCCCACCGTTTCACCCTTGCCTGTTCCCGGTTGCCCGGGTCATCGGCGGTCTGCTCTCTGTTGCGCTTTCCCTAGGCTCGCGCCTGGTGGGCGTTACCCACCTCCGCGCCCTACGGAGCCCGGACTTTCCTCGAACGCCGCGTTCCGAGGAACGCAGTGCTCGCGGCCATCCGGCGTGCTCGCACGGCGAGATTGTAGTCGCTTCGGCAGCAGAGCCGGACGCGGGGAGCGAGTGCGCGGAGAAGCGCCGCCCTACGGGAGATAGAGCAGCGAGCGGCAGGAGCGGCAGAAGACGAGCTTGGTCCGGTTCTGCACCGAGTAGACCTCGTTCTTCGTGAGCATGTCACCACACGCCCCGCAGTAGCTGCCCTCGAGGATCGCCGCGCCCTTGCCGAGCTTGCGGCGGGTGCGCTCGTAGTCCGCGAGCCCCTCGTCGGGCAGGCCGCCCGTGAAGTCGCCGCGGGAGCTGACCAGATCGTCGCGCTGCTGCTTGACCTCGGCGAGGCGCTCGTCGACGCGCGCCTGCGCCGCCTCCCGCTGATCGACCTTGCGCTGCTTCTCCTCGTTCAGCTCGCCGACCTTGGACGCGGCCTGCTCGTCGATCTCGAGGAACTTCAGGATCTCGTTCTGGAGCCGGTTGGCCTCATCCTGCGTGTTGGCGATCTCGCTGCGGAAGGCCATGAACTCCTTGTTGGAGCGCACCTCGTTGGCCTGTTCCTTCAGCTTGCCGATCTTGTCCTCTTTCGAGCGCAGCTCGTTCTCGAGGATCTTGCGCTGGGCACGAACCAGGCGCATGCGGTCTTCGATGGCCTTGATCTTGGCGTCGACGGCCTTGATCCCGGTCTCGTGTTCCTGGAGCTGAGCGGGGCCGCGCCGGAGCTCTTGCTCCAGCCGGAGGATCTTGAGGTCGTGCTCGTGGAGCGTCTTGAAGCGCTCGATCACCTCGTCCATGGCTACGGTCATCCGGGATGTCGCCTCGATCTAGGGGCCATCTCCGTAGGTTTAGCGGCGGGTGTGTTGGTTGTCTACAGGGGATCAGGCCCGGTAAACGGCCGTGACCGGGCTCTTCGTCTGACGTCGATGTTCCGCCCCGAGCGATGGCCGCTCGACGCTCGGGCTGGGCGCGGCCTGGGAGGCGATGCGCATGCCTCCTGGCGGCCAACTGGCCCCCGATTCGAAAGGGCGCCCCCTGCGGGACGCCCCTCCGAACGCGATCTCGCGGCGCACGCAGTCCTAGGTCTCGAGGAAGCCCTCGAGCTTGCGGGCGCGTACGGGGTGCTGGAGCTTGCGGACGGCCTTGGCCTCGATCTGGCGCACGCGCTCGCGCGTGACCTTGAAGATCTTGCCGACCTCCTCGAGCGTGTACGTGTAGCCGTCGCCGATGCCGTAGCGGAGCTTGATGATCTCGCGCTCGCGGAAGGTGAGGGTCTGAAGGACCTGATCGATCTTGTCCTTCAGCATCTCGTGCGTCGCGGCGTTGACCGGGCTCTCGGCGTGCTCGTCCTCGATGAAGTCACCGAAGTAGCTGTCGTCCGAGTCGCCGATCGGCCGGTCGAGGCTGATCGGGTGCTTGCTGATCTTCATCACCCGCTTCGTCTCTTCGACGCTGATGCCCGAGGCCAGCGCGATCTCGTCGATCGTCGGCTCGCGGCCCATCTTCTGGATCAGCTTCTTGGTGACGTTGCGGATCTTCGACATCGTCTCGATCATGTGCACCGGAATGCGGATGGTGCGCGCCTGGTCGGCGATCGAGCGCGTGATGGCCTGCCGGATCCACCACGTGGCGTAGGTGCTGAACTTGTAGCCGCGGCGGTACTCGTACTTCTCGACCGCCTTCATGAGACCCGTGTTGCCCTCTTGGATCAGGTCCAGGAAGGTCAGGCCGCGGTTGCGGTACTTCTTCGCGATCGAGACGACGAGACGCAGGTTGCCGCTCGAGAGCTTGCGCTTCGCTTCCTCGTACTCGGCGAAGCGGTGGCGGATCTCGTCGCAGCGCGTGAGGAACTCGTCGTTCGTCTCGAGCGAGGCGATCGCGACCTCCTGCATGCGCTCTTCGGCTTCGGCGATCTCGACCGGGTCCCCGCGGCGACGCTTCAGATCACGCACGCGGTTGCGCAGGTCGCGGATCTCCTGGCCGACCTCGTAGGTCTCCTCGTGGACGGGCCGGATCTTCTTCGTCTGGATCGGCACCTCTTCGAGCAGCTTCAGCGCCTTCAGCTGGCGGTTCTCCATGAGCGCGAGGAGCGTCTCCCGCTGCCGATCCGACAGCTTGCTCAGCACCATGCGCTCCATGTCGCCGCGCATCTGCTTCAGGAGCTTCTGCAGGGTGCGCAGGTTGTTGGGCATGCGCTTCTGCAGGTCGTCCTTGTCGACGGGGTCCGCGGTGCCGATGCGAAGCGTGCGGTCGAAGGCGAGATCGCCGCGCGCCACCTCTTCGAGGATCCGGATCGAGGCGGCAATGCCGATGCCGCTCTCCAGCACCTTGTGGCGATAGCGCTTGCGGGTGATCTCGATCTTCTTGGAGAGGCTGATCTCCTCGTCGCGCGTCAGCAGCGGGATCTCACCCATCTGCGTCAGGTACATGCGAACGGGATCGTCGATCTTCTCGGTCGTGATCGGCAGCTCGAGCGCGCTCTCCTTGCCGTCCTTCGCGTCCTCGGAGAGCTCGCCACGGGCGAGCGCCAGGTTGCGCTCGCGGCGCTTGGCGTCATCGCCGTCGAGCAGCTCGATCCGCTCGAGGTCCATCCGCTGGAGGATGCGGTCCATCATGGCCGGGCACGGGGCCTTCTCAGGCTCGGCGGTGTTCAGCTCCTCGTAGGTGAGGTAGCCACGCTTCTTCCCGACCGTCACCAGCTCGAGGATCTCGGGCTCGATCTCATCAAGCGGGTTCGGGGGAACGAACGGATCGACACGACGCGTCATGCTGCGTAGGGCTCCTTCGGGTCACTCGTCGCGAGGCGCCTCGTCGTACGGAGGCGCCTCCAACTCCGGCGGGGCGGGGTCTTCGACGGCGCCGAGCGGCTCGGGGTTCCCGGAAGGGTCCGGGGTCCCGGAGACGTCGGCGGGCCATTGTTCATTCGGTTCGGGGGAACGGGGTTTTTTGCCCGGGGGCCGGCGGCCGCTTGCGGGGCTCGGATCCGCGCCGAACTGGGCTGCGAGCGCCTTCAGGTCCCCGCGGTGGCGGGCCCGGCGGCGGCGGCGCTCGAGGCTGCGCAGGTGCGCCTCGAGGGCCTCCTCGAGGTCGCCCTCGAGATCGAGGGAGGCCAGGGTGGCGGCCGCCTCCGCGTCGTCGGCCGTACGGGTGACGAGCCGGTCGAGATCGGTGTCGATGCCCTGCTCCTCGAGCTCCACGACGAGCGCGTAGAGCCGCTGGAGGACCGGGTGCTGGAAGTCCTCGGGGCCCACGGAGCGCAGCACCGCATCGCGGAAGCGCTCGTCGAGGGCACCGAGCAACACGACCATCTCCGCCTTCTCCTGGGAGTCGTCGAAGGTGCGCTCGGCGGCGGAGCGGGGCCGGGCGGCCTCGGCCGCGGGCGGGCGCGTCATGCCGGGCATGGGCCGGCCGAGCTTCTGGGCGACGGCGCGCCGCAGGGCGACCTCGGTCTCGGGCCCGCCGAGACGCTCGGCGATCATGCGGAAGAGCTGATCGCGCTCGATCTCGCTGGGCACGATGGCGAGCGTGGGCACGAGCGACTCGATCGCCTCGGCGCGGCCGCGCGGCGTGCCGAGGTCGTGGCGGCCGGCGAGCGCGCGCAGCTTGAACGCGAAGAGCTCGACGGCCGCGTCGAGCACCGCCTGGAAGGCCTCGGGCCCCTCCTCCAGCAGGATCTCGTCGACGTCGCGGCCCTCGGGCAGCTGGGCGATGCGCACCTCGAGCCCGGTCTTGATCAGGATGTCGATCCCGCGCTCGCTCGCGGCCTGGCCGGCGGCGTCGCTGTCGTAGACGAGCACGACGCGGCTCGCGAAGCGCCGAAGCGTCGCGGCCTGGCGATCCGTGAGCGCCGTGCCCATGCCGGCGACCGCGTGGTCGAAGCCGTTCATGTGCGCCATCAGGACGTCGGTGTAGCCCTCCATCAGGAGCGCCTCACCGCGCTTGCGGATGGACTGCTGCGCCCGGTCGAGCGCGTAGAGCACGCTCGACTTGTGGAACACGTCCGTCTCGGGGCCGTTGAGGTACTTCGGGTTGTCCTCGGAGGACAGCGCCCGCGCCCCGAACGTCACGACGCGGCCGCGCAGGTCGGCGATGGGGAACATCACGCGGTTGCGGAAGCGGTCGTAGTGCCCGCCGCGCTCGCGGCGCTCCTGCACGAGGCCGGCGGCGAGCAGCACCTCGGGCTTGACCCGGCGCGACGCGGCCTGGAGCAGGCGATCCCAGCCGGGCGGGGCGTAGCCGAGGCCGAAGCGCTCGATGGCCTCGTCGTCGTAGCCGCGCTGGTTGAGGTACGCGCGCGCCTCGGTTCCCTCCGGCGTGGTGAGGCTGTGGCGGAAGAAGCGGTCCGCCATCGTGAGCGCCTCGTACAGCGCGCGGCGGTGGTCGCGTTCCTTGTCGTCCGAGCCGCCGGCCGTGCGGGGCACCTGGATCCCGCGCTCGTCGGCCAGCATGCGCACGGCCTCGGGGAAGGTGATGCCCATCGTCTCCATCAGGAACGTGAAGACGTTGCCGCCCTTGCCGCAGCCGAAGCACTTGTAGGTCTGGCGGTTCGGGTTGACCGTGAACGAGGGCGTCTTCTCCTCGTGGAACGGACAGAGGGCCTTGAAGCTGGCCCCGGCGCGCTTGAGCTCGACGGTGCGGCCCACGATCTCTTCGATCGCGTGCGCTTCACGCACTTGCTCGATGATGTGCTCGGGGATGCGTCCCATGAGATGGCGCCGTTCCGTGGTCGGGTCCGGCGACTTGGGCGGACTCGAGATGCCTCTCATCAAGCGCCCTGCATGGGCCTGCTGCCGTACGGCGTGAGGTCTGGTCCGGTGGAAGCCGCGAAGGGGAAATTGTACAGACGCGCGGGGACCCGCCCGACGTCTGCCCGGACTGACGGGACGCAAACGCGCTGGCGATCAGGCCTTGCGAACGTCGCGCCAAAGCGCGAGCAGCGTGGCAGCCGGCACCTCTTGCGCCCGCGCCGTGTGGGCAATCCCGTGCAAATCGAGCGCGGCGCGGGCGTCGTCCGCCGCGAGTCCGGGGACGGCGTGTCGCAACGCGGTCGGCAGCACCTTGCGCCGACGCGTGAACAAGGCCGTCACGAAGGCGCCGAACGGCAGGTGCTCGTCCTGCTCGACGAGCGCCGGTCGAACCGGAACGAGACGCAGGAGGGCCGAGGTGACCTTCGGACGCGGCCAGAAGACGTGGCGGTCCACGCGCCGGAGGATGCGCCCCGCTGCCTTCACCCCCACCTGGATCGACGGCGCGCCGTAGTTCGAGTCGCCTGCGTGCGCGAGCATCTTCTCGGCGACCTCGAGCTGCACCATGACGACGATGTCCTCCGGCGGCTGCTCGAGCGAGAGCACGCCCATGAGGATCGGCGTCGCGGCCGAGTACGGAAGATTGCTCACCAGCAGGCGTCGGCCGGGCGACGCGACCGGCTCGCTCAACGCTTCGACGAAGGGCGCGCTCAGCGCGTGCTTGCCCGCGAGGACGTCGTGGGGAATGAACCGCACCCGCTCGGGCCAGTCGCGCAGCCGTTGCGCAATCCGCTGCAGGTCGATGTCGACGTCGAAGGTCGTGAGCCGCGCACCGGTCTCGCACAGCGCATGCGTGAGCAGCCCGGGGCCCGTTCCCACCTCCACGACGTGGTCGTGCTCCGTGACGCCCGCATCGCGCACGATCGCGTCGACGGCGTTGGGATCCGTCAGGAAGCACTGGCCCTTCTTCTTCGGCGAGGGCCGGAACCCCTGCTCGGAGAGGGCCGCCTTGAGCGCGGAGGAGGTGCGCGGGAACGTCACGGCGCGGAGCGTACTACAGCTTCCGCAGGGTGACCTCGACGTCCGTCGTCTCGCCGGCCTTGACCTTGGCCGTGACGCGCTTGGTCTCGAACCCCTTCAGCGAGAGCTCGAGCTCGTACTCGCCCGGCTCGAGCGGCGGCTCGACCGTACTGGGGCTCGCTGAGCCCGGGCCGCCGGTGGACATGGTCGCGAAGTCCTCGCCCCCGCTCACGTAGGCCACCAACCGGGTTTCCCCGCGCGCATCGCGGAGCGTCGCGTTGCAGCCGCGAATGGCGCCGGCCTCGTCCCGGACCGTGATGCGCAGGCGGCCGCCACGCTTCGCCACGAGGTCGACCCGGGTCTCCTCCGAGGGTGACAGGTGCACCGCCTCCCGCAGGATGAGGTAGTGCCCGATGAACTCCATCGAGCTGCGTCCCGGTCGCACCACGACCGAACGCTTGCCGGGCTCCAGGCCCTCGAGGCGGTACACGCCGTCGGTGCTCCGCTTCACCGGCTCCATGTCGAACCCGTGCGATGTGACGCTGTCGGGGTCCACCACCTGGATGTCCGCGCGGGTGATGGGCTTGCCGGCGTCGTCCTTCAGGCTGACGACCAGCACGGCCTGGAGCTTGGGCGGCCCCAGGTCGACCGTCTCGAGCATGGGCACGCCGAGCGGGCCCGTGCGCAGCTCGCGCACGACGGGCTCGAAGGCCGGGTGCGCGATTTCGAGCTCGAAGGTCTGCTCGGGGGGCAGCACCAGCTTCGCTCCCTGCTCCTCGGTCGTTCGGCTGCGCAGCTGTTCGTTGTCGTTGACGGAGACGGTGACGTCGGCCTTCGCGATCAGCTCCCCGCCGGAGACCGGTCGCACCTCGATCGCGACCCCGCCCACCTCGAGCACGAGGTCCTGCCGGCCGGCTTCGACGGTCTGGGCGGCGGCCTGCATTAAGGTGGGCCAGATGCGCAGGCCGCTCGACCACGAGGGCGCGACGCGACGTTCCCCGGCGTCCAGCCCGGTGATCTCGAATCGCCCCTCCTTGTTCGTCGTGTCGCTGCCCTCGCCTGGGTGCAGGCGCCCGTCCCTCAGGTAGACCCAGTCGAACTCCAGCTGATAGGACGGCTTGGGCCGCGGACGCTGCTCGGCCTTGACGCGGACCTCCGGCAGCGGCTGCCCGTTCAGCAACACGCGTCCCGCGATCGTGCGACCCGGGCGCAGGGCGAGCTCGACGGGTGAAGTCGTGCCATCCTCCCCTACGTCGATGGGCACCCCCTCGGGGAGGTAACGCTTCGCGAGCGCGGCCACGTAGTAGCGGCCGGCTGTGGGTACGCGCAGCTGGAAGAAGCCGTCCGCGTCGCTCTTCGTCTCGTCGAGCGCCAGCGGCTCACCCACGTCGTTCACGGCGAGGCCGTTGTCGGTGGGACGCAAGAGGTACACGCGAGCCTGCGCGAGCGGCTCCGTGTTCTCATCGCGCGCGATCCCCGACACGACGGTGGCAGGTTCGAGCTTCGCGTCCACCTCGAAGACGAGCGGCCCATCCGCCTCGAGCCGCTTCGCGTCCTCGACGATCAACTTCCGGCTGATCGGGATGTGGGTGCTGTGGTCGAAGTCCACGCGCAGCTGGGTCGGGGGCTCCTCGCCCGCAAGCAGGCTGGAGACATCGACCTCGTACGCGCCCTGCTCGTCGGCGTAGTCGAGGACGGCCGGCACGCTGGAGTCGAGCCAGCCGTACTCCCGCAGTGCATGGACCGTCACGGCCGGACCGAGCAGGCCCGCTTCGAGCGGCTTGCCGTCCGCGTCGCGGATCGTCCCGCGCACCACGTGCGTGGCCGGCGCCGCCGTGGACGGCGGGGCCTCGAGTGCCGCCGGACCCGGTGCCTCGCCCGTCCCCCGCCCCTCGAGCGTGCCCGCATCCCCGTCGGCCCGGAGCGGCGCATCGGGATCCTCGACCGGGACCTGATCGATCCCGGGCGGCCCCTCCTCGACCACGACCTCGGGCTCCTGCAGGAACACCCAGAGCAGCCCGCCCACCACGCCGAGCAGGATCACGATCAGATAGGCGAGGCTCTCTCTCCCGGGTCCACCCATGCGCGCACTCTGCCATGCGGGCCAGGGCGCTGTCGCGTCCGAGGGGATAGGATCGCAGCCATGCGCTGTGCCTTGGTCCTGACTTGTGTGTTCGCCCTGCTCGTCCTGGCCCCGGCTGCGGAGGCCTTCGAGTCCCTTTCACAGGCCCGCCGTGCGCTCGGGCACAAGCAGGCCGCCGAGCGCGCCCGCGCCGCGATCTGGATCGGCAACCAGGGCGAGGCCGTGAGCCGTGGCCTCGCCGCGCAGCTGCTGGAGCGCACGCTCTCGGATCCGCACCCGAGCGTGCGCCGCGCGGGATGGAACGCGATGGCGCGCCTGCGCGTGCGCTCGTTGTGGCCGGAGCTGCGGCGTCGGCTGCCCTTCGAGCAGACGCCCGATGTCATGCCCGCGGCGATCATCGCCTTGGGTGCCGGACGCATGCCGGAGATCGACGGCCCCATCGTGGACGCGTTCAGCGATCACCCGAGCCCGTCGATCCGTGTCGCGGTGCTCACCTCACTCACGGACATGGGTGCGCCGCAGGCGATCGTCCGCGCGCGCGAGATGCTCGCGCTCTCGGACACGCAGGATCCGACGTGGGCCATTCGCGCCGCGGCGATGCTCACGGTCTGCCGCGCCGGGGGCATCGAGGACGGCGCGCACGCCGCGCGGGTCTACGCCGACCAGAAGGGACACCGCTTCTGGTTCGCGCGCAGCGCGTACGCACGCCTCGTCTCGGTGCACCTGCCCGACCAGGTAGCCGTGCTCGCGACGCTCGTCCGCGACGAGGACCCGCGCGTGGGCGTCACAGCGGCAACGGGACTCGCGCGCGCAGGCCACATCCAGACCTTGCTCGGCTACCTGCGCGCGAACGAAGCGCGCGTACGCGCCGTAGCAGCAGCGGCCGTCGCCCAGGCGCGGCTCGAGAGCGCGTACCCGCGCCTGCGTCGCATGGCGCGGCACGACACGTCGCGGCGTGTGCGCTGGACCGCCGCGAAGGCGCTCTGGCATCTCGAGGATCCGCTCGGCGAGCGGCTGGTGCTCTTGGCCGTCTCGTCGGCCGAGCCCGCGATCTGGGCCGAGGCGGTGGCGCTGCTCGCACGCAGGACCGGGGCGGCACACGGCCGCAACGTCAGCGCCTGGCGCGAGGAGCTGCGGCGCCGGCGGTCCTGAATTGAAGAATGCCGGACCCCCCTCTCGAGGGCTCCGGCACTCGCTGTTTGCTCAGGCCTGTTGGCCTAACCAGAGCCTATGCGCAGGGGTCGCAGCCCGTGTCGCAGGGGTTCGGCGTGTCACACGGGTTCGGCGTGTCACACGGGTTCGGCGCATCACAGGGGTTCGGCTCGCAGCCGCAGCCGGAACAACCGGCAAGCGCACCAGCGAACGCGATGAGCCCAATGAGCAGAAAAGCACGAAGCTTCGACATCTTGTGAGTCCTCCCTTGTCGATCGACGTCGGCCCCGATGGCGAAGCCTCGGGAACGCGCAGAGCCTATTTCGGCTGTTTCGGCTTAGCCAGAGAGATGTCATGACCCTTTTTCGGTTTCTTGATCCCTAAGGGCTCTCTCAGGCGGACCGAGACAAAGCCGTTACGTGGCTCAGCGAGCGGGCACGGGCTCCGTGGAGCGGGTCGCCCCCGAGGGCGTCAGCCAGCCCTTCCGGAAGGCCTCGCGGTACCGCTGATAGAGGCCGTCCTCGCGGCCATGGGCGTAGATCACGACCTCCAGGGGCGTATCCACCTTCTCGAGCTTCTTGCGCACGATGTCCGCCAGCGGGATGTCACCGTAGGGATGCACATAGAGCATCAGCTCGGTGAAGATCGGCTGCGCGAGGAGCTCGTCCACGCGCTTCGCGGCGGCGCGCTTCTTGGACGGCAGCGCGAGAAGCCCCCGCCCGGGGGCTGCGGCCTCCCAGACCTGGGTCATCTGCTTCGAGAAATGGGGCAGCCCCCCACCCTTCACCGCGTCGTCGAGCGCCCGCTTCGAGATCGACGTGATGATGAAGTTCTCGTTGCTCTGCACGTCCGCCTTCTGGTTCCGGACGATGCCGCTCAGGCCCACGAACGCCATGCGGCCGTGGCGCGCGAGCACGAGCAGGGAATCGCGTCGCTGCTCCTTCTCCGGGATCATCAGCGCGCGCCAGGGGAAGCGCGCCGTCCAGTGGGTCAGCTTGCCGAGCGGCGTGCTCTTGATGTCGAGCGGTCGGCCGATGGCGAGGTCGTCGCCGGCGAAGACCTTGTCGAACGCCTCCGGGCCGTAGAGCTCGTACTGGATCGAGAACACGGCGATCGCCTGCCCGCCGTAGCACTCGGCGGTGGCGCCGCGTCGATAGAACGTGTCCATCGCGGCGCGTGCCGAGTCCTTGGCCACCCAGACGCGGTCCTTCAGCTGCCACTCGGGCTGCGGCATGCGCATTCGGAACCAGGGGCTGTCCACGGCGCCGAACAGGTACTTGGGGAACTTGTAGCGCTGCGCCTCGGTCAGCCGCACGAGGCGATCCACGGCACGCCGCACGGCGAGCGCGATCCGGTGCTTGTAGGCGCACCGGCTGGCGACCGAGTTCGAAATGCTGGGCAGGCGCTCGCCGAACGCCTGGAGCTGCTTGTCGGTCGGCTGGGCCGGGAAGCGGATGACGAGCGCTCCGTCCTGCTGCGCCGCCAAGAGCGTCTCGTAGCGGCACGGGAAGCCGGGCTCGAAGCGGATCGCCTGGACCTTCGGATCGGCATCGCGAAGGAACCGCCAGCCGAGGTGCTCGAGGAAGCGCACCTCCTGCATCTGCTCGGCGGTGAGGCGCTGCTCGAGCATCGCACGGACCGAGGCGGAGCCGACATCGTCGGCCGCGGCCGGTCCTACGACGAGGAGACCAGCGAGGAGCAGCAGCGGAAGGCGGCGGAGGGCAGCACGCATAGGGTGCTCAGAGCGTACCGAATGCCGCCCCCCGCGGGCACTTCCCTCGCGCCCACGTTCGGGGCGAGCCCGGGGCGGGCCCGCCCCGCGGGGCAGGAAGTTCGTCCCGGGCTCGCGCTGCGGCTATTTGGCCGGGACGATCTCGTACCAGGTGCCCTTGAGCTCGAAGACGACGCGCTCGCCGAGGGCCAGGTACTTGGCGACCTTCTTGTCCTTGGCCAGGAGCTCGAAGTACGTGGCGCTGTAGGCCTCGACCTTGGTCGTGGCCTTCTTGCGATCGAAGCCCTTCTCGAGCCAGCGGCCTTCCGGATCCTTGATGAAGGTCTTGTCGGAGACGCGCTTGAAGACCGACTTCACCAGCTCGACGCCGGCGTCCTGGGCCTCGTCGTCCGCGTCCTCGCCGGAAGCGGCGCCCGACTTCATCTTCTTCAGGCGCTCGGAGTCCTTGGCTACCTCGCGCTTGTCGGCCTCGGCCATCGGACCACTGGAGGGCGTCCTGGGCGTCGGCAGGGCGGGTGAGGCAGGCGCGGGGGCCGCGCCGGCGCGCGGCTTGCCGCCGCCGAGGCGCGCGAGCCCGTCGCGGATGCCGCCGAGGCTCGGGAGGTCGGCCGGACGACCGGCCTCGCCGCGATCGGCGCGGCGGCGCATCTGCTCGATCTGCTCGCGCACCGTGCGGCCGCCGAGCTCGCTCTCCTCCACCACCAGGCCGGCGGTGTAGGGCGTCACGATGGCGTACTTGGTGGCCAGCTGGATGATCTCGTCGACGACCTCCTTGCTCTGGCCGTGAAGCCGGATCTCGTCCAGCAGGAAGGCGATCTTCTTGTGGGCCCACAGGCGCGGCAGGTACTCGGCGCCCTCGCCGCGCTGGAGCGTGCTCTCGTAGTCGAACACGACCTCCTTGCCGCGGACCTTGCCCTTCACCCGGAAGACGCGGTCGCCGGCATTGCGGTAGCGGCCGAACACGACGATCTGCCCGCCGGCGAAGAGGTCGCCGATCTTCTTCGGGTAGACGTCGTAGACGCCCTCGCCCAGCTCGAGCGAGACGTCCGTGAGCACCGGCGAGTCGACCTTGCGGAAGAAGCGGCCGGTCGCGATCTCGATGTCCTCCTCGGGCATGACGTAGTCACGCGTGCCCTTGGTGACCTCGGCGATGCGGTCCAGCAGGTTCACGTCGAGGTCGTAGCCGACGCCGAAGGTGAACACGCGCGTGTTGGCGGTGTTGGCCTGCTTGACCAGCTTGACGAGCTTGTCGCCGTTGCGCGTGCCGATTGTCGGGCGGCCGTCCGTGAGGAACACCACCATGAAGAGGCGGTCGTCGCTCTTGCGCATGCGCAGCGCGGTCTTGAGCGCATCCTCGATGTTCGTGCCGCCGCGCGCCTCGAGGGCGTCCACCCACTTGGTGGCGGCGTCCTTCGTCTCGCGCGTGACGTCCAGCAGGTTGTCGCGGAACGGGTGCACCGACGAGCCGAACCCGATCACGTTGAAGCGATCGTTCTCGCGCAGCATGCCGATGCCGTACTTCAGCGCGTTTCGCGCCTGCTCGATCTTCTTGTCGACCATGGACCCGCTCGTGTCGAGCACGTAGACGATGTCCTTGGGCAGGCGGTCCTTCGGGTCGATCTTCACGCGCGGCGAGAGCACGGCCATGAAGGTGCCGTCCTCGGCGACGGCCTTGTGGCTCTGCAGCGAGAAGCCGAGCGCGCCCTCGGCGCGGTTGACGTAGAGCAGGAAGTCGCGGTCCTGTCGCCGGCCCGCGCGCTCGTAGGAGACGCGCGCCTTGTGGTCGCCATCGCGCTTGATCTCGACGTTGTGCGAGGGGCTGTAGATGCCCTTGATCTCCTCGCGGCTCTCGACCTGCACGTCGATCACGGCGCTCTCGACGGGCGTCGCGTTCATGCGGTCGGTGCCGAGGGGGTAGCGCAGCTCGACCGTGCCGCCGTCCTCGGGCAGCACCTGCTGGTAGCGGATGCGGATCGTCAGGTCCTTCTTCGGAAGGATCGGGAAGACGCGCGCACGGAAGAGACCGCGGCCCATGTACTCGAGCAAGCCGGGGTCACGCCGGCGGCTGACGATGCTCTGGTAGATCTCGCGCGCCTTGTCGGCCTCGACGACCTCGCCCTTCACCATCTTGCCGAACATGGTCATCGAGAAGTCGCTGACCGTGGCGCCCTCGGGCAGCGGGAACAGGTACGTCCCCTCGAGCTGACGGTGGCTGTGGCTCTGGAAGACCTGCTCGACCGTGACGACCGCGATGCGGTCCTCGATCTTCACCTTGACCGTGTGGCCCTTGAGCGTCACGGCCGGGCGGTGCGGGCGCACGGGAGGACGCCGGCGGTGGTGCTCGATCGGCGGCGTGGGCGCGGTCGCGTCGGCGGTCACGAGGATGCCGTTCGCGCCCGCCTCGGGCGCGACGACACCCAGGCTCAGGAGCAGGAGGGCGGCGAGAAACAGGGGCAGGGAGCGGCTCATGGCAGGGTCCTTCCGGTAGCGTGCTCCATTGGACACCCAATCCGGCCCAGGGTTCCCGCCAACTCGACCCCCGGGTTCAGGAGGAGCCGACCTCTTCGGGGTCCGGGACCTCCTCGGGCGTGGGCTTCTCCCAGTCGACCCCCGCCCAGCAGTTGGGGGTCCACAGGTCGGCGTTGCCGGCCTGCTTGGCGTAGAGGAAGAGCTGCATCCGGTAGCCGACCAGCCAGCTATAGGGCAGCGCCAGGAGCGCCTCCCCCAGCGTCATCTCGTTGCCCAGCGGGTCCTTGGCCTGCTGCGTCGTGAGCGCCTCCTGGTCCAGGCCTTCGAAGAGGGCCGTGAGCTCCTCCTTCTGGCGGGCCATGTGGGCGGGGAAGTCCTCGGGGCCCATCTCCGCGGCGCGCGCGAGGAGGCCCGGGTAGGAATCCCAGTTCCCCTCGGCCATGGCGCGGCAGCCCGACATGGCGCAGAAGCTGATGTAGCGCAGGAGCTCGAGCGTGCTGCGCTGCCCCTCGGTGGGGCGGTAGTCCATCGCGCCCTCGGGCAAGCGCTCGTAGAGGTGCAGACAGATGTCGCACTCCTTGAGCATGCGGTCGCGAAGCATGTCCTTGTCGATCACCTGGGCCTCCTCTCGCCGGGGATGGACCCGAGCATAGCGACGGCGCCCTGGGCACCGGGCCGGCGGCACGGATTCCGCGTGACCGGCAGGGGCGTTCGCCCGTGGAAGGAGCGAGCGCACCCCCACCGGAGGCCCGCCATGCGCATCGCCTTGGCCCTGCTGCCCTTCCTGTTCGCCTCGCTGCTCCCCGCCGTGGCGCACGCGGACTCGATCGAGACCTTCGCGCTGGACGGCAACGGCTCCCAGTCGCTCTGCGACGACGAGCTCACGGTCACGCTCGCGGACCTCACGGTCGGGGACGTCACCTTCGACGCCATCCTCACCGTGCTGGGCTCCGACGACCTCACCCAGCTGAGCTCCGGCCTGGGTGTGAAGGGCGGCACGAACCCGATCAACGACGGCGAGTCGCTTGCGTTCTCTCTCGAGATCGAGAACGCCGTCGGCGGCTCCGTCGCGTTCGACGGGTTCACGGAGGTCGACCTGACCTTCTTCGGCACCGACGGCGAGCAGGCGATCTTCAGCGAGGACGGAAGCCTGTCGACGACGTCGGACAACTTCTTCACCGCGGAGGGCTCGGACGACGACCCGGCAGACA
This sequence comes from Planctomycetota bacterium, assembly GCA_030066775.1. GTDB lineage: Bacteria > Planctomycetota > PLA2 > PLA2 > JAEUHO01 > JASJAY01. The sequence continues at coordinate 16,708 of JASJAY010000024.1, forward strand.
TCTCGGCGACGCTGCCGCTCGCGTTCACGCTTTTCGGCTACGACGACGGCGGCACGGTCTCGTTCCGCGTCGACTCGATCGATGCGCAGTTCAGCGAGCTGCAGCCCGTGCCCGAGCCGTCGTCCCTCGCGCTCCTGGGCACGGGGCTGGCCCTGCTCGCCGTGCGTCAGCGGCGGTCGCGGTCCTTCGCGAAGTCGCGGATGTCGCGGTAGGCGTACTCGATGCCGTAGCGCTCGTGAAGTTTGATGAGCTTGGCGTGGTAGCGCTCGTGGAGCGCGTCCGGCGGCTCGACCGGATACGGACCGCAGAAGTAGGTCCGGCAGCCGAGCATGCGCGCATCCCGCGCCTTGCAGAGACGATCCGTCCCCCACTGCGGACACTGGCGCTCGTCGTCGTTCGCGCGCTCCTCAGGCCCGTTCCGGAAGAAGTACTCGGCTTCCAGGGTCGTCACGTAGAGGCGATGCCCGTAGGCGTCGAAGTCGCAGCAGTTCCCGCTCGCGGCACAGGTGAACTCGTAGCGCGGCAGCTCGCGTTCGAGATCCGCGTAAATGCGCACGAGCTCGGCGAACGCCCCGTCCCAGTCGATGCCGTCGCTCTCGCGGCCGGTGACGTCGGGCTGCTCGAGCAGCACGCCGTCCCGGTAGCGGCTCACGACCGGCGTCTCCGGCGGGCGCGCGTGCTTCTTCTGAAGCGGCGTGGGGTCGCCCCCGCGGATCTGCTCGATCTCCTCGAGCGTGTAGTGGTCGCCCTGCCCGATGCCCTCGCAGCGCGCCGCGTTCTCTTCCCACTCGTCCGCGTCCCGCAGGACCGGATTCCAGAACGGGTACGTCGTGCAGCGGAGCGGCTTGGCGTCGTAGACGGAGCAGCGTCCGTTCTCGAGCATCACGCAGTCGCCGTTCTGCTTCTCGCGCAGCGAGAGCCGGCGGCCGACACGTCGTACGAAGCGCTTCTTGAACTGGGCCACGGACAGGCCGCGCGCTCGCGCGAGTCGACGGATCTCGTCCGTGTCCACCCACACGTGCCCCGGCTCGCCGGTGCAGCACTGCCCACAGGCCGTGCAGCGAAACGTCAGGCCGTCCGCATACCAGGGCACCTCGGTGCGCTTCTTCGTGCGACGGGCCACAACAGTCTCAGCGGCGGCGACGGCGTTTCGGCGCAGGCTTGGACCCGCGGCCGCCACCCCGGCGCTTGGACGGCACCGGCGCGCCCTTCTTGCGCGTCGGCACGGGCGCGGCGGGCTTGTCGTCCGCGGCCGGCTGCTCTGTCTCTGGCTTCGGCGCCTTGGGCTTGGCGACGGGCGCCGCCGTCGGTGGCTTCGCGACCGGCGGCGCCACGGGCTTCGCAACGGGCGCGGCCGTCGGCGGCGGTTGCACGGGCTGCACCGGCTGCATGACGGGCGGTGCGGCGGGCGCCGGATCCGGTCCGAAGTCGACGAACACGTACTCCTCGCCGACATAGCCGGCGAGGGCTTCGCGCACCGCGGCAAGGCTCTCGAAGCGGCTCTCGCGGTCCTTCGACGTCATCTTCGTGATGAAGAAGTGGATCTCGGGCGAGATGCGACGCTGCTTCACCTTCTGCGTGTCGAGCGACGCCATGATCTGCTTCGCCATGACCTCGTACTCGGAGTCGCCCTGGAAGGGCACCTCGCCGACGATCATGTGGTAGAGCGTCACGCCCAGGCTGTAGATGTCGCTGCGCGAGTCGAGGTCGGCGCGCCCGCGGGCCTGCTCGGGCGAGAGGTACTCCACCGTCCCGACCGTGGTGGCGTCCTCCCCCTCCGCGCCCGGCGCGATCGCCGTGAGGTCGCGCACGAGGCCGAGGTCGATCAGCCGCGCGCGGCCCGTGCTGTCGACCATGATGTTGCTCGGCTTGACGTCGCGGTGCAGGTAGCCGGACGCGTGCAGGTACTCGAGGGCACTGGCCGTCTGGTACGTGATCGAGAGCGACTCCTCGTTCGTGAGGTGGCCGCGTCGATCGATGATCTCGAGCACCGTGTACCCGTCGATCAGGTCCATCGAGAAGAAGTGGTAGCCGCCCTCGAGGCCCAGCTCGTAGCCCATCACGACGTTCTCGTTGTCGAGCTGGGTGAGCATGAGGGCTTCCTGCTGGAAGCGCTCCAGGAACTCGCGCCTGAGGGCCTGGATCGGATCGAGCACCTTCACGGCCACGGTGGCGCCGTTGGGGCGGTAGGTGGCGGCGAAGACCGTGCTGCTGCCGCCGCTGCCGAGCTCTTCCAGGAGGTCGTAGTTCTTGAAGGGCTGCGTCTCGAGCAGCGGAGGCGCGTTGATCACGGCCAGCGAGCCGGGCGGCAGGATCTTCCGCGCGTAGAGCAGGCGCTCGAGGCTGACCTGCTGCCCCTGCTCGGCGAGCGTCGTGAGCTGCTCGAAGGCCGCCCGCATCACGTCCTCGGACACCACGCGTGCAGACAGCAGGCGCTTGGCGATCGCGAGGTCGGCTTGGGTTGCCACGGGGCGGGTCGTCTCCGGAGGTCTAGTTGGAGTATGGCACCTGTGCGCAGTCCGTCACAGGAGGTTCACCGAGGCGATGAACCGCTCGAGCGCAGGACGCGCCTGCTCCCATGAGGCCTTCGGACAGGCAACGAGGACGAGCGTGCGTCGCTCACCGCGGTCCACGACGACGGCGAGCGTGTAGATCGACTCGCCCTTGAGCGTGCCCGTGTAGCCGACACGCCAGGCCCCCTTGACGCCGCTGAGGGCCTGCGGCTTCTGGGCCAGGCGCAGGTCCTTGCAGACGCTCGAGAGGCGTTCCTTCAACCACGCCGCGGCGGTCTCGAGACCCGGCGTGTTGAGCGCTTCCTCCGGGTGCAGCTCGATGCGCACGTCGGCGGTGTGGATCGGCGCCTCGAGGCGGCCGAGCTTGCGCCACGAAGTGTGCGAAGGCGTGGCTGTCTGCGGCTGCCAGACCCAGGAGGGATCGGGCAGCTCGAAGGAGATGCCCCCTTCGGGCAGCTTGATGCGCTTCTCCTGCGGGTCCTTCGCGCGGCGCGTGGCGTTCTCCTGCGCGGCCGTCGCCGCGGCCTTCGAAACGGGAATCGCGACGACGCCCTCGGCGACCGTCTCCTGCACCACCTTCGTCCCCTGGCCGTACCAGGAGATGTGGCGCGTGCCGCGCGCCTCCCAGTGCAGCTCGTCACGCGGAGGCGCAGCCGGCATGCCGGGCTGGGTGCGCGGACGCTGCTGGAGCCCGACGAACCCCGTGCGCGTCGCGACCAGCTCGCCCGACTTGCCGTCGAACACGAGGACCTCGTCCAGGCCGATCTCGCGCTTGCGGCGCAGGATGAACTCACGGTGGCCCAGGGGCCCGCGCGTCTCGCTGGGCAGGAGCACCTCGTTCGTCTTGTGCGTGCGCCCGTCCGCCATGCGGCCCTTCCACAGGCCGTCTTCGACGCGGCCCGTCATGGTCCTGAGGTAGGCCTCGGGACCGCCCTCGGCGATCGCCTCACGCCCCTCCTCGCGGAAGAGCGTGCGCCGCAGGACGAAGCGCAGGTCCGTCTCCTCGACCCGGCGGATCATGACGGCCGGGACGTAGGGGTTCTGCATGAAGTACTCGAGGGTCTCCTCGATGCGCCAGCCGGACTCGTTCGCGTCGCCCGAGCCCCACATGGCCAGATGGCGGATGCCGACGGTGCGCCCCTCCGTCTGGAGCAGGAACCAGTCCTCGCGCACGGGCGTCGGGCCGACACCCTCGACGCGCATGCCGCTGCCCCGGGGGTTCGATGCGCCGTACTCGATCTTGCGCACGCGCGAGCGCGGCAGGGTCACGCGCGAGGCGCCGCCGCCCTCGGAGCGGATGCGAACGGTGATCTTGTCCTCGGTCTCGGACTCGATCTTGCCCTCGACCTGGTTGCCACCCTCGAGCGTGACGACGTCGAGGGCCTCCTCCTCCGGGGCGTCCTCGGCCGGGGCCGAGGGCGGCGTCTCGTCGTCGGCGAGGGCCGGCAGGGCGAAGCAGAAGAGCAGCAGGAACGCGAGAGCGGCGCGGGGCATGCGCCCATTGTAGGTCCGCACTCCGCCTCGACCGCGCTTCCTGTGGAGCTACTTGATGACCCGCTTGTCGCCGGCTCGACGGGAGAACCCGGTCTTGTCGAGGGCTTCGAGCAGGGGGATCACGAACTTGCGGCTGCTGTTCATCAGCGTGCGCGCGTCGGCGGGCGTGAAGCCGCCGCGCTGACCGGCCAGGGTGCGCAGCCCTTCCTTGATGCCGTCGAGCCACGCGCCGTCGAACCAATGGTCTCCGGCCTTGAAGGCCAGACCGCGGGCGCCCAAGAGGCGCAGGGACCGGTTCAGCTCGTGCTTGGCGAGGCCCGTGATCGCGCCGAGCTCGTCGATGTCGGGCGGCTGGCCGCCGCGCTGACCGAGCACCTTCAGCACCGCGTCGCAGCGCGCCTTCTCTTCGGGCGGCAGGTCGACGGAGTGGTCCTTGTGGCGCACCTGTCCGGCCGGCGTGCGCACGAGCGTGCCGGCCTCGAAGAGCCGATCGAGGGCGGCGTCGAGCACGTTCGGCTCGGCGCGGCCCATGGCCGAGCGCACGGTGGCGAGGGTCAGGCTGTCGAGCGCCTTGTCCTTCTCGTGCAGCTTCGTGACCGCCGCCTCCAGCCGGTCGACCGTCTTCTCGAAGGCGGCCTTCCAGATCCACGTGTCGGAGCGTCCGACGCGTACGGCGTCAGCGCTCTGCTCGAGGGCGTGCGAGACGACCTCGGGGCGCACGCCCGACAGCGCCACGATCGTCTTCGCGGCGACGCCGCGATCCCCCGCCGCCTCGAGCGCGCCGAGCACGACGGACTGCGGATCGTCGAGCTGGGCGACGCGCGCCAGGAGGGTATCGAGCAGGCCCTGCCGGCGGCGCGGCAGCCGGCGCTCGAGCAGCTCGATCACCACGCCCCCACCGAGCGTCGCCTGCGCGTTCTCCTGGCGCAGCACGAAGCGGTCGCCCGGCAGCGTCACGAACGGCTTGTCGGCCTCGAGCTCCACGACGGCGGTCTCGCCGGCGCCGAGCGCCTTGGCCGCCGGGAGGTGGATGCGCACGATGTGCTGGTCGGCGCCGACGTGCAGGCGCGCGCGGCTCGTGTGCGCGATCGGCTTCTTGACGTCGCCGAGCACACGCAGCCGCACGGCGATCCGCCGGGTCGGCTCGAGCGTGTTCGCGGTGACGATGTCCATGCCGCGCTTCACCTTGTCGACGTGGATGTCGGTGAGCGCGAGCGCCGTGCGCTGGCCGGCGTGCGCCTCTTCGGCCGGCTGGTGGTGCACCTGCACGCCGCGCACGCGGCTGGCCCAGCCGTGGGGCAGCACGACGACCTTGTCGCCGTCCTTCACGTGCCCCGTCATCGGGATGCCGGTGACGACGGCGCCGCGGCCCTTCACGAGGAAGCTGCGCAGCACGGGCATGCGGAACACGCGCGCCCGGGCGCCGTGCAGCTCCGCCTCGTCGGCGGGCGGGATGGCACCGACGAGCGCGTCGCGCAGGGCGTCGATGCCCTCCCCCGTCTCGCTGGAGACGCGGTAGATCGGCGCGCCGGCCATGCCCGTCGGCTCGAGCATCTCCTTCACCTCTTCCTCGGCGAGGAAGCGCGTGTCCTCGTCGACGAGGTCGATCTTGGTCAGCGCCACGACGAGGCGCGTGATGCCGAGGACGTCGAGGATCTCGACGTGCTCGCGCGTCTGGGGCATGGGACCGTCGTCGGCCGCGACGACGAGCAGCGCGAGGTCCATCGAGGTGGCGGCCGCGACCATCGTGCGCACGAGCCGCTCGTGGCCCGGGACGTCGAGCAGGCCGAGCTCCGTGCCGTCGGGCAGCGTGAGCGCGGCGTAGCCGACGTCGATCGTCATGCCGCGCTCCTTCTCTTCGGGGAGACGGTCGCAGTCGGTGCCCGTCAGGCGCTTCACCAGGGCGGTCTTGCCGTGGTCGATATGCCCGGCGGTGCCGAGGATCAGCCTGCGTACGGCGGGGAGCGATACGGGCACGGATGGGTCTCCTGTCCCAAGGCGTGGGTTGGGGCTCCGCAGCCCGTCCCTGGCCCTGGATACCGTCCTGCGACGGCGGGGCATCGTACCCGCAAGGAGGAGTCGTCCGACTGCCGTGGACCACCGGCGACCGGACAACGAGGGTCCCCACGGATCCAAGGGAGTCGCGGTGGTACGCAAGGCCGAATGGGTGATTCGGGAGGTCGACGATGTGTCGGCCGAAGACGGGATCGCGGCGCTCCGCCGCGATCTCGACCTGCCCGAGCTCGTTGCGCGCCTTTTGTGGATCCGCGGCCAACGCACATCGTCCCGCGCCAGGAGGTTCCTAAGCCCCCGTCTGGCTGACCTCTCCCCTCCCGAGGGTCTTCCGGGCGTGGATCAGGCGGCAGACCGCCTGGCGCGGGCACTCAACGCCGGTGAGCGCATCGCCGTCTGCGGCGACTACGACGTGGACGGGATGACGGGCACCTCGCTCCTCGTGCGCTTCCTCCGGCTCGTCGACGGCGACGTGATCTGGTCGATTCCCGACCGGGAGAGCGACGGCTACGGGCTGAGTCCGCGGGCCGTCGACGCCATCGCCGAGAAGGGCGCCAAGGTCGCGGTGACCGTCGACAACGGCGTCACGGCCCACGCCGCGCTGGCCCGCGCGCGCGAGCTCGGCATGGACGTGGTCGTCACCGACCACCACCTGCCCGACGACACGCTGCCCGATTGCTGCGCGCTGGTGAACCCGCATGTGGACCGCGGCGAGGCCGGCGAGGACGAGGTCATTGCGCCATGCGGCTGCGCGCTCGCGTTCAAGCTGGCCTGGGCCGTGGCGGACCGGCTGCGCGCGCGCTTCCAGGGCGAGGGCGAGGAGCGCCTGCGGGCGTTCCTGCGTGACGCCGTGGGGCTCGTCGCGATGGCGACCGTGGCCGACGCCGTCCCGCTCGTCGACGAGAACCGGATCCTCGTCGCGGCCGGGCTGCTCTCGCTCCGGCGCTCGAACCACCCCGGCATCCGCGCCCTGCTCGACGTCAGCAAGGTCGGCGCCCTGCCGCTCACGACGGAGGACATCGGCTTCAAGCTGGGCCCGCGGCTCAATGCCGCCGGCCGTCTGTCGCGCCCCGAGCTGGTGATCGAGCTGCTCACCGCGACGGACGAGGACACGGCGAAGGCGCGCGCCCGTGCCCTCGACCAGGCCAACCGCGAGCGGCGCCAGATCGAGCAGGGCGTGCTCGAGGAGGCCATCGCCCAAGCGCAGGCGCGCGTCGAGGCCGAGAAGCCGCCCGCGCTCGTCGTGTGGGGCGAGGGCTGGCACCAGGGCGTGATCGGCATCGTCGCTTCACGTCTCGTCGATCGCTTCGGCCTGCCCACCGCCGTGGTCGGCGTGTCGAACGGCCGCGGCCGCGGCAGCTGCCGCACACCCCCCACCGTGAACCTGCACGACGCGCTCGCCGACACGGCGGATCACCTCGAGCGCTTCGGCGGCCACGCCATGGCGGCCGGCTTCGAGGTGCGCTCGGACGCGCTGGAACCCATGCGCGCTGCGTTCGAGGCCGCGGTGCACGCGCAGCTCGAGGGCGATCGCTGCCGCAACCGCCTGACGATCGATGCCGTGACGGGCATCGACGACTGGGACCTGCCCGCCGTCCAGGCGGTGCACCGGCTCGCGCCCTTCGGCACGTCGAACCCGGAGCCCGTGTTTCTGCTGGAGGGCGTCCGCGTTGCGGGCGAGCCGCGCCTGATGGGACAGGCCTCGACGCATCTCGCCTTCGCCCTGAAGCAGAGCGGCGGCGCGATCCGGGTCGTCGCGTTCCGCCGCGCGGACCTCTACGACCTCGTCGCCTCCGGACAGCCGCTCGACATCGCCGTCACGCCGATCGTGAACGAGTGGCGCGGCACGCGCACGCCGGAGTTCCGCCTGCTCGACCTCAAGCCGACGACGTAGGGTCGCCCGCGTCCGTTCCGTTCGCGCGCTCGATGCGCCCTTCGAGCCACGCGAGGAAGACCACCGTGAGCGCGCCCAGGCCGGCGGCGAGGATCACGTAGAAGAGGTCGTCACCGACCCCCGTGTTCGTCATCGGCCCGAGCTTGGGCTCGTAGTTCGTCTTCCACGGCCAGAGCGCACGTAGTGAGCCTGCCATGAGCCCCGTCAGCGCAGCCATCGTCACGTCGTGGTGGCGCTTGAGCAGCGCGCGCAGGAACGGCACGAAGAGCACGAGCCCGATCAGCACGCCGCACAGGAAGATCCCCAGCACCGCGAGGTTCTTGTCGTGGACCGCCTTCGCGACGGTCGTGTACTGGCCGAGGATCACGAGCAACAGCGAGCCGCTCACACCGGGCAGGAGCATGACCGAGATGGCCAGCGCACCGCCGTAGAGGAGCATCCACTGGGCGGGCTCCGCCGTGGCGTAGGGCAGCCCCACGAAGCCGGCGGCGACAGCGGCCCCAAGCACAGCCGCGACGAACTGCTTCGCATGGCGCTCGCGGATCCGGCGCCAGGGCTCGCGCAGGCTGAGCAGCACCAGCCCGAAGAAGAACGCGTAGCACAAGGGCGCCGTCTCGGCCTGGCGCAGCCAGCCCGGCGACTCCTCGGGCCCGACGAGCAGGCGCGTCGCGAGCCAGTACGCGGCGATCACGCCGATCCCCAAGGGCACGAGGAAGGCGAACGCCTCGCGGAGCGCGGTGCGCCCCTCGGGGCTGCGCAACCGTGCGGGGAAGCGGATCACCGTCGAGAGCGCGCCGATGAAGCGCTCGTAGATGCCGAGGATCAGCGCGATCGTCCCGCCCGAGACGCCCGGCACGGCATCGGCCGACCCCATCAGGAAGCCGGAGACGAGCGAGAGGTGCGGGCGCATGCCGGGACCGTAGAGGACGGCCGCTCGGCGCGTGCCTTGTTTCTCCCGGGTCGGGCGATTCCCCGCGCCGCAAGCGGGCGCGAGGGACTCGGGCCCCCTCCCGGTAGCATGAGGCCATGTCGGTCCCCGAACGCCGCCGCGCAGAGCGCCTCCCGGTCGATTGGCTCGGGCGCCTCTTCCTCTCGGAGGGGCGGGAGATCGAGGTGCGGATCAAGAACATCGGCCGCATGGGCGCCCTGGTCCAGATCGCCGACCTCGAGGACGCCGTCTTCGAGGGCGAGCGGGCCGTGCTCGACCACCCCATCCTGGACGACTACAACCAGCCGCTCGAGGGGCGCGCGCGCACGAACGGGCGCGTGGTCCGCGTCGAGCTCGAGTTCCTGGACGAAGGCGTCGCGCGCCAGCTGGCCGTCCATTTCGACGACGGGACGCCGCCCGCGGGCTACGAGGCCACCTAGCCGCACCGGCCTGATCGTCGCAACCCGCGCTTCGCCCCCCCGCCGGCCATGCGACCCTACCGCCCATGTCCAACGCGGAAGCCCCCTCGAAGCCCGACGCGCCGGCCCCGCGCCGCTGGCGGCGGCGCCTGCTGAAGATCGGCATCGTCCTGCTCGTGCTGCTGCTCATCGCGCCGCTCGCGCTCTCGATCGGTCCCGTCCAAGGCATGGTGGCCGACAAGATCGGCGACGCGCTCGGTGCGAAGGTCACGATCGACAGCGCATTCGCCTACTGGTTCCACGGCATCGACATCGA